>DASYXG010000113.1:0-4367 GCA_035935235.1 Allostellaceae bacterium
CGGCGGGTGGTCGCGGCACAGCACCTCGCGGCGGGCGCGGTCGAGCCCCACCGCCTCGTCGTGAACCAGCCGGGCGCCGCCGAACCGTGCCAACCGCAACAAATCGATATGGCATTCGTCGAAGCGGTAGTACCCCGCGACATAGCCGGGCAGCATTCCCGAATACGGGGTTTCAAGATCGCGGGTGAGGAGAGTGACGCGCACCCCGGGCACCGGCCGCATGCCAAAGCGCTTCAGGACGTGGACATGGGCGTGTCCGCCGCCGACCAGAACGAGGTCTTGGGCGATCGGAGCGGTTGTCGGGCGAGGGCGCTGCATCTCCCCCACTATGCCCGAAGCGCGTAGACGCGCCAAAACGATACGCCGGGCGCACCCGGCGTATCGTCTCGGCGAACGTGCGATTAGCGGTTGGTGAGCGGAGCCGCCGGGCTTTGCGTGGTACCGGCACCCGGCATCGACGATCCGCTGGTCGGCGTCGGGCTTAACCCATTACTGCTGCTTTGCATCAGACGGGCCTGGGTCTGCTGATCCAGTATGCCGGTCTGCGGCAGCCCGTTGCGCTGTTGGAACTGCATCAGAGCGGATTTCATCTCCGGGCCATTCTGCCCGTCGATCGCACCATTGTAGAGACCCTGTGCGCGCAACCGTTCTTGCGCCTGCTGAATATTCGCCGGCGAGGTCACTTGCTGACCTTGCTGACCCAAACTGCCCGGCTGCTGATAATTGCCGCTGGTCCCGGGGCTACCTGCGGCACTCGGTGGCGTGGCGGTGGTTGCGGGGTTCTGCGTCGGGCTCATATTGCTCTGCGCCAACGCCAACCCCGCCGTGCCGAGCGCGGCGGCGAGCGCCACGCCGGCGGTAAGAGTGCGGATCATGGGTTCCTCCAAAGCTGTGGGTTGAGGAGCTCGCCCTGAGCAACGGGCGGCTCCCTCGGTCAACGGAACCCACGCTCGGATGTTCCCGAAGAAATTCTCCTAACTAATTGATTTATAACCTTTGATCGAACAGCTCATAGCTCTGTGCGCGGCAGGCGCGGCCGACTAAGCACGAAAATCAAAGCGATAAGCACTCTTGTGCCGCTTGATGTGCCCGACGGTGGGTTCGGGGAAATGGGCGGGCAGGATCAGGCTGTCGGTATCCGCATGTTCCTCGATCAGCCGGGTGCGGCTGACGCGGGACAGGGTGGGATCGGTGCAGGCGAGCGTCGACCATTCCGGCTTCAGGCATTGCAGCGGATGGTGCAGCACGTCGCCGATAAACACACCGCGGTCGCCGCCGGAGCGCGCGTGGATGACAACGTTTCCCGGCGTATGTCCCGGAAACGGCTCGAACCACAGCCCATCCTCAAGCGCGTAATCGTCGCCGACCAAAAGCGCCTGACCGGTCTTGACCACGGGAAGGACACTGTCGCCGAAGGCCAACGCGTGTGGGGAATCGACGCCGCTGGCGTGAAAATCCTGCCAATGGTCGTATTCCTTCTTGGCCATGACGTATTTGGCGTTGGGAAAAGTCGGAACCCACTTCCCGTCCTGCAGCTTGGTGTTCCAACCGACATGGTCCCAATGGAGATGCGTGCACATCACGTAATCGATCTCCTCGGGCTTGACCCCGATGCCGGCGAGATCGGCGATGAATGGGGAATGCATCCGATGAAATTGCGGCCGTGTCGGGCGCTCCTTGTCGTTGCCAAGGCAGGCATCAATCAGGATCGTGTGCCGGCCGGTGCGCACGACGAAGCTGTGGAAGCTGAACATTAATTTGCCGGAGCCGGGTTCGAGCAGGCTTGGGCCGAGGAGATCGGCATGCTCCTCGACCACGGCGGGATCGAAATCGGGGAAAAAATCGGAGGCCGGGAAGAACGGGCCCTCGTACTCGGAGATGCGGTTGATTTCGAACGCGCCGATGCGGGTAGGCTTCATCTCACTTCCTCCAGGCTAGGCGGCAACCATAGCTGCTGCGCGGCGGCGCGGCAGCCAAAAGTTGCCCGCCATCGGGCCGTTCGCTAGGCTCGCCCCTTGCGGCGGAGAGGAGCTCGATGCGCATCCTAATTCTGGCGTTCGTCATTATTCCCGCGCTCGGCACAATCGCCGCGGCACAAAGCCCGGCGGCACCGCCAACCCCTTCCCCGCCGCCTGCAGCCGCCGCGCCGGCTCCCGCGCCGCAGGGGATCACCCGCGACGACTACATCGCCAAGGCGCGAGACGCCGCCGAGAAGCGCGCCGCGACCCGGTTCGACGCGATGGATGCCGACCATGACGGCATCCTCACGCCGGACGAGATCGCCGCCTACCGCGCGGCCCATCCCCGCCAAAAGAAAGCCGAGCCCCAGTAGTTTGCCGAGAAGGAGGGAGCAATGCCCGACGACGTGAAAATCCTCAGCCAAGCCGCCAACCCAGCGCTGACCATCACCGGTCTCGATCATGTCGTGCTGCGCGTCCAAAGTCTGGAGCGTGCGGCCAAATTCTATGGCGAGGTGCTCGGCTGTCCGGTCGAGCGCGAGCTGCAAACGCCGCGGCTGGTGCAATTGCGCGCCGGCACGTCGATGATCGACCTAGTGCCATGCGGCCCCGACGAGCAGCCAAGCATGTCGATGGGTGGCCGCAACATGGAGCATTACGCGGTGCGCATCGCCAAGATGGACGTGCCGGCGCTGACCGCGCATCTGGCTAAACATGGCATCGACGCCGGCGAGGTGCGCCGCCGCTACGGCGCCGAGGGTTACGGCTCGTCGGTCTATATCACCGACCCGGACGGCAACACGGTCGAACTCAAAGGCCCGCCGGAACCGGCGTAAGCTATGCCCGATTTCTATCCCGGCTTCACCCAGCGCAGGATCGAGACGTCCGGCGCAACCATCAATCTGGTGACCGGCGGTAGCGGGCCGCCGCTGCTGCTGCTCCACGGCTACCCGCAGACTCACGTGATGTGGCGCAAGGTGGCGCCACGTCTGGCGCGGGACTTCACCGTCGTCGTCCCCGATCTGCGCGGTTATGGCGACAGCTCGAAGCCGCCGGCGGGCGAGGGCGGCATCAATTATTCGAAGCGCGCGCTGGCGCAGGATCAGGTCGAGGTCATGGCGGCGCTGGGTCATAGCCGGTTTGCTGTCGCCGGACACGACCGCGGCGCGCGGGTCACCCACCGCCTGTTGCGCGACCATGGCGACAAGATCACCCACGCCGCCTCGCTCGACATCGTGCCGACGCTCTACCGCTTCGAGACGATCGACCAGAAGGCGGCGACCGGCAGCTGGCACTGGTTCTTCCTGAACTGAGTCGGTCGTCCAGCCTTGTGTTACCTAGTCCCATATCGTGTTGATTTCGCTCGATAATCCCGAGCGTTGGTCCGGGCCGGTCCGGAACAAAATTGGTCCGTGCCGGATAATTTGGTAGCAACTTGGTAGCAAAAACCGCGGCCTTGACCGGCTTGTTAGCGATCCGTATCTAGGCCAGGTGACAGCCCAGACCCATCGCGTCGCCACGGCCAGGACCGGGACTCGGTCCGGCGATCCTGAAGCCGATGCGATCGACAATCTTGCCGCCCAAATATTCAACCGCCTGGTCGGAACCACACGGCCCGAACAGTTGGACAAACCCGCGACCCGCCGGTTTGTGGCCCATGCCGTCGCCAGGGCGGTCGCCGTGGCCCTGGAAAGCAAAAAGGCGGCATAGAGCCGCCTTTCGCGTTTCGTCGCTCCAGCGGCCTCAGCAGGGCCGATGCAGCGCCCAGAAGATGGCGAACCCCACCACAAAGAGCGCCAGTGGCCGGCGGAACAGGTAGATCACCAACGCAATGGTGATGAACTCGATCATCGGCAATGCGCCGCGCCGCCTGGCGCGAGTAGGCAGTCGCGCAGATCGTTTGCCTCGTCCTGGCGGGCCTTGTTGTCGCGCAACGCGCCGTCGGCATTCCCGAGGAAACAACGCATGTGTTCTTTCGGGTCGGTATAGCGCTCGCATGGGTCGGACCTGGCGTCACCGATGCGGTCGGCCCGATCGATGTCAGCCTGGGTGAAAGGGTGATAGGCCGAGGCTGGGGCGCTGGACGCAACAGACTGAGCCGGCGGCGGCGGCGCAACGCCGGCCCACCTTCCTATCACGCCGATGATCATCAGCGACGCCACCGCGGCGAAGATCAGCGCGGGCTTCATCGGGATTTTCCGGTCGAGCAGTTTTTCTGACATGGCGTTGTTCTCCTATCTCATAGCGGTCAGCGCGGCGCGCCACGCGGCGCGTCTGACCAGGGGACGGAAACTGCCTTGTTCAATGCTCCGGGCCGCGGCGAGCGTCCAGAGCGCCCTGGAGACGCGCTGGTAGCCGCTGGAGCGGTGCAACGGGTGAGGCAGGAAGAATCCGATGACGAGGCAAGCC
>DASYXG010000114.1:0-7009 GCA_035935235.1 Allostellaceae bacterium
TCCACCGAGGCGCCTGGCCCCGAATTGGCAAACCGGATCCGCATCATCGCCGATCGCCGCAACAATGCACTATTGGTGTTTGCCACAGCCGGGGAATACTCGGTCATTGAGGGAATGCTGCGGAAGATCGATATCATCCCGCTACAAGTTTTAATAGAAGCAACAATAGCGGAGGTAACTCTCAACGATGCATTGCAATATGGCACGCAATTTTATCTGAAGAATAGCGATATTAAATATACGCTCGGACCGACCCCGGTCTTTCCTACTAACTTCGCCGGGTTCGCGGCTAGCGTGGCGCCGCACGTCATCATCAAGGCACTGGCCGACGTAACTCAGGTCAAGGTCCTGTCGGCGCCCCGGCTCTTGGTCATGGACAACCAGCCGGCTCACCTTCAGGTGGGCCAGGAAGTTCCCATCCTGACCGGGACCGCGACCAGCACGCTGGAGAGTGGCGCGCCGATCGTCAACAGCATCGACTACCACTCGACCGGGGTCATCATGCAGGTGACGCCACGGGTCAATTCCGATGGGCTGGTGACGCTCGATCTCGCCCAGGAGGTGAGCGACGTCGCGGCCCCGGCGGCAAACACCGCGACGGGCTCCCCGACATTCGACGATCGCATCATCCGCACCAGCCTTGCCGTCCAGGATGGCCAGACTGTCGGCGTCGCCGGTCTCATTCGGGACTCCGCTCAAGAAGAAAACAGCGGCGTGCCTTTCCTCAAGGATATCCCGGTCATCAGCACGCTGTTGTCGAGCCAAAACAACACGCGCACGCGCACCGAGCTGCTCGTTCTGATCACGCCGCATGTCGTTCAGGATCAGCGCAGCGCGCGCGCCCTGACTGATGATCTGCGCAATGAGTTGTTCAACGCCGGGACGGTGCCGCAAGACCTCCAGCGCAAACCTGCGAGCGGCCGGCCAAATCCAAACGGGCTCTAGGTCATGTCGGCGCACAGGCGAGCGGATTCGGCCCTTGCTTCCTACCTGACCGATGGCCGTTATCGGCGCTTCTGCGATATCCAAATCGACCACAGCGAACGACTGCTTCGGGCCCCGGAAGCGGCCGTTCCACGGTGATCGCGGACCCACCTATCTCTGTTCCATGTGGAACAAGCCCAAGAGGATATTGCTATCTAACGGCGCCGCCGGGTGACTGAGACACCTGGCTCATTCCTCCACTTGCGTTGCCACGCCCTCGATCAACTCCGGTGCCTCAAGTGCCAGCCTCCGACGTATCCGATCCGCTAGCTTCCTCGCTTCCTCGAGACGCTGCTCGTCGGTCATCCGCGATATCCGCTCCTCGACCGAGACATCCTCGCGTTTCTCCACGACCCAGCCACATAGCTTCGCGAGATCCATCAGACTTTGTCGCTTGGCTTGCAGCACCGCTGCGTGGCTGCCGGTCAACCCCGACAGGTCCATCCGGCCATCGTCTCGCTCAAATCCCGTGCGCGCAAAGCCTATGCTGGCGAGTTCGCCGGCCACCGCTTCCTTAGACAGTGCCCGGCGCACCGCGGCGTCGATGCCGCCCTCCCATGTGTTGGGAACGCCGGACCCGTCGCCGAAAAAGATCATATCGAACAGGCCGCGCTCGGCGATCCGCGCGATGTCCTCGAACAGGCCGACATCAGGATAGTGGCGGCCAACCCACGACCCCGGAAGCCGCCACGCCGTCTCCACCTGGGTCCAGGAGACGTCGAGGGCGAGATGCAGTTGCTTTGGCATGGTGCGCTACATTATCTCAACGCGCGCGCCACGCCGTACGGCGACACGCGCTCAAGAACCGTCGGCGATTGAATTGCTTCGACTCGGGCACGGCTCAAGAGATGTGCCATAGTTCGGCGGTGTTTTGCGAGGCGACCGGTTGAAGCCATCTCCCTTCGAATATCGCGCCGCCGCCACGCTCAGGGAGGCGATCGACCTGCTCACGGCGGACCCCGAGGCGGTCGTGATCGCCGGCGGGCAAAGCCTGATGCCGGTTCTCGCCTTCCGGCTGGCGGCGCCAAGCATGCTCGTCGATCTGCGCATGGTTCCTGGGCTCGACACCGTCGACATCGGCGATGCCGGCGTTCGCCTTGGCGCCCTCGTCCGCTGGCGCGACATCGAGGACGACGCGCGGCTGGCGGTTGCGCACCCGCTGTTGCGCGAGGCGATCGGCCATGTCGCGCATTATCAGATCCGCAACCGCGGCACCGTGGGCGGCAGCCTTGCCCATGCCGACCCGGCCGCGGAATTGCCGGGGATCGCTGTGGCCTGCGACGCCGAGATCACTCTCGTTGGCGCGGCCGGGGCACGAACGGTAGACGCGCGCGAATTCTTCACCGGTCCGCTGTCGACGGTACGCCAATCGGACGAAATTCTCACCGAACTGCACCTACCGTTCTGGCCGACGGATCGGCGTTGGGCCTTCCGGGAATTCGCGCAGCGCCAGGGCGATTTCGCGCTCGCGGGACTTGCCCTCTTTTATGACGAGGATGAACGAGCCCGGGTATGGAACGCACATGTCGGCGTCATCGGTGCCTGCGACCGGCCGCAGCGCTTGCTCGAGGTGGAAGCCGTGCTAAACGGTCACCCCATCGACGACGATCTGATCCGTGATGCGGCGGCCACCGCGGCACGAACTGTCGACCCGCCGGAGGATATCCATGCCGGCGCCGCCTATCGCCGCGCCCTCGTCGCGACGCTCGTCGAGCGCGGTTTGCGCGCCGCGGCACAGGCTCGGGGAGCGTGATGCGGGTGAGCTTTCAGCTCAACGGCAAGCCGGTCGCGGCCGAGATCGAGCCGCGCACCCACCTCGCCGATTGCCTGCGCGAGACGCTGCGGCTGACCGGAACCCACCTTGGCTGCGAGCATGGCGCGTGCGGCGCGTGCACGGTCATCGTGGACGGCGCCGCGGTGCACGCCTGCCTCATGCTCGCGGTTCAGGCTGAAGGCCGCGCGGTGGTAACCGTCGAGGGTCTCTCGGCCGACGACGCCCTGACCCCACTGCAGACTGCCTTCCGCAAGCACCACGCCTTGCAATGCGGCTTCTGCACGCCCGGCATGTTGACCACCGCGCACGCGCTGCTGACCGAAGAGCCGGATGCCGACGCCGAGCGTATCCGCGCGGTGATCTCGGGTAATCTATGCCGCTGCACCGGGTACATCCCGATCGTCGAAGCGGTGCTCGAAGCGCGCGCCGCCTATCGGAAGAAGCCATGAGGGGAACCAACCGTTATATCGGCAGCCCCGTTGAGCGGATTGAAGATCTGCGCTTTCTGCGCGGCCGAGGAGAGTTTGTCGGCGATCTGCGGCGCGAGAACATGCTCCACGCTGCAATCCTGCGCAGCCCGATCGCGCACGGCCGCATTTGCGGACTCGACGTGAGTGCGGCGCTCAGCACGCCCGGCGTGCGCGCGGTGATCACAGCGGCGCAGATCGGCCCGGTGCCGACAATCCCGCTGCGCCTCCTGCCGCTGCCAGGCACAGAACGGTTCCTTCAGCCGGTGATCGCGGCCGATCGCGTGCGCTATGTCGGGGAGCCGGTCGCGGTCGTCCTGGCCGACAGCGCGGCTCTGGCCGAGGATGGGGTCGGGACGATCGCCTTGGAGATCGAAGAATTGGCGCCGGTCGCCGATCGCCGCGCGTCGGGGAAGCACGATATCCTGCTGTTCGAGGAGAGCGGCACCAATCTCGCGATGAATTTCACCGCGACAATCGGCGATGCCGACGCGGCGTTTCGCGCGGCCGACTACGTCAGGCGCGAGCAGTTCAAAGTCCAGCGCTCCACCGCGACGACGATGGAGCCGCGCGGTCTCCTCGCCGAATGGGATGCGGCGCAAGGCCGAATGACCGTGCACGGCGCCGCCAAGGTGCCGTTCTTCAACCGAGACACGCTGGCCCGGTTGCTTGGGCTTGTTCCCACCTCGGTCGATCTGATCGAAAACGATGTCGGCGGCGGCTTCGGCGCGCGCGGTGAGTTCTATCCGGAGGATTTCCTGATCCCGTTTGCTGCCCGGCATGTCGGCCACCCGGTGCGCTGGATCGAGGACCGGCGCGAGAACCTGATGGCGATGAACCAGGCGCGCCAGACCGACTGCGATGTCGAGATCGCGTGCCGCCGGGACGGCAAGATCATCGGCTTACGCGGCGAGGTTTTTGTCGATCTCGGGGCCTATATCCGGACCACCGGGCTGATCGCGCCGCGCACCCTCGCGCAATTTTTCAGCGGACCCTATCGCGTGCCCAACATGCGCATCACCTGCCAGTCGCTTCTGACCAACAAGACGCCGACCGGCACCTATCGCGCGCCCGGCCGCTACGAGGCGTCGTTCTTTTGCGAGCGGTTGATCGAGTTGGCCGCGCGTGATCTTGGGATCGACGGCGCGGAGATGCGGCGGCGCAATCTGATCGGCGCTGCCGAAATGCCCTACAAGCTCCCCCGGCTTGAGCCCGGCAGCCCGGCGAGCGACACCGAGTGCGACAGCGGCGATTACAGTGAGCCGCTCGACCGCTGCCTCGCCGAGTTTGGCTGGAATGAGAAACGCGAATTGCAGGGTCGCTTGATCGACGGCCGCTATCACGGCATCGCGGTCGCCTGCTTTATCGAGGGAGCAGGGGCAGGGCCGAAGGAGACAGCGCGGCTCGACCTCGAGACGGATGGCACCGTGACGGTGTATGTCGGCTCCGCCGCGGTCGGGCAGGGCCTTGAAACGGTCATGGCCCAGATCGCTGCCGATACGCTAGGCCTCCCGCTCGATCAGGTGCGCGTGCTGCACGGCTCGACGACTTACCTTCAGGAAGGGTACGGCGCGTTCCATTCGCGCTCGACGATCCTCGGCGGCTCGGCGGTGTTCGAGGGCGCAAAGGCACTGCTGGAAAAGATCCGGGCTGCCGCCGCCACCCGGCTCGGCTCCGCCGCGGATGACATCGAGTTGGTGGATGGCCGCGCGCGCAAAAGCGACGGCAGCTCGGCTTCGCTGGCCGAACTTGCGGCGGACAGTTTGCGTGTCGACGCCACGTTCGCGAACAACAACACGCTCACCTACGCCTATGGCAGCTCGGCTGCGCATGTCGCGGTTGATCCGGGGACGGGCCGCGTCGAGCTGCTGGACTATCTGGTCGTCGAGGATGTTGGCCGCATCGTCAATCCGCTGACCTTACACGGCCAGGCGATCGGCCAGATCGTCCAGGGGCTCGGCGGCGCGTTCATGGAGAACCTCGTCTACGACGCCAGTGGGCAACTGTTGACCGGCACCTTGGCCGACTACCTTATCCCGACGGGGACCGATTTCCCCAGGATCCGCGCGATCGCGCTCGAGAACCACCCGTCGCCGAGCAACCCGCTCGGGGTCAAGGGCGCCGGCGAAGGCGCGATCATCCCGGTTGGCGGACTGATGGCCAACGCGGTCGCCAACGCCTTGGCCTCATTTGTTGCCATGCCGAACGAATTGCCGCTGTCACCCGCACGGGTTTGGCTGATGGGGTCGATCAACAGGTCCGGCGGTTCACCCCGACCGGCAGCGACAACGACAATCGCACATTGAAGCCCGCCAGGGCTCCCTGTACAGCGCCGCCTAGCCGAGCAGCAGGTGAGAGAAGGAAAAGGCGACCGAACCTCGGTCGCCTTTCCTCATCCGCGCGATACGCAAGCGGAGCGTCAGCCTCGCTGAAGCGAACCTAGAGGATAGTGGTTAATCAAACCTTACCTGGGTGGTCGATCGCGCTGTTTTAGCTTATCTTTTTGCGGTGCCGAAGAGCGCCGCTGCGCACGACGAAAGGCCCGGCGGCTGCGCCGCCGCCGGGCCCCTTTTTGAAACACCTACGCGGGAAGTTTAGAGCTTGCCGGCGACGGTATTGAACGTGCTGCTGAGGTTGGTGCCGACGGTGCCCATCACAGTCACGGCGGCGACGGCGATCAACGCGGCGATCAAACCATACTCAATCGCGGTTGCTCCGTCCTCGTTGCTCAGAAGCTTCTTGATGGTCGCGAACATTTCAAATCTCCAAAAGGGGGCTGACCCAGCGCAAAATGCCGATAACTTCTTTAATAAAAGTAAAGACTATCCATCTTTACGTCAAGTAATAGAAAAAATTAATCAATAGTTTAGCAAATTAATTGCTAAACTAATTCCGGAATTGTGGCTTATGCGCATTGACCATCGAATGGGCGGCCATCGTGGCGCTCGACGCTGTCGCAGCGATCCGGCCGCGCGCATGGCCAAACCTGTTGATCCTGGAATTCGGCGACGCGGTATTGGGCCGCAATGGAGAGATCGCCGCCGCCGCCAGTGCCATCTATCGGCGGGTCCTCGAGCGCGATCCACAATTCGTCGACCAGATGATCGAAAGCGGTCGCGATGTCCGGTGCGAAGTAACTGCTGCTTACGCTCGACCGGCTGACCCCGTGTCGAGGTGCCCGTTCTAGGTCCGAGGCCCCGTTTGATGGAATCGCATGAGTGACCGGAATCGGCGCGTTCCCGTCGCTCCCGTGCGCCGGACGAAAGTCTCCTAACTGAACCCACAGCAGCCGTTTGGCGCGCTAGCCGGAACGCGCGTCTTGATGCCCCTAACCGGTCGTTGGCGCCCCGACTGAGCGGCGAGGTCCGGTGTAGAGGACTGCTTAGCTGTTCGCGAGCTGGGGGCCCCACGGCCGGGCCGCACGTACTGTGGGGACGAACTCGGCGCTTTCGAGTTTGTCACCAAGCCGGTCGACTTCAACGCACTCAAGACGCAGTTGCGCGAACTCCCCGGCGCCTCGGATTAGAAAGATCGCTACTTGCTATCCACGATTGCCACATCCGCCGACACAACGGCGACAGTCGTCTTGTTTTTCCGCGGCCGGATGGCTTTTCGACGGCTACCGATCAGCGCCCACACAAACAGGCGAGAGATAAGAGTTCAACGATTGTCGTACCGGTGGTCATTCCTTGGCCTCTTGTAGCGCTCGCAAGGCATGTTTGAGGCGCTGCTGGAGAGCCATCAGCCTGCGTGCTGCAACGACGCGGTCGTCATCGGGGTCGTC
>DASYXG010000115.1:0-4640 GCA_035935235.1 Allostellaceae bacterium
CAGCAGCCTCGGCTCGCGCCGCTCGAGCCCGAAGAGCGCACCGGCAACAGCAAGGACGACGACCTGCTCGCCATCCCGGCTTTTCTCCGTCGCCAGGCCAACTGACGCGCGCCGGGTCGAGCGGCCCACATCCCGATCACGATATGGGCTAGGCGCCGACGCGCGTCGGCTGGGCGGCTGCCGTAACGGTTACGAGACGAGCTCCGAGGCCGTCCGCCTTCGCGACTCGTTTTCCTTAACGGCAAATAGCCCGGGGACGTACGTTGCGACCTGGCTTCAGGCGGATCGCGATTATCTGGTAAGGAACTGATTTAATTGATTAAATGGGTTATGAATTCTGTAACAAACTGCAATAAAGAGTGATTTGTGACAAGGGTCCTGCCACTGCAAGCTTTCTGCACGGGGACGTAGCATTACGAAACGGGGCTGCGGTGGGGGATAAGGGCCATATTCGGCAGCGGACGCTTGCAGGCAAGGTAGCATGCCGCGGCGTCTGCTTGCACGGTGGGGACCGCGTCGCGATGGCGCTGCTGCCAGCGGCGCCCGACACCGGGATCGTCTTCCGGCGCACCGATGCCGGCGTGTCGATCCCCGCGGTTTGGAGCAGCACCGTCGAAGCGTCGTTGTGTTCGGTGCTGTCCAATGGCGAGGGCGTCGAAATCAGAACGGTTGAGCATTTGATGGCCGCGCTGAGAGGCTGCGGCGTCGACAATGCGATCGTCGAAGTGGACGGGCCGGAAGTGCCGGCGATGGATGGAAGTGCGGCACCCTTTGTCGCGATGATCGAGCGCGCCGGAACAATCGTGCAGGATCGGCCGCGTCGGGCGATCAAGGTGCTGAAGCCGGTCAAGGTCAACGGCAATGGGGCCACCGTGGCGCTGCTGCCCGATCATGGCTTCTCGATGAGCTTCGAAATCGACTTCGATAATCCGCTGATCCGGCGTCAGGGGATGATGGTCGCGTTCGAGTCCGATACGTTTAAGACCGAACTGAGCCGGGCGCGGTCATTCTGCTTGCTCGACGAGGTCGATCGCATGCGCGCCGCTGGGTTGGCGCTCGGCGGATCGCTCGACAACGCGGTGGTGATCAGCGGCGACCGCATACTCAACGAGGGCGGATTGCGTTTCGCCGACGAGTTCGTCCGCCACAAGCTGCTCGATGCCTATGGCGATCTCTACCTCGCCGGCGGTCATCTCATCGGCCATTTTCAGGGTTCGCGTTCGGGCCATGCTCATACAAGGCGGTTGCTCGGCGCGCTGTTCGCAGACCCCGAGGCGTGGTGCCTAACGACACTCGCGCCTGCCGAACCGCTACCCGCGGTTGCCTGGCGGCAAGCCGCGCAACGCGCTGTCGCCTGAAGAATTCCAGCACCATCTGGGCGGCGCGACGATCCGTGCTATAAGCCGCAGCGGAACCGCGCGCGTATAATCGAGACCATGGCATCGTTCATGACTTCGCCGTTCCGGCTGGGCGTCGGCTTACTGTTACTGGCGCTGTCCGCCTGCGGTGGCGGCACCAAGAACCAAGCCTATATCGAAAAGCCGGTCGACGAGCTTTACAACAATGCGATGGATCAGCTCGCCGACGACGATTTCAGCAAGGCGGCCAATACGTTCGAACTGGTCGAGAGCCAGCACCCCTATTCGGTGTGGGCGACCAAGAGCCAGATCATGGAGATCTATGCCGACTACCAGAACGGCAAGTATGACGACGCGATCATCGCCGCCGACCGCTTCATTCAGCTGCATCCCGGCAACGCCGATATCGCCTACGCTTATTACGTCAAGGCGATCTGCTATTACATCCAGATTGTCGATGTCGGTCGCGACCAGAAGACCACCGAGCTCGCGGTCAGGGCGCTGGACGACGTGGTGCGCCGCTTTCCCGACAGCAAATATGCGCGCGACGCCAAGCTGAAGCTCGACTTCACCCACGATCATCTGGCTGGCAAAGAGATGGAGATCGGCCGCTATTACCTGAAAGAGGGTGAATACCTGGCGGCGATGAACCGGTTTAAGCGGGTGATCGACAACTACCAGACGACGACGCATGTACCCGAGGCGCTGGAGCGACTCGTCGAATGCGATCTCGCGCTGGGTCTCACCAACGAGGCGAAGCAGAACGCGGCAGTGCTCGGCTACAACTATCCCGGCAGCCGCTGGTACGAAAATGCCTATGCCCTGGTCGGCGGCAACCTTGCTCCCGGTCAGCCGCAACACGGCTGGTTCGGCAGCCTCGTCGGGAGCGTCTTCTGAGCCGGCCAGACATTACAAAAACTTAAGTGTCGCCAGACCTCACGGTGATCTATGTCAGCGTCCGTGCCCCGCGACAGCTTGACAGAAACGGCGTGGCGCCCGGACAGGGCCTTCTCGTCGGAACGCGCTGCCACGAGGGACGGGGAAGCAACAGGGGAGGATGTGTCGGATGTTGAGGCGGCTCGTAGCCACAGCGCTTGCCCTCGTGATCGCAGGATTTTTTGCCGGCGTGGCCTTCGCGGCCGATCAATCGACGATCACCGGCCTCTATCTGACGACGCGCTATCCGGCACTGACCGTCAAAGCGGGCGAGACGGCGACGATCGATCTGTCTGTGCACAATTATAAGCTGCCGCCGCAGGAGCTGACGGTTTCGGTGCCGGACATTGCCGCCGGCTGGAAGGCGACGATCCTCGGCGGCGGCCAGCCGATTGCGGCGGTCGAGGTCGCGCCCGATTCCGACGAGCGTTTGCAGTTGCGCCTCGAGCCGCCCAGCGGCGCCGGCCCCGGCGACTATCATTTCACCGTCGAGGCCAAGGGCGGCAACCAGGACCAGAAGCTGCCGATCACCGTTACGGTCGGCCAAGAGGTGCCGGCCAAGCTGAAGCTCACCACCAGCTTCCCGGATTTGCGCGGCACAGTAACGACCGCTTTCAAGTATCGGGTCAGCGTGACGAACGACAGCGGCCGTGACACGACACTCAACCTTTCGGCCGACGCGCCAAAGAATTTTCAGGTGACGTTCACCGAAGCGTTTGGCTCGCAGCAGCTGACCAGCATCCCGATCGAGGCCGGCAAATCGAAGGATGTCGACGTCGCGCTGACGATCCCGCGCGAGACCACCGCGGGCGACTACAAGCTGTCCGTTCATGCCAAGACCGATCAGGCCAGCGCCGATCTGGCGCTGGCCCTCACCATTATCGGGCAGCCACGCCTGGCCTTGGCTGGTGAAGGCGGTCGGCTTTCGGGCGAGGCCTATGCCGGGCAGGATAGCGAGCTGACTGTTGTGCTGCGCAATGACGGCAGCGAGGCGGCGCGGGATATCGAGTTGTCCGCGACCGCGCCCGAGGGCTGGAAATCGAGTTTCGAGCCGAAGTCGATACCGTCTCTCGCCGCGGGCGCCACGCAGAACGTCAAGGTCACGCTCACTCCCTCGCCGCGCGCGATCGCCGGAGACTACCAGACGACGATCCGCGTCAGCGCGGCGAGCGGCCTGTCCGAATCGGCGAATTTCCGCATCACCGTGCTGACGTCGACGCTATGGGGCGCGATCGGCATCGGGATTATCGCCGTGGCGTTGCTGGTGGTGGTCTTCGCCGTGGCCCGGTTCGGCCGTCGTTAGCAGGCGCGCGATGCCCGGCGAGACCGTCATCCGCGCTGAGGCCTTGACCAAGCGCTACGGCAGCAACCTGGCGGTCGATCATGTCGATTTCGAGGTCGCTGCCGGCGAGATTGTCGGCATCCTCG
This sequence comes from Allostellaceae bacterium, assembly GCA_035935235.1. Taxonomy (GTDB): domain Bacteria; phylum Pseudomonadota; class Alphaproteobacteria; order ATCC43930; family CGMCC-115725; genus DATARH01. Next base: position 3,723 of record DASYXG010000115.1, read on the forward strand.
GCCCGAACGGTTCGGGCAAGACGACGACAATCCTGATGCTCTTGGGCTTAACCGAACCAACCAGCGGGCGGGCGATGGTCGCCGGGTTCGATCCGTTGCGCGACCCGCTCGAGGTCAAGCGCCGCGTCGGATATCTGCCCGACCAGATGGGCTTCTACGAGAACATGTCGGCCCGCGACAACCTTGCCTACACGGCGCGCCTTGCCGGGCTTATGCGGCGCGAAATCGACGAGCGCTTTACCGCCGCGCTCAACCGGGTCGGGCTCGGCCAGGTTGGCACGTCGCGGGTCACGACCTATTCGCAAGGCATGCGGCAGCGTCTCGGACTGGCCGAAATCCTGATGAAGCGGCCGAGCATCGCCGTCCTCGACGAGCCGACCACGGCGCTCGATCCGCACTCGACCCAGGAATTTCTCGAGATGATCCGCGGGTTGAAAGCGGATGGCACCGCGGTGCTGCTGTCGTCGCACCATCTCGACCAAGTGCAAAGCGTCTGCGACCGGGTTGCCCTGTTCAATCACGGCCGGATCGCGCTGTCCGGGACCGTGACCGAGCTTGCTGGCCAGGTATTGGGCGGCGGCCATGTCTTCGATGTGGAGGTGCACGGCGACGACGTGCCCGAGTTGCTTTCCGCCGTCCCCGGGGTGGTGCGGCTGCAGGCGCTTGGCGGCGAGCGCTACCGCGTCGATTGCCAAAGCGATCTGCGCGCTGAAATCGCCCGGCGGATCGCTCCCAAAGCCGAGCTTGTCGGCATCTATTTTGCCGCGCCGAGCCTCAACGAGGTCTATGCACGCTATTTCGCGGAGGTGCGCGATGCAGTCGCATAGGCGCGGCTCGCCCTGGACGGGGCTCGGTACTGTTCTCGCCAAGGAGGCGGCTGATCACCTCTCGAGCGCGCGGATGCGTATCCTCGAAGGG
>DASYXG010000116.1:0-7788 GCA_035935235.1 Allostellaceae bacterium
TTGGCTCAATCGGTTCTGATTGGCGGCACTGAGCCGAAAAGCGGAAATCCAAACCGAGGCGTTACCCGTCACCAGCCAGCAACGGTTCCGTGCTAGGTTGGCTCCATCGCCTGAAATGGGAGAGTGCGATGAAAATCGAAGGCGGATGCCTGTGCGGTAAGGTGCGTTACTCCGGCGAGGCCGAGCCAATCTTTGTCGGCGTGTGCCATTGTACGAACTGCCAGAAGAGCTCGGGAACCGCGTTCAACGCGGTCGTTGCCGTGCCGAAGTCGGCGGTGCGCATGACCGGCACGCTCAGGACCTACGAGGGCCGGGGGGATACGGGCAAGGCCACTTATAAGCGTTTCTGCCCGGAATGCGGTTCGCCGATCGCGGAAGAAGCCGCGATTATGGCCGATGTCGTGATGATCCCAGCCGGCACGCTCGACGACCCCGCCGCGGCCAAGCCAACGATGCAGATCTATTGCGACAGCGCACAGCCCTGGGCGCTTTTGGGCGACCTCCAGCGCTTTCCGAAAATGCCCGGGCCAGGCTGATCCTGGGCTCGACTATTTTGGCAGGCGGTTGACGGTGATCACCCGCCAATTGTGACCCATGCCCGGCCCCTCGATATGGTCGATGCGGGTCAGTGAGCAGTTCTCCATGGTGAACGCGAGGCAATGCTCGGGTTCGAGCCCGAGCGCCATGCCGAGCGCCGAGCGGATCGTGCCGCCATGCGCGACGGCGATGATGTCGTTGCCGCGATGCTGCTCGATCAGCGCCAGAATCGCCCTGTCGACCCGCGCCATCATCTCGACAAAACTCTCGCCGCCGGGTACGCGCTGATGCGCCGGGGCGTGCCAGAAGCGGTGAAACGCGCCGCCGCGCGAGTGGCGCAATTCCTCATAGGTCATCCCCTGCCAGTCGCCGAAATTCTGCTCGGCGAGGTCGGCGATGGCGGGCGCATGCGGGCCGGGAATCTCCTTGGGGCCGGGCAGGCCGGCGCGCACGATCGCCTGCGCGGTCTCGTGGGTGCGGCGCAGATTGCTCACCGCCCATACCGCCTTTTTCGGCAGCTGGCGGGCGAGACCGGCGAACACCGCCTCGTCGGTGCAGTCGCACGGCATGTCCTTCTGGCCGTAGATGCGGCCTTCATGCGCGACCGGCGCGTGCCGCACCCACCAGAACCGCGTCGTCACCGCTTCGGCGCCCGCATCGCCGGCGCCGACTGCGCCGGGATTGAACGGCGATACTTGGTTTTGCGGACCGCTCATCGCGCCGCCGCCACCAGCAGCATGACGATCTCTCCTATTTGTTGGAATGCGCCCAGGACGTCGCCGGTGTAGCCGCCGATCTGGCGCTGCGCAAGCACCGCCGCCGTGGCCACCGCCGCCGCCATCACGATGAGGGCGACGGTCCCGCGTAGCGGCCCCAGCATGCCGATCGCGACAACCGCACCGATCGCGACCGCGACCAGCGTTGCGGTGAGGGTCGGTCGCCCTGCGGTGGCGCCGAGCCCGTCCTCGCGCGCCGGGTTCATCAGATAAAGCGCCGGCGGCAGCGCAGCGCGCGAGGCGGCATGCGCCGCGATCAGCGCCAGCGCGCCGTCGATCGGATCGCCGATCGTCGTCAGCGCCACCGCGCGCAGCCCGATCGTGACGATGAGCGCGATGATGCCGTAGCTGCCCTGGCGGCTGTCGCGCATGATCGCCAGCTTCTCGTCGCGCGTGTGCCCGCCGCCGAACCCGTCGGCGGTATCGGCGAGGCCGTCCTCGTGCATCGCCCCGGTGACGAGTCCGGCGGCGACGAGGCCGAGCAGTGCCGCCGCCGCGTTGTGCAGGCCGAACAAGGTCGCCAGCATCATCGCCCCGGCGGCGAGAAAACCGATCCCCGCGCCGACTGCCGGAAACGCCCAGCACGAGGCGGCGACCGCGCCTTGCTGCGGCGCGCCTTCCGGCTCCCGCGGCGCGACCGGCAGCCGGGTCAGCACCGTGGTCGCGGTGAGGAATTGCGCGAAGATGCCGGAGAGCCCGTTCATCGCCGCGACCATAGCGGGTTTTCTTGGTAGATGTAGGGCAGGGTGCGGCCGAGGAGAGTGTGAAATGCCGGAAGTACCGGCGAGCTTGGACGAGATCCGCGCGCTGATGGCGCATCTGCCCGGCCCCGATTTGGAGGCCGGCACCGCGGCGATGCTGCACGAGCGCCAGCTCACCAAGCCGGCCGGCTCGCTCGGGCGGCTGGAGGAATTGTCGCAGTGGCTCGCCACCTGGCAGGCCCGTCACCCGCCGCGTCTCGACCATCCGCGCACCAGCGTCTTCGCCGGCAATCACGGGGTCGCCGCGCGTGGCGTCTCGGCCTATCCGGCGGCGGTGACGGCGCAGATGGTGCAGAACTTCGTCACCGGCGGCGCCGCGGTGAACCAGCTCTGCAAGGTGGTCGACGCCGATCTGCGCGTCTACGAGATGAACCTCGACCAGCCCACCGCCGATATCGTCGACGCGCCGGCGCTGACCGACGCGGAATGCGCCAAGGCGATGGCTTACGGCATGATGGCGGTCGAGCCGGGGCTCGACGTCATCGCCTTGGGCGAGATGGGGATCGCCAACACCACCTCGGCGGCGGCGCTGTGCTTAGCCCTCTTCGGCGGCAGCGCCGAGGAATGGACCGGCCCCGGCACCGGCGTCGCCGGTTCCGCGCTCGACAACAAGCGCGCGGTGGTCGCCGCCGCGGCCGAGCGACACGCGGGAAAGGGCGACCCATTCGAGATGCTGCGCCGTCTCGGCGGCCATGAGCTGGCGGCGATCGCCGGCGCGACTCTGGCGGCGCGCATGGGTCGCGTGCCGGTGGTGCTCGACGGCTTTGTCGCGACCGCGGCCGCCGCGGTGCTGCACGCGGCCGACCCGCATGCGCTCGATCATTGCATTGTCGCCCATGTCTCGGCCGAGCCGGGGCATCGGAGGCTGCTCGAAAAGCTCGGCAAGCATGCTCTCTTCGATCTCGGCATGCGCCTCGGCGAAGCCTCGGGCGCGACCCTCGCCATAGGCATCCTCAAGGCCGCGGTCGCCTGCCACACCGGCATGACCACCTTCGCCGATGCCGGGGTCAGCGGCCCGGCTTAATCTCGACCTCGCCCTGCCACGTCCAGGCTCGCATCGTCATTTCCGGCCCGAACACCTTCCTTGAATACTGCAATGAATCGGCAATTCCCGCGGTCTTTACAATGCCATAACCGTGCTTCTTTCCGGCCCCATCGTAATGGATCGCAAAAGCTATGTCGCCTGCCATAGTTTCCGCTACGAAAGCGACGGCGTCTTCAACAATGCGCTTTCTAATTTATTCTGCCTAATTTCTCTAAGCGATATTGATTTTTGTCGAAATGTTTATGTGTGATATGGGAGGAAATTATTATATTATCTTGACGTATCCCAACGCCGAGCTCGCTGATATCGGGGCATGGGCAGTCCCATAAAAGGCAAAACACACCCCATTCGTTTCTGAAGATCTTCGCCTGATCCAATGGCAGCGCGGCTGCAGCTGCGTTCAGGAACATGCGCTCGGTAGCGTTCTTGGTCACTTCCATTTCGGTTCTCACAGGCTGGCCACCGAGCGCATCGCCTCACTCTCCCATCTGCATCAGCGCGCCGCGGTGGCGGGCGTCGCGGAAGGCGAGGAACAGGATGGTGATGCCGATCGCCAGGTAGACGAGGTCGAGCCCGATCGCGGTGAAGAAATAATCGGTGCGGAACTCGTGCTGAAACATCACCGCGCGCATGCCCTCGAACACATAGGTTTGCGGCAGGCACCAGGCGACCGGTTGCAGCCAGGCGGGCAGGATCGCCGCCGGGTAGTAGACGCAGCTCACCGGCGCCAGCGCAAAAATCACCGTCCAGGCCAGGCTCTCGGCGCCCATGCCGTGGCGCAGGATGAGGCCGCAGATCGCCAGCCCCAGCGCCCAGCCCATCGCCATCAGCACCGCGAGGAAAGCGACCAGCGGCAGCCCCAGCGCGAAGATCGAATAATGGTAGAGCGGGATTGCCAGTAGCGCCGCCGGGAGGATGCCGATCGTCACCCGGATCATGCTCATCGCCAACAGCGAGACGACCCACTCATAGGCGCGCAGCGGCGTCGCGAACAAATGCCCGAGATTGCGCGACCACATCTCCTCGAGGAACGAGATCGACAGGCCGAGCTGGCTGCGGAACATCAGATCCCACAGCATCACCGCGCCGAGCAGCACGCCAAAGGCGCGCGCGACATAGGAGCTGTTCTGCGAGAAGAACTGGCTCATGAACCCCCAGATCAGCACCTGCAGGGTCGGCCAGTACAACAGCTCCAAGGTGCGCGGCCATGAGCTGCGCAGAATGTAGAGATAGCGCAGCATCATCGCCCACACGCGGCCCAGCGAGAACGCGCTCATTGCGCCGGCTCCGTCTCGAATTCCGGGGCGCGGGCGATGTGGAGGAACACCTCTTCGAGGTTGGTGCGGCCATAGCGGTCGATCAGCTCGTCGGGGCTGCCGCGATCGACGATCTGCCCGGCCTTCATCATCATCACCTGCGAGCACAGCCGCTCGACCTCGCCCATATTGTGCGAGGCCAAGAGCATCGTCGCCCCGGTGCGCTCCCGGTAGGCTTCCAGGTAGGAGCGCACCCAGTCGCCGGTATCGGGGTCGAGCGAAGCGGTCGGCTCGTCGAGCAGCAGCAGTTCGGGCTCGTTGAGCAGCGATTTGGCAAGCGCGACCCGGGTCTTCTGCCCGGACGACAATTTGCCCGCCGGGCGGTCGAGAAACGGGGTGATCTGCAAATCGTTGGCCAGCCGCCCGATCACGTCACGCGGCCGCGCAATGCCGTAGAGACGGGCATAGACCGATAGGTTCTGCCGCACCGTCAGCCGATGCGGCAGGTCGACATAGGGCGAGGAGAAATTGATCCGCGGCAACACCCGGTAGCGGTGCCGCAGCATGTCTTCGCCGAGCACCTGCACCCGGCCCTCGGTCGGCAGCAGCAGACCCAAGAGGATGGCCAGGGTGGTGGTCTTGCCGGCGCCGTTGCCGCCGAGCAGCGCCGCGGTGGCGCCGCGCGCGACGGCAAAGCTGATCCCGCCCACGGCAAGTGTCTTGCCGTAGCGCTTGACCAGATTCTCGACGATGATGACCGGCTCGGACATCGGGCTTATATGGCGATTTTAGACTGGGTGATCATCCGGCTGACTCGGCCAATTATTCAGACGTCATGGCCAGGCTTGTCCCGGCCATCCATCATGCGCTGCGACAGGCTCCGGAGTTAGCCGACCTAGTGGCGGGTTGGGTCTATATCATGACAAATCGGCCCAACGGCACATTGTACGTCGGGGTAACCAGCAATCTTCCCCGTCGCATCTGGGAGCACCGGGAGGGTCTGTTCGATGGTTTCACCAAACTGTACGGCCTCAAACGACTCGTTTTTATCGAGTGCCACCATCACATCCTCGCGGCGATCCAACGAGAGCACAACATCAAGCACTGGCCCAGGCGTTGGAAGCTGCGCATCATCTCGGCGCAGAACCCAGAATGGCTCGATCTTTATGATCAACTCATCTGAGATTAGATGGCCGGGACAAGCCCGGCCATGACGGCCAGGGGGAGCGTATGACAATCGCCACCAAGGCCACGCCGGCCGAGCCGCGCACCGCCTTCGACCGCATCAGCCTGCGCCGCCTGGTGCTGATCCGCTCGGTCGCGGTCACCGGCCAGGCGCTGACCCTGCTGATCGTCCACTTCTTTCTCGGCTTCCGCCTGCCGCTCCTGCCGGCGCTGATCGTCGTCGGCTGCTCGGTGCTCCTGAACCTCGGCTCGATCTTCTACCACCGCGCCAGGACGAGGCTCGGCGAGCGCGCCGCCGCGCTCTACCTCGCCTATGACACGCTGCAGCTCGCGATCCTCTTGTATTTGACCGGCGGGCTCGAGAACCCGTTCTCGATCCTGATGCTGGCACCGGTGACGGTGGCGGCGACGGCGCTGTCACGGCGTCCGGTGATCGCGTTGTCGACCCTCGCGGTCATCGGCATCACCATCATCGGCCTGGTGCACGAGCCCTTGCCGTGGCGGGAGGCGCCGTTTGTCTTTCCGCCGGTCCTGGTGCTCGGCATCTGGGTGGCGCTGGTCATCGCCACCGTCTTTATCGGCGGCTACATCCTCTCGGTCGCGCAGGAGGCGCGGCGGCTGCGCGATGCGGTGGCGGCGACCCAGCTCGCGCTGGCGCGCGAGCAGCGGGTTTCGGCGGTCGGGGCCTTGGCCGCGGCGGCGGCGCACGAGCTCGGCAGCCCGCTTGCGACAATCGCGGTCGTCGCCCGGGAGCTGGCGCGCGATCTGCCCGCCAACTCGCCGCACGCCGAAGACGCCGCGCTGCTGTTGAGCCAGTCCGAGCGCTGCCGCCACATTCTCGCCGAGTTGGCGCACCAGCCCGAGGAGGACGGCGGCTCGCCCTATACCAGAATGCCGATATCGGCGCTGGTCGAAGCCGCCGGCGCGCTCTATCACGACGCCCGTATCCGCCTCATCTTCGCCACCACCGCCGCGGCCGCCGAGGATGAGCCATTGGTCCAGCGCAGCCCGGAGATCATGCACGGGCTCAACAACCTCATTCAAAACGCGGTCGGGTTCGCCCGCCACGAGGTCAGCGTCACCATCAGTTGGGACAAAAGCACCGTCACGGTCGAGATCGCCGATGACGGGCCGGGCTTCCCGCCGCATCTCTTGGGCCGGCTCGGCGAGCCCTATCTCTCGACCCGCGCCGGCAACCAGGACCATATGGGCCTCGGCATCTTTATCGCGCAGAGTTTGCTGGAGCGCAGCGGCGCCACGCTCGCCTTCGATAACCTTATTGATGGCGGCGCGCATGTTGCCATTTCGTGGAACCGTGCCAATTTGGAGACTGCGGCGCGAGCCCAGGCAGGGGCGGGCGGTTCGCGCGGAGGGACGAGAGGCAACCCGCATGAGCACGACTGAAGGTCTGGCGGCGCCGCTGCAAGGGCTGGCCGAGTCCGAGCGCACGCTTCTCATCGTCGATGACGATGCGCCGCTCTGTCAGCGGCTGGCGCGGGCGATGGAGCGGCGCGGCTTTATCGTCGCCACGGCGGACAGCGTGTCGAGCGGCATCGCCACCGCCACCGCCACCCCGCCGGCCTTCGCGGTCGTCGATCTGCGGCTCGGCGACGGCAGCGGGCTCGATGTCGTCAGCGCCTTGCGCGAGGCGCGTCCGGCGGCGCGCATCGTCATGCTCACCGGTTACGGCAACATTGCCACCGCGGTCGCCGCGGTAAAGGCGGGGGCGATCGACTATCTGCCCAAGCCGGCCGATGCCGACGCGGTCGAGCGGGCGCTGCTGGCGATGGAGGGCGCGACGCCCGAGCCGCCGGAAGACCCGATGTCGGCCGACCGCGTCCGCTGGGAGCACATCCAGCGCATCTTCGAATTGTGCGAGCGCAACGTTTCCGAGACCGCGCGCCGCCTCAAGATGCACCGCCGCACCCTGCAGCGCATCCTGTCGAAACACGCGCCGCGCAGCTGACCGGATTGTTTGCTACCCCGCACTGCTGCTGCCATGCCTCCGTACAGCGCCGCCTTTCCCGTCGGCACACCGGTGCAGGTCGCGACGCGTTCAATGCTGGCAGAGTTCCAACGTGATTGGAAATTGCACCATCCGTTGCAACTGGAACAGCTCGACTGTGCGGGAAGGGTGAGCGTTGTGAAGGCCGTGGGCTACTACCACGGTGGGGATGTTCTTTACTGGCTTGAGGACGTCCCAGGCACCTGGCACGAGAGCTGTCTGA
>DASYXG010000117.1:0-3247 GCA_035935235.1 Allostellaceae bacterium
CGGCCGCAGCGTCGTAACGCCGGCCGCGCAGTAGGTTCAGCAGCGGCGACAGTTCGACTCCGGCGATGGCCAGCGCATAGACGCCGAACGCAGCGAAATGGCAGAAGAAACAGGCGAGTGCGACGGCCGCTGACACCGGCACGCGGAGCCAGCGCCGCGCATCGAGGGCCAGCCACAGCGCGACGCCGCACAACGCCACGCCGAGCCCGCACAGGTAGTTGATAAAGCCCCACAGCAAGCTGCGGTTGTAGAGCAGCGCGAAGGCGAGGAGCGGCCACCACCGCCAGCGCCCGCTGACGATCCGGTTGAGCCAAAGCGCGCCGCCCGCCAGCAGCGCGAAACTCAAAACCAGGAACAGCTTCCCGGCCGCCTCGAGCGGCATGGCTCGGGCCAAGACCGGCACGATGAGATCGGCGGCGAGGTCGGGCAGCGGCGCCCATCGCACTGCGTAGAATTCGTCGCCGCCGCTGGCGATGAGCCCTAATCGCGCAAGATGATTGGGATAATCGACCAGGGGCGGCAGTACGGTCGCGAACAGCGGCATGCTGACGACCGCCAGCAACAGAACAAAGGCGGCGAAGATCTTGGCCGCGTCGCCCTTATCGGTGGCTGGGCTCAAAAATCGAGGTCGGCGTAGTGTTTCGGCGGCGGCAGGCCGGGCACGTGGTCGGCGAGGATCGCGCGGAAGCTCGGCCGCGACTTGATCCGCGCATACCATTCCCGGGCGAGCTCATGTTCTTCCCATGGCACGTCGCCGAGATAGTCGAGGGTCGAGAGCTGCGCCGCGGCGGTGATGTCGGCGAGCGAGAAATGGTCGCCGGCGAGCCAGCGCCGCCGGTCGACCAGATAGCCGATATAGTCGAGGTGATGCGGCAGATTGGCGTGGCCGGCGCGAATCGCCTGCGAGTTCGGCTGCCCCTCGCCGATGATCCGCTTCATCATCTTTTCGCCGACGAGATTTTCGGTCACCTCGCGGTTCATTTTCAGGTCGAACCAGGCGACCAGGCGGCGCACCTCTGCACGGTCGACCGCATTGATCCCGATCAGCAATTTCTCGCGGTAGACCTCATCCAGATATTCAACAATTGCATCGCAACCCGCTAGTACCGTGCTGTCTGGCTCGATCAGCACCGGCACCTCGCCGGCGGGGTTGAGGGCGAGGAATTCCGGTCGCCGCTCCCACGGTTTTTCCGCCTTCATCGTGAAGTCGAGGTTTTTCTCGGCGAGCACGATACGCACCTTGCGCGAGAACGACGACAACAGGGAGTGGTAGAGCACCCGCATGGCGGAATTGTACTCGGGTTTTGGCCGCTGTTGAGTCAGCTCGCCGGCTGGCGCTAGGGCGGGTCGCCGCCGGGCTTCGGGCGCGGCCCCATGAACGATGTCACGACCCCGTGGAGCGTGCGCAATTCCTGCTCGGTCGGGTGGGCGCGCTGGAAGAAATTGCGCAGGTTGCGGAACAGGCTGGGGCGCTTGTCGGGATGGCGGATGAAGCCGCTGTCGACCAGTGCCTCCTCGAAATGATCGAAGAATCGGACGAGCTCTTCCTTGGTCGCCGGCCGGCTGTGGCCAAGATGCAGCGTCTCGGCTTCCGGGTTCTGGCTGGCGATGAACCACTCATAGCCGACGATCAGCACCGCCTGCGCCAGATTGAGCGACGAGAAGCCGGGGTTGAGCGGCACGTTCAGCACCGTGTCGGAGAGGGTGATGTCGTCGTTGACGAGGCCGGTGCGTTCCGGCCCGAACACCACGCCGCAGGGTTCGCCGGTGCCGAGAAAGCCGCGGATTTCCTCGGCCGCGAGGCGCGGGGTCACCGCGCGCTTGACCATATAGCGGTCGCGCGCGGTCGCGGCATAGACATGGCGCAGATCGGCGACCGCCGAGCGGAGGTCGGGAAAAAGCCGCGCCTTGTCGAGCACGCTATCGGCGCCGCTCGCCGCGTTCACCGCCTTGTCGTTGGGCCAGCCGTCGCGCGGCCGTACCAGGCGCAGATCGTCGAGCCCGCAATTGAGCATGGCCCGCGCCGCGGTGCCGATATTCTCGCCCAGCTGCGGCGCGACCAGCACGATCGCCGGCCCGCCCAACAGCTGCGGCTTGTTATGGTCGGTGCCAGCCATGCCGATGAGCACGTGTGTCCGAGTTCACTCCGTCATCACCTCCTTCAGCCTCACAATTATCAGGAGGCGCACCTCCTGTTCTCCTCCTGTTATCGCCCGCGTTAACAGGAGGAGAAAACCGACCTAACAGGAGGCATGGTGGGAAAAAAGGAGCCGAGATTGGAGCCATTTTACGAGGAGAGAACATATTATGAACATCGAGCGGCATTTCAAGGCCAAGACCCGCCAAATACTCTGCCCAGCCGCGGTCAGATTCGCCGCCAGGTGGTCTTACCGTCGGGTTTGTCTTCGAGGATGACACCCTCCGCCGTGAGCTCGTCGCGGATGCGGTCGGCCTCGGCGAAATCGCGTTGCTGGCGGGCAGCAGCTCGTGCGCTAATTCGCGCTAGGATTTGTCCATCTTTGGGGTCCGTAGGGTCCAACCAATTTGATAGGTCAGGTCGCCCAAGCAGTCCCATGACGCTCCCACCGTACTTCAGGGCGCCCTTCAGCTTATCCCGTTCGGCTCCATCGTTCGTTTTGTATATCGCGTCCGTCAGTGCATACATCTGCGTGAAGGCCTGTGGTGTGTTCAGGTCGTCTGCTAGCGCAGCAAGTATCGGCTGGGCGTGCGCGATTGCCCCGGGAGACTCGGCATCTACATCAAAACCCCCGTGAGCTAGCGCTCGGTAAAATCGGCCATGAATCGACTCCGCCTCATGCAGCCGTTCGCCGGTCCAATCGAGCGGTGCGCGGTAATGGGTACCGAGCAGCGCCAGGCGGATGACTTCGCCGGGCGCTTGCGCTCGCGCCTGGCGCACGGTGATGAAATTGCCCTCGGACTTCGCCATCTTGGCGCCGCCGACGGTCAGCATGCCGTTGTGCAGCCAGTAATTGGCGAACGGTCTTCCGTCATGGGCGCAGACGCTTTGTGCGATCTCGTTCTCATGGTGCGGGAAAATGAGGTCGAGCCCGCCGCCATGGATGTCGAAGGTCTCGCCCAGCGTGTTCTCGCTCATCGCCGAGCATTCGATGTGCCAGCCGGGGCGGCCGCGGCCCCACGGGCTCGGCCAGCCGGGCTGGTCCGGCGCCGACGGCTTCCACAGCACGAAATCGCCGGGGTCTTCCTTGTACGGCGCGACCTCGACCCG
>DASYXG010000118.1:0-29933 GCA_035935235.1 Allostellaceae bacterium
GATGGCGGCTCGCGGAACGCTTCGTTATAACCGCTCCAATCGGCGCTGGCGGGACGAGGTTCGCGTGCGGGTAGTTGGCCTTCGGAAGACGATCTGCCTCCTCGCGGCCGTGCTGTTGCTTTCGCCGCCGGGTTTCGCTGCCCAGGGCGACACGCCCGGCAATTCGAGCCCGCCTGCGCCTGACGCCAAGCCGCCGGCCGCCTCGCCGCCCCCGCAGCACGTCGAAACCACCCATACGATCCAGCTCGGCCAGCGTAAGCTCGATTATCGCGCCGTCGCCGAAACCATCGCCTTGACCGATGCCAAAGGAAACCCGACCGCGTCGGTCTTCACCATCTCCTATCTTGCCAACCCGACACCGGGGCTGGCCCGGCCGCTCGCGTTTTGCTTCAACGGCGGTCCCGGTGCGGCCGCGGTCTTTCTGCATCTCGGCGCCATTGGTCCGCGCATCATGGAGCCCAATCCAGACGGCACAGTGCCCAACCCGCCGGTGCAGATCATCGACAACCCGTCGACCTGGCTCGACTTCACCGACCTCGTCTTTATCGACCCGGTGGGCACCGGGTTCAGCCGCGGTGAGGGCAAGGACGACAACCCCAACAAACCGTTCTGGAACGTCAAAAGCGATATCGAGTCGCTCGATTCGATCGTTCGGCTCTGGCTGACCAAACATCAGCGCTGGGGCGACCCGATCTACCTCGTCGGCGAGAGCTATGGCGGGTTTCGCGTCGGGGCGATGGCGAAGAGCCTGGCGCGCGATGAGGGCATCGTCGTCAACGGCGTGGTGATGATCTCGCCAGCGCTCTCATGGGGGATGCTCAATCCCGACGCCGGCGATCTCATGGCCGCCGCTGTCAATTTGCCAACTTATGCCGCATCAGCCGCAGCGCTCGCGGGCAACACGAAGTTCGACGCGACAACCGTCGAACACTTCGCGCTGACGGACTATCTCACCGGATATGCAGCGCTGAAAGGCGTGCCGCCGCCCGGCGATCCGTTTATCGCCAAGGTTGCGGCGATAATCGGCCTGCCGGAAGATATTGTGCGCCGCGAACGTGGCTGGGTCGGCAGGGATGTCTTTGCGCACGAGCTGCGCCGTCAGCAAAACGAGGTCGTGAGCCAATACGACGCGACGATCACCCGTGCTTCGGTCGGCAACCCGTGGGATCCGATCGCCGGAGATCCGATCCTCGACAGCTCGATCGCCGCATTCACGGCGGCCTTCAATGCCTATGCGCCGGAAGGGCTCGGCTACCACAGCGATCTGCAATATCGCGTGCTGCCGCGTAACATCAGCCTGCAGTGGAATTTCGATGGCACAGGCGAGGGGCAAGACGCGCTGGGGTTGTCGCTGTCGGGCCTACAGACCGCATTGATCGACCATCCGGCGACCAAAGTGCTGATCGCCAATGGGCGTTATGACCTGGTGACGCCGTATTTCGCGTCGCGCTGGCTGATCGACCAGCTCAACATCCCAGACGCGGTGCGCGATGCGATCCGCATCAAGGTCTATGACGGCGGCCACATGATGTATCTGCGCGCAAAGTCGCGGGATGCGCTTGCCGCCGACGTCGCGGCCCTCTTCGCCGCTCACTAGCGCCGCTGCCGTGCCGCTCCTGGCGGCCGCCGCACCGATTGCATCATCCGATCCAGCCCCGCGATAAGCGCATCGGCGGCCTGCGGTCCGGCTTCGATGTGGCGCAGCGCCAAGGCCGCCGCTTCCACTGTCGACAGCGCCTCGCGCCGCGGCTCGCGGCGCAACCGGCCGAGCCGGGCCGGGCGCGGCGGGTCGAGCACAATGCGATGCAGCTTTAGCAGCCATGGGTTGCGCCACCACAGCGTCTTGGCTTGACTCCAAGTGCCGTCGAGAATGACGATGCCGCGCAACCCGGCGAGGATCGCGCTCGGATTTTCGACCGGCTCGCCATTGCGGCCAAGCAGGGTCAGTTCGCGCCGCTCCGCCGCGGCGGGCCGCGCGGCGCCGAGATGCAGCACCGCCCAGCGGCTCGGCTCGGCCGGGCCGCCCAAGGCTCGCGCCAGTCCGGGCCATGACAGCCCGATCGTGAGTCTTGCCTGGCGCAACGTCGTTGTGATCAAGGGTGCGGTCGACAGCGCCTCGCGCTGTTCGTGCGGATGCTGAAGGATCAGCACGAAGATGCGGTTGTCGACCGGTTCTGACATGGCTGCACTATACAGGTCGCGGGGCGATTTCCTTTTTCGCTCGGATGCCCCGGGATATCCTTTCCCCAGCAATGCGTCCCGGGAACCGCCAACTCCTCATCTCGCTGATCGTCGCCTGCGCCATGTTCATGCAGAACATGGATTCGACGATCATCGCTACGGCCTTGCCAGTGATCGCGCGCTCGCTCGGCGAGAGCCCACTTCGGCTCAACGTCGCGATCACCTGCTATCTGTTGAGTCTCGCCGTGTTCGTGCCGATCAGCGGCTGGACCGCCGACCGCTTCGGGGCGCGCCGCGTGTTCAGCGCGGCGATTGTTGTCTTCATGCTCGGCTCGATCGGTTGCGGCCTGTCGCAGACGCTGCCGCTCCTGGTGATGTCGCGCATCGTCCAGGGCATGGGCGGGGCGATGATGGTGCCGGTTGGCCGGCTCGTGCTGCTCAAGACCGTGCCGCGCTCAGAGCTGGTGCGGGCGATGTCCTATGTCAGCCTTCCCGCGCTGTTGGGGCCGGTGACCGGGCCGCCGCTCGGCGGGTTTATCGCGACCTATGGCTCGTGGCGGTGGATCTTCTTTATCAACATCCCGATCGGGCTCATCGGTATCGTGTTGGTCAATCTGTTCATCGAGGATTTCCGCGAGACCGGCCGGCGCCCGTTCGATATTCGCGGCTTCGTGCTCACCGGTATTGGGCTCGCCGCCTTGGCCTTTGGCTTTGAGACCGTCGGACGTGGCGCGCTGCCCGCCGCGGTGACGGTCGGCCTCCTCGCCGGCGGCTTCCTCTGCATGGTGCTCTATGTTCGGCACGCCGGCCGGGTCGAGTTTCCGGTCATCGACCTCGCGCTGATGCGCATCCCGACCTATGCCGCCGCGACCATCGGCGGATTCCTTTTCCGCATGGGACTGGGGGCGCTGCCGTTCCTGTTGCCCCTTATGCTGCAGGTCGGGTTCGGCCTGTCCGCGGTCAAATCCGGCCTGCTGACCTTTGCCAGCGCCGTTGGCGCGATGACGATGAAGATCGGCGTCAACACGATCATCCGCGCCTTGGGGTTCCGCGTCGTGCTGGTCGGCAACGCGGTGATCAGCGCCGGGTTCCTGTTCGTCTACGCCTTCTTCCAGCCCTCGACACCGCATGTCGTGATCTTCTTAGCGCTCCTCGCTGGCGGGTTCTTCCGTTCGCTGCAGATGACCAGCATCAACTCGCTGAGCTACGCGGACGTGCCCGGGCCAATGCTGAGCCGCGCCACCAGCCTTACCAGCATGTGCCAGCAATTGTCGCAAACCGCCGGCGTCGCCACCGGCGCACTGCTACTCTACTTACTGCTGGGTGCGCGTGGTGAGACGCAGTTGACGCCGCTTGATTTCTCGCTCGCCTTCGCCGGGGTCGGGATCGTCGGCATGCTGTCGGTGCCGTTCTTTCTGCGCATGTCGCCCGATGCCGGCGCTGAGGTCAGCGGCCGCCGCAAGCTCGCTGAATCTTGATGCCGCGTCTGCGGGTGCTCGCCTGGAACATCCGCCAGGGTGGCGGTTCGCGCCTAGCGGCCATCGCCGACGCGATATCTCGGCATGACGCCGACGTGCTGGTTCTGTCCGAATACCGTGGCGGCGACTCTGCGCTGCGCTTGCGCGAGGCGCTGGTGCGGCTTGGTTACCCGCACATCACCGCGCCGTTGCCGCCGCCCGGCAAGACCGGCGTACTGATCGCCGCGCGCCGCCGCTTTCGCGCTCACGCGACGCTGAGCGACACGCTACCCGAGCCATACCGGCTGGTGCATGTCGAGATCGGCAGGCTGTCGCTGTGCGGCGTCTACATGCCGAACTTGCTGGCGAAAGTGCCGTACTGGGAAGCCGTCGTCGCCAGCCTGGCGACAAAGATCGACGGTCACGCCTTGGCGATTGGTGATTTCAACACCTGCCGCGCCTATGTCGACGAGCCGGGCGCGATCGATCGCTGCGCGCATTTCATGGACAAAGTGGCCGAGCTCGGCTTTTGCGATCTGTGGCGACATCGCTATCCCGAGGGCCGCGAATTCTCGTGGTACAGCCATCGCGGCAACGGGTTTCGCATCGACCACGCCTTCCTGTCGCCGGCGCTGGCGCGCCGAGCGGGGCCGATCGGCTATTCGCATGAGGAGCGGCTGAACGGCCTGTCCGACCACTCGCCGCTGCTGCTCGAATTGCCTCGCTAGGCGTCTAGCGCTTCAACACTTCGGGCGGGATGTCGTCTTTCCAATTGCGTCCGGTATTCCAACCCCAGGGGCGGATCGCATTGCGTTTCGCGATCAGCTTTTCGATGTCGGCGTCGATTTCCCACTCGGCGCGGTCGCCGTTCGCCTTGGCCAGATAGAGCGCATAAAGCTGGTCCCAGATCACGGTGAGCTCGGCATTTTGCTCGTCGGTCAATGGCGGGAAAAATGGGGCGGCCTCTGACATGCCGGCTCCGTCGGTTGCGTTGCGCTAACACGCACAACCTAGGAGGAGCTGGTTAGCAGCCTGTTAACGCGCAGGCCTATTTGCCGTCCGCGGCGACCGCCTCGAGGACGCCGCCGAGCTGACGTCGGATCAGCCGCGCATAGAGGCCGTTGCGAGCGACGAGCGCTGCATGGCTGCCGGTCTCGACCACATGGCCATGGTCGAGCACGACGAGCAGATCGGCGTTGCGCACGGTCGAGAGGCGGTGGGCGATGACGATGGTCGTGCGATCGCGCATCAACGCGTCGAGCGCGCCGCGCACTTGTGCCTCGCTGACCGCGTCGAGGTGCGAGGTCGCCTCGTCGAGCACCAGGGTCGGCGCGTTCTTCAGAAATGCGCGGGCGATCGCGACGCGTTGGCGTTGGCCGCCCGAGAGCTGCACGCCGCGCTCGCCGACCCGTGTGTCGAGCCCCTCCGGCAGCGACATGACGAACTCGGATAGTGCGGCCTGGTCGAGCGCGCGATAGATCGCCTTCTCGTCGGCGTCGGGTCGGGCGAGAGCGACATTGGCCCGCAGGCTGTCGTTGAACAGATAGGTGTCCTGCGACACCAGCGACACGCGGCCGCGCAAGTGGTCGAGCTCGAAATCGCGAAGCTCGACGCCGTCGATGAAGATGTGTCCGGATTGGGGGTCCCAGAAGCGCAGCAGCAGGTTCGCCAGGGTTGTCTTGCCGGCGCCCGACGGACCGACGATCGCCGCTGTCGCACCGGCGGGGATATCGAGGGCGACCGCGTCCAAAGCCGGCCGCCGCGCGCCCGGATAGGTAAAGCCGACTCCGTCGAAGCGGATCGTCGAACCGCCGACCGGCGCCGGCGGGCGCAGCGTGCCGTCCGTCACCGCTGGCTCCTCGTGATGCACGGCGAAGAGCCGCCGCGTCGAGGCGATCGTGTCGGCGAGCTGACGGCTGACTTGGGCGATTTCCGAGATTGGCAGGAAGGATGACAGCGACAGCAGGATCAACAAGGGTAGGGTGGTTGCCGCCAGCTGGCCTTCGGCGACAAGAAACGCGCCGGTGATCGCCACCATGAGCCCGCCAAGCCCGGTGCAAACTTCAAGTTGGGCGGTCTGCGCCGACAGATCGTGCAGGAGCTGAAGGCGCACTTCCTGATAGTCGTCGACAGCCGCCATGAAGCCGCCCCGCCGCCGTCCGACGGCCTGGAACGCGACCAGATCGGAAAGCCCCTGAATTGTCTCGGTGACGTAGCCGCTGAGGAGACCCAGTCGGTCGCGTGCGGCCGCGCCGAGCCGGTCGATCTTCGTCCGCATCACCCACGGCGCCAGCGCCGCGTAGAGAATGAAGGGCAGGATCGCCAGCGCAATCGGCCAGGCAGCGATTGCAAGCGTCAACAGCACCGTTGCCGGTACCAGGATCGCCACCAGCGCCGGCGCGACCGTATGAGCGAAGAAGTATTCGATCGTCTCGATGTCCTGCGCCGCCAGCGCGATCAGATCGCCCGAGCGGCGCCGCACCAGATAGGCCGGCGCGAGGGAGTCGAGCTTGCGGAACAAATCGATGCGCAATTCGGCGAGGAGCCGGTAGGCGATGTCATGCGCCTTCCACGACTCGATCCAATGCAGGATGCCGGCGAGCGGCGCCACCAGCCCAAGCAGGACCAGCAGATAACCGTAGGAACCGCCGGTTTTGACCGCGGCGACCGCGAGCGCGCCGACAATGCCGACACCGATGAACGCCGCGACCCGGCTGATCCCCGAGCCAACGACGATGGCGAATTCTCGCCGCCATGGGGTGATGATCTGGGTCAACGTCGCCAGGGTCGCCATCCAGCCGACGCGCGCCGCGGCAGCGGCGGTCGCCGCCGGCGCTTCCTCGCCGTAGTCGGTCGCCTCGGCGTCGCCTCCGGCCATTGCCGTGGGCTCCTCGATGATGATGCTGTCATCACCGCGCTCCTCGGCCTGCGCGCCCATCAGCCGGCGATAGGGCCCGTCGCGACGGATCAACTCGGCGTGGCTGCCTTGCTCGACAATCTTGCCGTGATCGAGCACCAGGATACGGTCGGCGCCGATGACGCTCGACAGCCGGTGCGCCAGGATCAGAGTGGTGCGCCCAGCCGAGAGCCGGTCGATCGCCTGCTGGATCACCGCCTCGTTCTCGGCATCGACCGACGACAATGCCTCATCGAGAATCAGAATCGGCGCGTCGCGCAATAGCGCCCGGGCAATCGCCAGCCGCTGACGCTGCCCGCCCGAAAGGTTGACGCCGCGCTCGCCGAGCATCGTCTGGTAACCTTGCGGCAGCGCCATGATGAACTCGTGCGCGTTGGCGTCGCGCGCTGCGGCCTCGAGCTCGGCTTGGCTGGCATCGGGCTGGCCCAGTAGGAGGTTTTCCTCGACCGTGCCGTGGAACAGGTAGGTGTCCTGATGCACCACCGCGATTTGCGCGCGCAGCGTCTCCGGATCGAGGTTGCGCAGATCGTGGCCGCCGATTTTGATGCCGCCAGTCTGCGGGTCGAACAGACGCAATAGCAGCCGCGCGATCGATGATTTTCCCGAGCCGCTCGGGCCGACAATGCCGATCTTCTCGCCCGCCGCGACGCTAAACGACAGCGAGTCATGCGCCGGCTGCCTGCCACCGGGATAGGCAAAACCCACGTTCGCAAACTCGATCGTCGGCTCCAAGGTGGTGACGGTGGCCTGCACCGCGACGGCGGGAACCAGCGGCTCCGCTTCGAGCAGCGCGGTGATCCCCGCCGCGGCCGATTGCCCGACCATGCCCTGATGCAGCACCGAGCGCAGGTCGCGGAGCGGCCGGAAGATCTCGGTCCCGGCCATCAACACGATGAGCAGCGCGGCGATGCTCATCTCGCCCTGCGCCACTCGCCAGACACCGAGTCCGAGCGCCGCCGCGGCGCCGCCCGCCACCCCGACATCGGTGATGCCGCGGGTCATCACGCTGGTGCGCAGCACGCTCATCGTCGTCTCGCTGAGCCACCGAGCCTTTTCGGCGAGCCGTTTGCCGTAGGTTGTACTTTGTCCGAACGCCTTGAGCGTAGGCAGGCCTTGCACGGCGTCGAGAAACTCCGAACCGAACGCCTTAACCGCTTCGTGGCGCACGCGTCCCTTGCCGCCTTCGATCTTGTTCCACGCCATGGGTGCGAACAAGGTTACCAGTGCAGCGACCAGCATCACCGTCGCGACCGGCACGTCCCACCACATGATAAACAGGAAGATCGCGATCGGGGTCAGCGCCGCGACGCAGACTTGCGGCACATACTGGCCAAAGAAGGTTTGCAGCTGCTCGACCCCATCGACAACCGACAACATGACCCCGCCGGTGCGTTCACCGGCGAACCAGGCTGGGCCCAGCTCGGCGATCTTGTCGTAGAGCCTGCCGCGCAGATCGGTCTGAACTTTGGCTGCGGTGTTGTGCGCGATCAGCGTCCGGTAATGGTCGAGCAGACCGCGCATGACGATGGCGGTCGCGACCCCAGCTGCGGCGAGCGCCACTGGCATGAACCCATCGCCGGCAAAAACCCGCGCCAACATCGTGCCGAGAAGCGTGAAGCGGGCGATACCGAACGCCGCCGCGACGAGCCCGATCAGGATCGCCAGCGCGATCCGCCCGCGCAGGCCGCGCGTCAGCCGCCATAAAGCCCGGTCGAAATACATCAGCGAACTTTCTCTTCGGAGTTGGCGGCCCGCGCTGCGTCGCTCAGGGTGCGCGGGTCTTCGACATCGACGGTCAGATGCTCGGTCGGCCGCGGCGTCGCCGTTACGATGCTGACGCCCTCGGGCGCGTGGAAGCGATGCCAGGTGTTTTGTGGTACGACGATGGTCGTGCCGGCACTCACCCTGTGCGACTCTAGCCCGTTCTCGGTCATCAGATGCACGGTGCAGGAGCCGTCGACGATCTGCACCAGCTCGTCGCCGTTCGGGTGACGCTCCCAGGCCGCGTCGCCGGAGAATTTGGCGCTGTAGATGTTGCCGTCGCGATATGGCGCGAGCGTCACGAAGGCGCCGGTCGCCTTGCGCTCGGCCTCGGTCGTTTCCGGGCGGCGGCCCTTCATCATCGGCATCGTCGCGAGTGTGCCCTTGAGATCGAGGATCGCGGTCATTGTCTTTCTCCTATCCGCGTTGCGGCTCAAAGACCCCGAGGGTCCTCAACATGGACCGCAGGATGATCGGTCGGCTGCGGTGTAACCGTCATCAACGTAACGCCACGAGGCGACGAAAAGCGATGCCACGTTCCTTGCGGCACGATGGCAATCATGCCCGCGCTCATCTCGAGCGCTTCCGGGCCGTCTTCGGTCATCAGGCGCAGCGTCGTATCACCACCGATGATGTGGACGATCTCCTCGCCGTTCCGGTGCCGTTCCCAGCCGCCTTCGCCAGCGAAGCTGGTGGTGAAGATCGCACCGTCCCGGTACTCCGCCAAACTCCGGGAGCTGTCTTGGCGTTCCGCTCTGGCCGTGTGCGGTGTGCGGTCGCGCAGCATCGTCAATGTTGCCAGCTCTGCAGTCAGATTGATGATGGTCGTCATGCTTTTTCTCGCTTCTCCATCGCCTTCTCGACATCAAACATAGCGATATGTTTTAATTTCAGGAGATGACAAATCTGAGATATGGCGATACAGGATCGTATCATGCCTCCTCTCGATGATGCGCCCCTTACTGGAGCGGAATTCCGCCGCGGCCCGGAGGAGAGGCACCCGCAACCCAACGGCGCGGCGTCACTCGATTGGGATGATGTCCGTGTGTTTCTGGCGGTTGCCCGCCACGGCTCGCTGCGCGCCGCCGGCCGCGCGCTGGGGCTGAGCCAACCGACGATCGGTCGGCGGCTTTCCACATTTGAGACCACGTTTGGCGGGCCGACCTTGTTCGACCGCCTCCCGGAGGGATTGCGTCTCAACGCGGCCGGCGAGCAGCTGATCCCCGCGGCCGAAAGCGTGGAGCGCGCTGCGCTGATGTTGGAGCGGCGTCGCGCGGCGGCGTCGCCGGCGTTGAGCGGGACGGTGCGCGTCTCGGTCGGCGAATGGGCCGCCGGGTTTCTCGCGCGCTGCCTGTCCGACGCGGGACCGACGGCGCTTCCGGCCGGCATCACGCTGGAGCTCGTCGAATCGCGGCAGACGGCTAATCTCGCGCGCCGCGAGGCCGATCTGGCAGTGCGGCACCACCCACCGGAAAGCGGCGATCTCTATATCGCCAAGGTCGGCACGTTCGCTGGCGCCGTCTATCGTCGACGCGGCTCGGCAAGCGACGCCTGGGTCACCTACACCGAGGAGCAGGCGCATTACGCGACGGCGCGCTGGGTCCACCAGCAGATCGAGAAAACTGGCGGCGCGGTGGCGCTGCGCGCGTCGAACACGATGATGCAGCTGGCGGCGATCCGGGCCGGGAGCGGGAAGGGGGTGCTGCCCTGCTACGCCGCCGATGACGACCCGCTGCTCGAACGCCTGATCTCGCCGATACCCGAGATTGCGGCCGAATATTCAGTCATCGTTCACCGCGATCTACGCCGAGCGGTATGCGTGCGCGCGGTGATTGACTGGGTGCGGCGGGCATTTGTCGAGCAGCGCGACGCGCTCGCCGGCGACCGCTAGGATTGCTCCTCGGGATCGAGGAGGAAGCGATGCACCGAGTTCTGATTACCGGCGCTGGCGGCGGGATTGGCCGCGGCCTGCGCGAGACCTTGCGCGGGGTTTATCCGGTCCTGCGCCTATCCGACCGCATTCCGATCGCCCCGGCCCGCCCAGAGGGACCTGGAATCGAGGAGGTCGACCAGACCGAGCTGTCGGACATGGCGGCGGTTGAGCGCATGGTCGCCGGCTGCGACGGCATCATCCATCTCGGTGGCATCTCTGGCGAGAACAGCTGGGAAAAGATCCTCGAAGGCAACATCGTCGGCCTCTACAACACCTTCGAGGCGGCGCGCCGCGCCGGGGTCAAGCGAATCGTCATGGCGACCTCGAACCACGCGGTCGGCTTTTATCCGCGCGCCCAGACCATCGATCACCAGGTCACGGTGCGCCCCGATAGCCGCTACGGCGTTTCGAAAGCCTTCAGCGAGGCGCTCGCCAGCCTCTATTCCGACAAGCATGGCATCGGTTTTTTCTGCGTCCGCATCGGTAATTACGGCACGCGGCCGATCGATAGCCGCCGTCTATCGATCTGGGTCAGTCCGCGTGACCTGACCCAGCTCGTGCGCATCGGGCTCGAACACCCGGACGTGCGCTACGAGATTGTCTATGGGGTCTCGGACAACAAGCGCTCCTGGTATGACAATTCCAACGCCTATCGGCTCGGCTACAAGCCGCAAGACGATTCTGAGCCGCAAGCCGCGCAGGTGCTCTCGGCTGAGGCGGGCCAGCCGAAAAACCCGATCGCCGAAAAGTACCAGGGCGGCACGTTCTGCGCCGAGGAATACGACGCGCCGAGCGAACGAACTTAGCGCGGTGGCAGGCAGGGAAACTCACCACCGTCCGCGTTCGTCTTGGCGAGCAGCCGCACGTCAGTCGCGTATTGCTCGGTTGGTCCGGCGAGACCCGGAGGTCGGGCGGGTGAAGCGCTGCGCAACCCGCCATCGACCCTCAGGTGAACTCATGGCTGGCTCCGCATCGCTGAGTCGCACGACTTCCGCGGCGCCCCAACGAGCCTGCCATCGCGGGATGACCTCCGGGTTGCAGACATGGCGCGGCGCCCGTCCCGCCAGGATGGCCTGCACGTTGTCGACCGCGGTTTCGGGCAGCGCCGCAAGGGCTTCCCGCGTTTGACCCAGCATGTGCGGCGTCAGAATGGCGTTCGGCAGGTCGCGCAATGGGCTGTGCGGCGGCAGCGGCTCTTCGGTGAATACATCCAACGCCAGCCGCAAATCGGGCCGCCGCCGCGCAATCTCGCAGAGTGCCGCCTCGTCGATGATCGCACCGCGAGCGACATTGACCAAAACCGCCTCCCGCTTCAGCAGCCGAAGCCGGTCGGCGTTCAACAGGCCAAGACTCTCGCGGTTCAGTGTCGCCAGGACACAGACGGCGTCGCTTGTCCGCAACAGCTGGTCGAGTCCGGCAACCCGGACATGACGCGGGAGATCGGTCGGCACTCGCCGGGTATAGGTCTGGATGGCGACGTTCCAAGTCGCGAGCCGGTCGGCGACCGCTCGAGCAATCTGGCCAAAACCGATCATCCCGACAGTCTTGCCGCCGAGCATTCGGGCTCTCGCCTCAGGCGGTCGCGGCCGGTTCTCGCGTAACAGCGCTTCGCTGCCGCGAAGATCGTAGAGGGACGCCAGCACCAGAAGAACGGTGGCCTCGGCCATACCGTCGACGGTTTCCCGAATCTGTCCGTTGGCCACCAGGATGCCCAGCTCTGTGGCCGCCTCGATATCAAATCCTTCGACCCCGGTCGTCGGCGATACGATCCCGCGCAGCCGGTTCGCCGCGGCCAACAGCTTTCGCGAACAGGTAAAGCTCGATGCGGCGAGCAGCACATCGGCATCGGCGAGGCCCGCGCCGGCACCGTCAAATGCAGAATAATCCGGGTGGAAAACGACGTCGTGTCCGAGCCCGCGCAGCCGTTCGACAACATCCGTGAACAAGCGGATCGAGCGCGCCCGGCCGACCGCGACGATCCGGCGCCCGGTCACGCTCGTGCTACCGCGTCAGCCGCCGCATCGCCTGATCGATGCCGGCGAGAGTCAGCGGGAACATGCGGTCGTCGACAAGCTGTCGGATCATGCCGATCGACATCGTGCCGCCCCAGTATTTCTCCGGCACCGGGTTGAGCCACACCGCCTGCGGGTAGTGGTCGAGCAACCGCCGCATCCACACGCTGCCGGCCTCGTCGTTCCAGCGCTCGACGCTGCCGCCGGGTCGGTCGATCTCATAGGGGCTCATGCTGGCGTCGCCGACCATGACGATTTTGTAGTTGGGGTCGTATGTGCGCAGGATTTCCATCGTCGGGATCAGCTCGACATGGCGCCGGCGCGAATCCTTCCACACGCTGTCGTAAAGGCAGTTGTGAAAATAGAAATGCACGAGGTTCTTGAACTCGCCGCGCGCCGCCGAGAACAGCTCCTCGCAGACCCGGACGTGGTCTTCCATCGACCCGCCGACATCGAGGAACAGCAATAGCTTCACCGCGTTGTGCCGCTCGGGCACGAGCTTGAGATCGAGCCAGCCGGCATTGTTGGCGGTCGATTTGATCGTATCGGGCAAGTCGAGCTCGAGGTCGGCGCCCTCGCGTGCGAATTGGCGCAGCCGCCGCAGCGCGATCTTGATGTTGCGGGTGCCGAGTTCGATCGTGTCGTCGAGGTTGCGGAACTCGCGCCGGTCCCAGATTTTCACCGCCCGGCGGTTCTTCCCCTCGTGCTGGCCGATCCGCACACCCTCGGGGTTGTAGCCGTGCGCGCCGAACGGCGAGGTGCCGGCGGTGCCGATCCATTTGCTGCCACCCTGGTGCCGGCCCTTCTGCTCAGCGAGGCGCTGGCGCAACGTGTCCATCAGCTTTTCCCAGCCACCCATCGCTTCGATCTGCTGCTTCTCCTCCTCGGTCAGGTAGCGCTCGGCGAGTTTGCGCAGCCATTCCTCGGGCAATTCGGTGATCGGGTCGGTCGGCGTTTCCAGCCCCTTGAAGCAATGGCCAAACACCCGGTCGAAGCGGTCGAGATGGCGCTCGTCCTTGACCAGCGCGGCGCGTGACAGGAAGTAGAAATCGTCGATGTCGAATGCCGCGATCCCTTCCTTCATCGCCTCCATCAAGGTGAGGTACTCGCGCAGCGAGGTCGGCACCTTCGCCGCGCGCAGTTCGAGAAAGAAGGTCGTGAACATCGGCTATGCCGAAGGTATCGGCTTCAGCGCCTGAACCAGCTCCAGTGTATCGACGTGGCCATCCCAATAGGCGACGATTGCCGCTGCATTGAGAGAGATCCAAGCTTTCACCGCGCGCTCGTCCTCAACCGACAATGTCCCCGCCACAAGGTGGGGCGCGGGACGAACCCCAACCGTTGCCGTGTTGTCGACGCTCATACGGTCGCCGTGCGCCATATTGACCTTGATTCGCACGTCATGTCGTGCATTGCCACGGGGGCTGACCCAGACGGTCATCGGCAATCCAGTTGTTCGGGGATAGAGGTTCGCCATTTCGAACAGCTCGTCGCTCTCGGTCGTGCGGCTGTCCTGTGCTTTCAAATCGTCTGGCATGATCACCTGCTTTCGCGCCGGTTCAAGAACGCCAGCCGCTCGAACAGGTGCACGTCCTGCTCGTTCTTTAGCAGCGCGCCGTGCAGCGGCGGGATCAGTTTTTTCGGGTCGCGCTGGCGTAGCGTGTCGGCGTCGATGTCCTCGACCAGCAACAGCTTCAGCCAGTCGAGCAGTTCCGAAGTCGAGGGCTTCTTCTTCAGGCCCGGTACCTCGCGCACATCGAAGAAGATGGTCAGCGCTTCCTGCACAAGGTCCTGCTTGAGCCCGGGGAAATGCACCTCGACGATCTTTTCCATCGTCTCGCGGTCGGGGAAGCGGATGTAGTGGAAGAAGCAGCGGCGCAGGAAAGCGTCGGGCAGCTCCTTCTCGTTGTTCGAGGTGATCATCACGATTGGCCGCTGCTTGGCGGCGATGGTTTTCTTCAGCTCGTAGACGAAGAACTCCATCCGGTCGAGTTCGAGCAGCAAATCGTTGGGGAACTCGATATCGGCCTTGTCGATCTCGTCGATCAGCAGCACCGGCGCGGTGTCGGCCTCGAACGCGTCCCACAGTTTGCCAGGCCGGATGTAATTGGCGATGTCATGCACCCGCTCGTCGCCAAGTTGGCCGTCGCGCAACCGCGATACCGCGTCGTATTCGTAAAGGCCCTGCATCGCCTTGGTCGTCGATTTGATGTGCCAGGTGATCAGGTCCCTTCCAATCGCCTTAGCCACCTCGTGCGCGAGGATGGTCTTGCCGGTTCCTGGCTCGCCCTTGACGAGCAGCGGCCGCTCGAGCGCGATCGCGGCGTTGACGGCGACCTGCAGATCCTGCGTCGCCACATAACTCTCGGTGCCCTCAAAGCGCTGCATTTGCCAGTAACCCGTTGCCGTGACGGGGAATGGATAACAAGGGATCGCGCCCGTTACCAGCGCGGCAAACGCCGTGCCGCCCCTCACGAGACGGATACGATGTCAGGAGATGAAAGGGCAGGGCGCTACGGCGCCCTGCGGTCAGGCGTGCTCGCGTGGGCGATCCGCGGCGGTGGCGGTCGGGGTGGCGGGCGCGGCGGCTGGTGGCGTGACTTGCGGTGCCGGAGCCGCAGTTGCGGTCGGCTCGTCCTCTTCCTTCATGCCGGATTTGAACGCCTTGATGCCCTTGGCGAAATCGCCCATCACCCGGGGCAGCTTGCCGGCGCCGAACAGCACCAGCACGATGGCCAGCACGACCAGCCAATGGACCAAACTCATCGAACCCATCTTACGACCCCGGCAGCTTGCAAGCGTGCAGTCTAGCAGATAATCCGCCGGTCAGCGAATCACGGCCTGCCCGGCGACTGTGCTAGGACTTCGTGCCGAACCGACAAACGTCAAGCCCTACCTCGGGAGCCTCCATCGATGAGCTATGTTCCGCCACCCCATCCGGCCGCATGGACAAAAGAAGAAGAATTGCCGGGCCTGGAGGCCGCGGCGGGTTGGGCAGCCGAGAACGAGACCCCGTGGAGCCGCGATCTCGCGGTCGAGATCCCGCGTCAATTCGAGGAGCAGCCGCCGTGGAATGAGGTGCTCGGGCCGGTGCGGCCGCGTGGCGGCCCCAACGGGCTGATCCTGCACGGCGGCAAGGTCGTTGCCGAGTGGGGTAACACCTTTCAGATCGATCAGACCTTCAGCGTCGCCAAGAGCTATCTGTCGATCCTCGCCGGCTTGGCCTTCGACCGCGGCATGATCCGCGACGTGCATGAACCGGTATCTCGGAGCGTCGATGACGGCGGGTTTGAGGTGCCGCACAACGGCAAGATCACCTGGCATCACTTGCTGCAGCAAACCTCCGAATGGGAGGGAACGCTGTGGGACAAGCCCGACCTCATCGACCGCAACCGGGTCGCCGGCGGCGGCCCCTTGCGCGGCGCCAAGAAAGGTACGCACCGGGATCTCGCGGAGCCTGGCGGGTTCTGGGAATACAACGACGTGCGGGTCAACCGCTTGAGCCTGGCGTTGATGATGCTGTGGCGGCGTCCGCTCCCGGACGTGTTTCGCGAGCTGGTGATGGACCCGATCGGCGCCTCGCCTGATTGGGAGTGGTACGGCTACCGCAATTCGACGATCACGGTTGACGGTAGGCCGATGCACTCGGTCGCCGGTGGCTCGCATTGGGGCGGCGGCGTCTTTATCCATGCCCGCGACCAGGCTCGGATAGGCCTCTTGATGCAACGCGGCGGCCAGTGGGGTGCTCAGCGCATCCTGTCCGAGGACTGGATCGCGCGCTGCCGCGTGCCGTGTTCGCTCAACCAATCCTACGGCTATCTTTGGTGGCTCAACACCGGCCGGGTCCGCTATCCGAGCGCTCCGGCCAGCAGCTACTGCGCGATGGGCGCCGGCGGCAATTTGACCTGGGTTGATCCCGATCGCGATCTCGTCGCCGTGCTGCGCTGGACCGCACCCGCCGCCGCCGACCAATTCATGGCCCGGGCGATGGCGGCGATCGGAGCAACGTAGCGAGGAAATCGCGGATGGCGCGCTTGCCTCGCAAGCGGACGGTCGGGACGCCGGACCCGTGTTCCATCCGCGCCGCGTCGATACGCGGCCAGGTTACTCTCTTGAACCGCCAGATAAATTTCAGCAATTCCCAATCGGTGTGTTCGGGGCAGTCGTCGGGCAGGTCAGGACGGTTGCCGCGCTCAAGCGTCGACCGCCGCAGTACCCGCCAGAGGCAGAGCCAACGTGGGCTGTCCAGTATGACCACCATGTCGGCGCGCGGCATCCGAAGCGCGAAAGTCTCCCGATAATTGCCTTCGCTGATCCAGGTATCTCCCGCAACGGCTTCCGCGACCCGTGCGAGGAAATCGCCGGGATGGGGCGTCTGCCAACCCGGGCGCCAATAAAGCGGATCCAGATGCACGACACGCAGTCCGAGCCGTGCTCCCATTTGCAACGCCAATGTGGATTTGCCGCTGCCCGAGCAGCCGAGGATAACAACTCGCCGCATCTTGGCATTATGCAGGGAAAGCCGTTGCAGCGACGGCGATTTGCCGTTAACCGGTCATTCCATGGCTGCGGGCAATCTCGTGCAAGGCGCGCTGTTCACCGTGATGGTGGTGCGCGCCACAATGCTGCGCGACGCGGAATTCGAGCATGAATTGGCGCGGCAAATCGGCCGCAGCCCCCGGTTTTTCCAAAACGCGCCGGTGGTGTTCGATCTGCGCGGGGTCGAGAATTTCACCGAGGCGGCAGAATTCGAGCGGGTCAAGGACAAGCTGCGCGCGCTGACCCTGATGATGGTCGGGGTCCAGAACGCGCAGCCGGCGCAACTCGAAGCCGCTACCGCGGCGGGTCTCGCCAGCTTCGCGCCCAACGCCAGCACTCAGCTGCGTGGGGCGGGGCCCGCCGCAGCGCCTCCGGCGGTAAAGACTCGCCTCGTCACCGAGCCGGTCCGATCCGGGACGCAGATCTACGCACGCGGCAGCGACCTCGTCGTTGCCGCGGCGGTCAGCCCCGGCGCCGAGCTCGTCGCCGACGGCAATATCCACGTCTATGGCGCGCTTCGCGGCCGCGCGTTGGCTGGCGCCAACGGTGACGTCTCGGCGCGAATCTTTTGCACCCGGCTCGAGGCCGAGCTGATCAGCATCGCTGGACGCTATCTTGTCAGCGAGCAACTGCCGCCGGATACACGGAGTTTTCCGGTGCAGGTCGCGCTTGTCGATGACCAGTTGACCATTACGCGGAATTGACGCTCATCATTGGCGCGATGGCGGCGGAAACCGATCTGAAGAAGGAAGCACCGATCGGGCCGGCCAAGGCCGGAGGGGAGGCCGGTTTGGCGAAGGTAATCGTAATCACCTCAGGCAAGGGCGGCGTCGGTAAGACCACCACCTCGGCTGCGTTTGCCGCCGGATTAGCGCTCCGTGGTCACAAGACCGTCGTCATCGATTTCGATGTCGGTTTGAGGAATCTCGACCTGGTGATGGGCTGCGAACGCCGGGTCGTCTTTGACTTCATCAATGTCATCAACGGCGACGCCAACCTCAACCAGGCGCTGATCAAGGACAAGCGGCACGATAATCTGTTCATCTTCCCGACCTCCCAGACCCGCGACAAAAACGCGCTGAAACGCGAGGGGGTCGAGCGGGTGATGGAGGAGCTGAAGCAGCAGTTCGAATACATCATCTGCGACAGCCCGGCCGGGATCGAGCACGGCGCGATCACCGCGCTCTATTTTGCCGACAGCGCGATCATCGTGACCAATCCCGAAGTCTCCTCGGTGCGCGACAGCGACCGGATCATTGGCATCCTCGCGTCGCGGTCGCGTCGCGCCGAGCGCAATGAGCCGCCAGTCGAGGTTCATCTGCTGTTGACCCGCTACGATCCGGTGCGAGTGGCCAAGGGCGAGATGCTCGCCGTCGAGGACGTGAAGGAAATTCTTTCCGTTCCTCTGCTTGGTGTGATCCCGGAGTCAGAATCCGTGTTGCGCGCCTCGAACACCGGGACCCCGGTGGTGTTTGACGAAAACAGCCCGGCGGGCCGGGCCTATCTCGACGCAGTGGCTCGCTTTCTCGGAGAGCAGCGCGAGATGCGCTTCGTCAAACCCGAGCGTCGCAGTTTCTTCAAGGCGATCTTTGGCAGGGCGTGATGGCAGGCTTTTTCCGCTCGCTGTTCCAGCCGCGCCACACCAGCGCCTCGATCGCGAAGGAGCGGCTCAAGATCGTGCTCGCGCACGAGCGGGCCGGTCGCAACGCTCCCGATTTCCTGCCGATGCTGCAGAAGGAATTGCTCGCCGTCGTCGGTCGCTATGTCGAGATGAGCGACGACATGATCCGGGTGACCCTCGCCAATTCCGGCGATATCTCGTCACTGGAGATCAACATCGAGATCGAAGGCGCCAAGCTCAAGACGCCGGCAGACCGGGCGCTAAACGCCGCCGTCTAATCGCGACCATTCCTCGCACACGAGCGCATCTGCCTCGGCCGCGGCTCGCTTCTCTCGCTCGCGTGCCGCGTTACGCTCATCCAGCCGCGAAAGCGCCCATATCGCGGCGGCGCGCACCAGCGGTGATGCATCGTCGAGGCAATTGAGCGCCGAACGGACCAGATCCCTTTCGCCACTATTGCCGATGGCGATCAGCACATTGCGCAGAAATCGGTTACGTCCGATCCGCTTGACCGAGGTACCGGCGAACATCGTGCGGAAGGCGGCGTCATCAAGCCGAGCCAATTCCGCTAGTTGCGGCGCCGTTAGTTCAGCGTGCGGCAAGAAATCGGGCTCGGTGCTGGCCCGCGCGTATTTGTTCCACGGGCACACCGCGAGGCAATCGTCGCAGCCATAGATACGGTTGCCGATCAACGGCCGCAGTTCGAGCGGGATCATGCTCTTGTGCTCGATGGTCAGGTACGAGATGCAGCGCCGCGCATCGAGCTGGTAGGGGGCCGGGAACGCCTTGGTGGGGCAGGCGTCGAGGCAGTTTGTGCAGCTGCCGCAATGATCGACTTCAGCGGTGTCGGGCTCGAGCGCCAAGCTCAGATAAATCTCGCCGAGAAACAGCCAGGAACCGAATTCGCGCGAGACGAGATTTGTGTGCTTGCCCTGCCAGCCGATGCCGGCTTGCTGCGCCAATGGTTTTTCCATGACCGGTGCGGTGTCGACGAACACTTTCAGATCGCCGGGCCAGTGCTGGCTGATCCATCTCGCCAACGATTTCAGTCGTTTTTTGACCGTTTCGTGATAGTCGCGGCCACGGGCGTAGACGGAAATGTTCCCCGCCGACATGTCAATACCGTCGGTCTCGCCGCCATAGTTCATGCCCAGCACGACGATCGTTCGGGCCTCGGCCCAAAGGACATTCGGGTCGTACCGGCGGTCGGCCTTGTCCTCGAGCCAGGCCATCTCGCCGTGGTAACCGCGAGCCAAGAACTCGGCCAGATCGGCACGGGCGCTGTCGGCTAGGTGGGCCGCCGCGAAGCCTACCGCGTCGAACCCGCGCGCCAACGCTTCGTTGCGGATGGCTTCGCGGATCTCGCGGCTCACGGGTTCAACCCCGCCCGCGATAGGGCGCTACCCCATGGTCGGGCAGGAACAGCCCGGCGGGTGGCTCGCTGGTTTGATAGAAGACATCGATCGGGATGCCGCCGCGTGGGTACCAGTAGCCGCCGATCCGCAGCCAGATCGGTTTCATCGCCTCGATCAGCCGGCGCGCAACCATCAGCGTGCAATCCTCATGGAAGGCGCCGTGGTTGCGGAACGATCCCAGGAATAGTTTCAAGGACTTGCTCTCGATAATTGCATCTTTCGGCACGTAGTCGATCACGAGATGGGCGAAGTCCGGCTGGCCGGTCAGCGGGCACAGCGCGGTGAATTCGGGGCAGGTGAACCGTATCGCGTAGATGAGCTCCGGCTGCGGGTTCGGCACGCATTCGAGCTTCGCCTTGTCCGGCGAAGCGGGTAGGGGTGTCGGACGGCCGAGTTGGGTTAAACCGCTCGGCCGCTGTGACCGGCTCACGGTGGTGCCTCGAATTGCGCGAGCGTGCCTCGCAAGATCGCCTCCCGCATCGCCGTCATCAAATCGGCGTAGTAAGTCAAATTGTGGGTGGTCAGCAGCATCGCCGCAAGAATTTCGCCCGCTTTGACGAGGTGGTGCAAATAGGCGCGGCTGAATCCGCTGCAAGCCGGACAGCGGCATTCCATGTCGAGAGGAGACGCATCATCCGCATGCCGAGCATTGCGCAAATTGAGCGTTCCGGTTCGCGTAAAGGCCTGCGCGGTGCGGCCGGAGCGGGTCGGCAGCACGCAGTCGAACATATCGATGCCGCGCTTGACCGCGCCGACCAGATCCGCCGGCTTGCCGACCCCCATCAAATAGCGCGGCCGGCCCTCGGGCAGGAAGGGTACGGTGGCCTCGGTCATCGCGAAGGTTGTCTCCTGTCCTTCGCCGACCGCCAACCCGCCGATCGCGTAGCCGTCAAAGCCGATTTCGGTCAGACGCCTCGCTGACCGCTCGCGCAGATCGGCATGCACGCCGCCCTGGACGATGCCGAAGATGCCGTGGCCGTCGCGCTCGATAAAGGCGCGGCGCGAGCGCTCGGCCCAGCGCATCGACAATTCCATCGACGTTTCGACCGCCGCGCGCTCGGCCGGGTAGGGAGTGCACTCGTCAAACGCCATGGTGATGTCGGCGCCGAGCAAGCGCTGGATATCGACCGAGCGTTCCGGGGTCAGCAGGTGCTTGCTTCCGTCGAGATGCGAGCGGAATTCGACTCCCTCCTCGCTTATCTTTCGTAGCGCCGCCAGCGACATGACCTGAAACCCGCCGCTATCGATGAGGATTGCGTGGGGCCAGTTCATGAAGCGGTGCAGCCCGCCCAACGCAGCGATCCGCTCGGCGCCGGGCCGCAGCATCAGGTGATAGGTGTTGCCGAGGAGGAGCCTCGCGCCCGTGGCCGCCACCCCGTCCGGCGTCATCGCCTTGACCGTCGCCGCGGTCCCGACCGGCATGAAGGCGGGGGTCTCGACGACACCATGCGCGGTGGTGATCCGCCCGGCGCGCGCGGCGCCATCTCGCGCGAAAACATCGAAGCCGATGCTCATTTGCTCGGCTCAATCAGGCACGCATCCCCATAGGAGAAAAACCGGTAACCCGCTGCGATAGCATGAACATATGCCGCCTTCATGCGGTCCAGCCCAGCCAGTGCCGCGACCAGCATGAACAAGGTCGAGCGCGGCAGATGGAAATTGGTGAGCAAAAGGTCGATCGCCTTGAACCGGTAGCCGGGCAGGATGAACAGCCGCGTCTCGCCGGCGAAGGGTTGGACCTCCCCAGTTTCGGCCGCGGCGCTTTCCAAAAGACGCAGGCTGGTCGTGCCGATGGCGACGATGCGGCCGCCGCGCGCCCGAGCCGCGCGAATGCGCTCCGCCGTCTCGGCGGTGACAATGCCCCACTCGCCATGCATGCGGTGCGCGCGCGGGTCGTCGGTCTTGACCGGGAGAAATGTCCCCGGCCCGACATGCAGGGTCACCGTCGCCAGCTCGATGTTCCGCGCGGCGAGCCGGTCGAGCGACGAGGGGGTGAAATGCAATCCCGCGGTTGGCGCCGCCACCGCGCCCGGGGCGCGGGCGAACATCGTCTGATAATGCCCACGGTCCGCCAGGTCGCCGCCTTGCGGTCGCTTGATGTATGGCGGCAGCGGCATCGCGCCATGCCGCGTCAGCGCCGCGGCGAACGCCTCGCCTTCGCGGTCAAAGCGTAGCACGACCGAGCCGTCTGGTTCTTTCGCCGGTACTTCGGCGGTGAAATCGTCGGCGAATACGATTCTGTCGCTGACATGCAGCCGCCGCGCACCCTTGGCAAAGACGCGCCAGTTCCCGCCGCCAAGATCGTGCGCCAAGGTAATCTCGACCGTAGCCGCGCCGCGCGTGCCGACCAGCCGCGCTGGAATGACCTTGGTGTCGTTGGAGACCAGCAGGTCGCCGGGCCGCAGCAAGTCAGGCAAATCGACGATGCGCCGGTCTTGAAAATCACCCTCTGCAGGCACGACCAGCAACCGCGCGGTGTCGCGCGGTTCGGCGGGACGGTGGGCGATCAGCCCGCGTGGCAGGTCGAAATCGAAATCGGCAAGGCGCATCGGCCCACTCTATAGCCGAATTGCCAATTGGGCCGGAAACGGCGAACAATCTTGCCCGGCACTTCGAGGAGATTTGTTGATGGCTGCAGCACCGGCGCCGCAGGTGAAGGAAGGGGCCGCATCCGGGCCGATGACCGGCAAGCGCTATATCGCCAGCCTCAAGGATGGGCGCGAGGTGTGGATTGACGGCAAGCGCGCCGCCGATGTCACCAAGCATCCCGCCTTCAAGGACATGGTGCACGAGTTGGCGCGTATCTACGACCTGCAGAACTCGCCGCAATACCGCGACGAGATGACCTGCATCGATCCCGATAGCGGCAACCGCATCTCGGTCAGCTGGTTGTTCCCACGCTCAGCCGAGGATCTCAAGCGCAAGCGCCGCAATAGCGAATTGTGGAACGAGCTCTCCTGGGGCCAGCTTGGCCGCAGCCCCGACATCCTCGCGCCCTACATCCTCTCGGCGCTGCATCTCAAAGAGGAGTACAGCGCGGTCAAGCACCCCAAATGCGATTTCGGTGAGAACCTGCAGAAATATTACGAATATTGCCGCGACAACGATCTGTTCCTGACCCACGCGCTCGGCGATCCCCAGGTCGACCGCAGCCAGCAGACCCAGAACGAGCAGCGTAAGGTCGCTGAGGACACCGAAGTCGTCCTGCATGTGGTCGAGGAGACCAGCGAGGGCGTCATCATTTCCGGCGGCAAGCAGCTCTCCACGGCGGCGCCGCACAGTCACGAGGTCTATGTCGCGCTGTCGGCAACCTTCGCCCAGCGCAACGACCCGCGTTGCGTGCTCGCCTTCGCCATCCCCAACGACGCGCCCGGACTCAAGATCCTCGCCCGCGAGCCGGTGTCGCGCTGGTTCGGCTCCTGGGGTCATCCGCTGCAGATGCTCGACGAACAGGATGCGATGCTGTTTTTCGACCGCGTCCTGGTGCCGTGGGACCGACTCTTCATGCTCTACGACCCGACGCCGATGCTGAAGACCCTGGGCGCGGCCGGGCACAGCGTCCCCTTCAACTTCCTCGGCTGGGCCAATCTGTGCCGGGTCGAGACCCGCATGAAGCTCATCCTCGCGGTTGCGACAATGGTAGCCGAGGCGATCGGCGTCATCGAGTTCCGTGAGGTTGCCGCCAAGCTCGGAGAGATGGCGACCTATTGCGAGATCTGGCGGCACGCGATGGAGGGCATCGAGCACAAGGCTGGCCCAACCCCGAGCGGGCAATGGACCCTCGGCCCCGGCCGCGCCATGCACATTTGGTTCGCTCAGGTTTCCGGGCGCATGGTCGAGCTGCTGCGCGAGATCTGCGCCTCGGGGATCATCATGCAGCCGAGCGAGAACGACCTCGCCAGCCCCGACATCCGCCCCTATCTCGACAAATACATGCGCGGCAAGGGCGTCGACGTCGACTACAAGGCGCGCCTCTTCCGCCTCGCGCACGACCTCGCCGCCTCGTCCTACGGGTTGCGCCAGGACATCTACGAGTACTGGCACGGCGGCGATCCGAACCGTAACCGCATCAACCTGTTGCGCACGTTCGACCAGCGCGCGATGCGCGAGCGGATCACCGAGATGCTGTCAAAGCCGCTGCCGCACGGTGAGGTCGGATGACCTTCGATCCCATGCCACAACGTCCTCATCCTGAGGTGCGACCGGAGGGAGCCTCGAAGGACGCTTGACCGTAATGCCGCTGGTTATTTCTCCAGCAGCTTCGCGCCCGGCGGGATCGGCACCTCGAAGACGTTGAGCGTCACCGAGACGAACGAGTAGTAGCCGATCAGCCCGGCGAGATCGACCACACCCTTGTCGCCCCAGCGCTTCTGCACCCGCTCGTAGGTCGCGTCGTCGACCCGATGGTTTTGGTAATAGGAATGGGCGAACTCGTAGACGAGCCAGTCGTCCGGATCGTCGAATTTGGGCGTCTTGCGCTCGGCAATCGCATCGATCTGCTCTTGGCTGAGCCCGGCCTGCAACCCCAGCCGCACATGCGCCGCCCATTCGAATTGGGCGGTCCAATAGCGCGCGGTAACGAGGATCGCGATCTCGGTCTGCTTCGGCGTGTACGGCGTGCCGAACCTCACATGCGCGCCCAGCCGATGCGCGAAATCCGCCAACCCTGGGCTTTTCAGCCAGACATGCACCGGCGGGGGCACCGAGCCACGCGGTCCCGCCTTGCAGTCATTCCAGATGCGCCGCTGCTCGGGACTGAGCTTGGCTTCGTCTTGTTGCTCGTAGCGCGGCATGGCGTTCTCTCCGGTGTTTGCCTGGCATTGGCGGCGATCATACTGTGGACGGCGGCAACCGAAAGAGGATGAGGATGCAAAAGCGCAAGCTCGGCGGTCTTGAAGTCGGCGCGGTAGGCCTCGGTTGCGCGACGATGACCCCGTTCTACGACGCCCCCGACCGCGCTAGCGGCATCGCCACGATCCGACGGGCGCGCGAGCTTGGCGTCGATTTTCTCGACAGCTCGGATGCCTACGGCGCTGGTCGCAACGAGGAGCTGATCGCCGAGGCGGTCGCCGGCCATCGCAGCGATTACGTCATCGCCAGCAAGTTCGGCAATGTCCAGCTGCAGGGCGGCCCGCGCTTTGCCGACGGGCGCCCGGAATACGTCAAGGAATGCTGCAACAAGAGCCTCGCCCGGCTCAAGACCGACGTGATCGATCTCTATTACATCCACCGCGTCGACGCTGACGTGCCGATCGAAGACACGATCGGCGCGATGGCCGAGCTGGTGCATGCCGGCAAGGTCAAGCACCTCGGCATCTGCGAGTGCGGCGCCAAAACAATCCGCCGCGCTCACGCGGTGCATCCGATCGCGGCGGTACAGATCGAGTATTCGCTGTGGAGCCGCGACGTCGAAGCAGAGATTCTGCCGCTTTGCCGCGAGCTCAGTATCGGCTTTGTCGCCTACAGCCCGCTCGGGCGCGGTTTTCTGACCGGCGGTGTGACCACGCTCGATACGTTGCGCGAGGGCGACGCGCGCCGCCGCATGCCGCGCTTCCAGGGCGACAATCTTCAGCGCAACCTTCAGCTCGTCGAAGAGCTGAAAGCCCACGCCGCGGCGGAGAACTGCACCTCGGCGCAGCTCTGCCTCGCTTGGCTGCTATCGCGTGGCGATTTCGTGGTGCCGATCGCTGGTACCAGCCACGTCCGCTATCTCGAACAGAACGCCGCCGCCGCCGGCATCAGTCTATCGGCTGATACAGAGGACGCGCTCGCCCATGTCTTCGCGCCGGGGGCGGCCAGCGGCCAGCGCTACCCTGAGGCGCATCTAAGCCGTTTGGGGATTTGAGTCGTATTCGATAAATGAATTCGTCATGGCCGGGCGTGTCCCGGCCATCCACGTGGACTCCCGGGACAAGCCCGGGGAAGACCGGGTGGTTGAGGGAGGTGACGCACATGGAATTCGGCATGTTCCACGAGGTCCCGTCGGTGCCGGGTCGAGGCGAGACGGAAATGTTCGACGAGGCCATGGAACAGATCGACAGCGCCGAGCGCTGGGGCCTCGATGTCATGTGGCTCGCCGAAATCCATTTCGCGCCGGAACGCACCTATCTCTCGGCGCCGCTTGCCATCGCCAGCGCGATCGCGGCGCGCACCGAGCGCATGAAGATCGGCATCGCCGTGCAGGTGCTACCGCTCTGCCACCCGCTCCGGCTTGCCGAGGAAGCCGCGACGGTCGACCAGATCAGCAAGGGCCGGCTGATCTTCGGCGTCGGCCGGAGCGGCGTTGTCAGCACCTACGACGCCTACCAGGTGCCGTACGAGGAAAGCCGGGAGCGCTTCGCCGAAATCCTCGACGTGTTGAAGGCGGCGTGGTCGCAGCCGCGTTTCTCCTATGACGGCAAATACCATCACTTCCACGACGTCGCCTGCTCGCCGCACCCTTATCGCAACAAGCTGCCGCCGATCCGCATCGCCGCCAGCACGCCCGACACGTTTCCGGCGATCGGCGGGCTCGGCTACCCGGTCTTTGCCAGCACCCGCCACTCCACCTGGGGTGAGGTCAAGGGCCAGGTTGCGAGCTATCAGGAGGGCTGGAAGCTGGCCGGACGCCAGGGCAGGGGCCAGGTCTATGTCGCTGGCCCGATGTACATCGCCGAGACCGACCAGCAGGCGCGCGACGAGGCGCGCGCGAGCGTCGAGCATTTCTACCGGCTGCAATACGAGCTGATCGCCGAGTCGGCCCGCCGCTCTGGCCGGCAGAACTTCATCGACCGCGCCGAGCATTTGAAGAACCTGACTTACGAGGACGCGATCCGCGACAACGTCATCGTCGGTTCGCCCGAAACCGTCGCCAACCGCCTCAAGGAGCTACAGGACCGCATCGGCTTCGACGGCATCCTCGCCGAATTGAATTGCGGCGGCATCATCCCACACAACCGCGTGCTCAACGCGCTGCGTCTCCTGTGTCAGGAGGTCAAGCCGCGGTTCGGATGAGGACATCAACTTATGGGTAAGTTGTAGATCTGGCTCTAGCTAACGCGATCTCTCGTGTGATCCGCGCGTCCGATATATCGCGTTCTTCCTCTCCAATATCGTGAGCCTTTTCTAGGCGCTGAATGGCTTCGTCGAACCGTTCCTGTAACCGATACGCGCGGCCAAGCTCAAATTCGCCAAAGCCATATCCGGATAAGGATTGCTCTAGCAATTCTTTCAATTGCTCTTCAGCCATTTTAAATTCAGCATCAGATGCAACCGCTTCTGGCGACTCGGGTTCGAAATTAGGCTCGGAATTCATATTATACAGAATGTCTCGAGCTTCAGATCGTGCCCACCAGTATCCCAGTCGCATATGACAAGAGGCGACATCGCATTTGTAGGTTATTTCGCTTTCAAATTTATTCTCAGCCCATTCAAGATCCTTAAGGGCGGATTGGAGTCGTTTCAATTTATCTGCCGGCCGGCAGAAGTAATCGGTATAATACATCTCCGCACGCCCACGAGCATTGCGAGCAAGGGCCATTGCTTGCTTCCAACCGTCTTCTTCTTGTTTTGTCAAGAACTTGGGAGGATTTAAGGCTAACACCCGTTGCGCTCTGTGCAAGGAATTTTCATAATATTCCGAGATTTGTTTAAGTTTTTCAGCATTTTGAGATGACGCATCATCGGGTTTTTGCGGTATACAACACAGTGCGAGAAGACGTGCAAATAATGATTCGCGATGAGCAAATCATATAGCTTTCTTTCTATCAGCTAAAATCCTTCTAGGAAAAGTTGCATCCGGAAAAATTTCTGTTAAAATTTCATCAATCTCCTTTTCGATATTATTCGTGGGGCCATATAGTGCTATATCAAGACGTAACTTATGATATCGGACGACTCCAATATTGACTTTGATTTCGGCAAAAATGTTTTCATCATCTAATTTTTCAAGTGTGAATTGTTGGTTCAAATGTTCAATTGATTGATCGTATTGACCTAGCAGATCCTCAAGAATGGCTCTATAGTTAAGAATTAGTGGATTGACTTTGTCCGTATCGTTCGCTCTCGAAATTTTGTTTAGCGCACTAACCATCTGTTGGCGATCGCGTTGCTTCAAGTACACATTGATTGCATTGGCGGCTGTCTTGGCTAAATCTAGGACAGCGTAATTGGAAATGCGATACCTCATGGAATCTGTCCTTATCGCCAAACCAACCACCACCGTCGATCAGGCTTCGCAATATCGTCAGCGGTTGTTTGCAGCATGTACAATGCACAGGTCTGCAAATCGGGGATCAGTCGCGCGGGCGTTGATGTGCAATCCCATCGCGCAATAATTTCGCCGCGACGCTCAAGCCTCACCACAACATAGCTACGGCGCGCCCCAAGCATGGCGGACCCAGAACAAATATAACAGGGTTGCCGAATCAATTTTAGAAAGACTGCTGCAACTTTGCCCGCCGTTTCTCCGGAGATCGCCTCTGCAGCATCGCCAATCGGATCAACCGCACGGCTCGTCATACCAAGCAGCACGCGGGGTGCTACAACAGCGATATTGCGCGCCGCGCCACCCACTCGCAGAAGTTCCGCATTTTCCTGCTGCAACAGATCGAGTTCGCGAAGCTGAAAGTAATTATCGGCAATAATATCGATAAACTGACTCCCACTAAACCCGTCTCCGGAGACCTCGAGAGCATTTGTGGCCAGACGAGTTCGATTCCAGATGTTCCGGATAGCGACAACAATGAAGTAGGTCAGAATGGTTAGGAGAGCACCGACTAGGCCCTTGAGGACGATGTCACCTCCATCAGAAAATGCTGATGTGGCATGTTCAAAGAACCGCTTCCACAAGCTCGGTTTTCGGGGCGACGTATATCTCAGTATTTCGAACGCTTGCTCCCGCACGTCCAAATCGCAATCGGCAAGCGCTGGCAACAGGATGGTGCGGGCGTTCGTGATGTCGCCCGATTTTTCGAGCCAACGCCCATAAGCAAGACGCTGGTCCCATGTCTCAGGCTTGGGACGAGCAGCCGTTGTCTGTAGGGGCGGTGACGGGAGTGCAATCAATTTCGCCAACGCATCCTTACGAACCCCTTCGTTGCACGCATCGAGCATGGGGCTCAGCACTGCCCGTGAGTCCTCTATCATGTCGCGGCTCTTAAGATCGTCTGCGTATAGGAACCGCTCTTGCCAGATCGACCTATCGGGGCAGGCTGGCGGTGGTTTGAACGGTAGGTCTTTGAGGACGTCCGCCGCCCGATGCCGCACGTCCTTGGAGCAGTCGTCGAGGGCGCTCTCTAACAAGCTACGCGCACCAACAAATTCGCCGACCTCGCGCAGCTGGTCTGCGTATTCGAAACGTTGTTTCCATACCTCCATGCCAGGGCAAATGCCGGGCGGATCGGGCTGAGCATCGCCGCCTTTGCTACTGCTAGCGGTACTCGCGTTCCTACCGGCATCTTGGCCGGGGACGAGCGGCGTCACTGAACCAGTCGTCCGCTCCGGCGGGTCGAGGCGTTTCAGCGATTGCAATGCCTTCTCGCGGACTCCATTGCAATGCCTTCTCGCGGACTCCAACGTCGCAATCGGTAAGCAGCACCTCCAATATCGAACGCGCGGCGGCGTAGCTGTGAGCAGATGCCAACTCGTCAACATCGCTGAAACGCCGTTCGGGGTCGCTGGTGTTGATGCAGGCGACCACTACTTTTGGGGCAGGCGAACCGGGCGCGTTGCTCTGATCGGCTGATTGACAACCCGCTAGCAATAAGAGGACGGCGAGGCCGAAAAGCGCCCCCGCTGATTTAGGGCACAAAACGGGTAATGG
Source organism: Allostellaceae bacterium (assembly GCA_035935235.1). Classification (GTDB taxonomy): domain Bacteria; phylum Pseudomonadota; class Alphaproteobacteria; order ATCC43930; family CGMCC-115725; genus DATARH01. Next base: position 29,639 of record DASYXG010000118.1, read on the forward strand.
GCTGTGAAGTGGCAGCACAACCTATGATAGCATTAAAACTCTTGGTTGTGTAACGGTTTGCTACAATCTTCTCGGACGGCGGTGGATTGGCAGGCACTTGCGATAGACCGGCTCGGAGGTTCATGATCGTGGCAAAGAATTGCGAGTGGGAAGACTTGCAGTGGCACGGTTGGACCGTCGCGAACAGGAGGCTTGTTATGGCGACCAGGGCTCCGTTCTTAAAGTCGCGCTACAGCGGCTATCATCACCGTCACGTTCCCCAGGAAGATGCCGAGCTGACTCATGTCGGCCCGGA
>DASYXG010000119.1:0-7714 GCA_035935235.1 Allostellaceae bacterium
GAGGCCCATCAACGTGTAGATGTAGAGAGTCCCGAAGACGATCGGGTAGTCGCGGTTGATCGCCGCGTCGAAGCCGAGGAGGCCGAGGCCGTTCAGCGAGAAGATGACCTCGATCAACAGCGCGCCGGTGAAGAGGATCGAGACGAAAGCCGCCGGAAAGCTCGCCACCACCAGGAGCATCGCATTGCGGAAGACATGGCCATAGAGCACCCGGCGCTCGCTGAGCCCCTTGGCCCGGGCGGTCAATACGTACTGCTTGTTGATCTCGTCGAGAAAACAGTTCTTGGTCAGCATCGTCAGCGTCGCGAACCCGCCGATTGTGAGCGCTGCGATCGGCAAGGCAATGTGCCAGAAATAATCGGCGATCTTCAGCGGCCAGCTCAGCATCGACCAACTGTCGCTGACGAGACCGCGCAACGGGAAGAGCGATAGGTAGCTGCCGCCGGCAAAGAGCACGATCAGCAGCACCGCGAAGAGAAAACTCGGCACGGCGTAGCCGACAACGACGACCGAGCTCGTCCACATGTCGAAGGCGCTGCCGTCGCGCACCGCCTTGCGGATGCCGAGCGGGATCGAGATCAGATAGGTGAACAGCGTCGTCCATAACCCAATCGAGATCGATACCGGCAGCTTGTCGCGAATGAGGCCGACGACGCTGCGATCCTGGAAGAAGCTGTTGCCGAAATCGAACACCAGATAGTTCTTCATCATCAGCTCGAAGCGCTCCAAGGGCGGCTTGTCGAAGCCGTATTGGTGGACGAGCTGCTTGATAAGAGCCGGGTCGATGCCTCGCGCTGCACGATACAAGCTGTTGGTGTCCGCCGTTTGCGCCGGCGCAACCTCGTTGCTGCCGCCGCTGACCCGCTCGGTCGCGCTTACCGTGTTGCCCTTGAGCTTGGCGATCATCTGCTGAACCGGCCCTCCGGGCGCGGCCTGCACGATGAAGAAATTGACCACCATGATCGCGAACAGGGTCGGGATCATCAGGAGGATGCGGCGGATCGCATAAGCGATCACTTCTTACCCTCGCCCCGCTTTTGCTCGATGGTCTTTTCGGCCCCGGTGTCGACCCACCAGGTATCGGGGATACCGAGGCCGTATTTGGGAGAGGTCTGCGGGTGGTGGAACTTATCCCAATAGGCGATCCAATACGCCCCAAGGTGGTATTGCGGGATCACGTAGTAGCCGTATTGCAGCACGCGGTCGAGGGCGTGAACCCGGGTGACCAGGTCGGCACGTGTAGGCGCCTGGATCACCTGCTCGATGAGCGCGTCGATGACCGGGCTCTTGATCCCGATCAGGTTCTGGCTGCCCGGCTGGTCAGCGGACGCCGAGCCAAAAAACTCGCGTTGCTCATTGCCGGGCGACAGCGATTGAGCGATGACCGTGATAGTCATGTCGTAGTCGAAATTGTCCTTCCGCTGCTGATATTGCGACACGTCGACCGTGCGCAACGACACAGCGATGCCGATTCGTTTCAAGTTTTGAATAAAAGGTAGAGCCACCCGCTCGATCTGCGGGTCGTCGTTGAGGAACTCGAACTGAAAGGGCTGACCGGTCTTATCGTTGACCAGTTGCTCGCCCTTAAAGCTCCACCCCGCTTGTTTCAGCAAGGCGACGGCTTGCTTTAGCCCGTCGCGAATCTCGCCCGAGCCGTCATATTTGGGCGGCTCGTATTCCTTGGTGAACACGTCGTCCGGGATCTGGCCGCGAAACGGCTCGAGCAGCTTCAGCTCGTCGCCTTGCGGCACCCCGGTAGCGGCCAGTTCGGAATTGTCGAAATAGCTGCGCGTGCGGGTATAGGCGCCGTAGAACAGGTTCTTGTTCGACCATTCGAAATCGAAGGCATAGGCGAGGGCCTGGCGAACCAGCGGGTCCTGGAACAGCGGCCGGCGCAGATTGTAGATGAAGCCCTGCATCGCGCTCGGGTTCTGGTTTGGGATGACCTCCTTCTTGATCAACCCGTCGCGGACCGCGGGAACGTCGTACCCGGTCGCCCAGTTCTTGGCTGAATTCTCGGGCCGCACATCATATTGCCCGGCCTTGAAGGCCTCGAACGCGACGGTGGCGTCACGATAGTAGTCGTAGCGGATCACATCGATGTTGAAGCGGCCCTTGTTGACCGGCAGATCCTTGCCCCAATAGTCGGCGACGCGGCGGTAGGTGATCGAGCGACCGGGGTCCACAGCCTCGATCTTGTAGGGACCGCTGCCGAGCGGGAGCTCCAGCGTGGTTTTCTCGAAATCGCGCGTCGACCAATAGGCCTTCGACAGCACCGGCATTTCGCTCAAGATCGCCGGCAATTCGCGGTTGTCGGCCGATTTGAAGGTGAAACGGACGCCGCGGTCGCCCTCTTTTTCAACCTTGGTGACGTCGCCGTAATAGAAGCGGTACTGCGGCAATCCCTTGTCGCGCAGGATGGCAAAACTCCAGACAACGTCGTCCGGGGTAATCGGCGAGCCGTCGTGGAAGCGCGCTTCCTTGCGCAGCGTGAACAGCACCGACATTCGGTCGGGGGCGAGATCGGCGCTTTCGGCGATCAGCGGGTAGTCGGTTGCCGGCTCGTCCTCGGTGCGTGTCATCAACGTATCGAAGATCTGGCCGATGCCGGCGGCGGGCACCCCCTTGATGACAAAGGGGTTGAGCGTGTCGAAGGTGCCGATCGTCGACAGCTTCATCGAGCCGCCCTTGGGCGCATTCGGGTCGGCGTAGTCGAAATGGGTGAAGTCGGGCTTGTATTTGAACTCGCCGTAAAGCGACATCCCGTAGGTGACGACCGCCCTGGCCGCGCTGAACGCGGCCAGCGACAGCACGAGAGCGAGGGCGAAAGTCCTGATCTTCAACATCGGCGGTTTCCTCGGCTGCCAGCGGCGGCCGCCTTACCCCTGCAATAACGCCAGCGCCTCGGTATGGGCGCGCCGGTCGCCGGCGATCGCCACCCTTCCGTCCGACGAAAGACCGAGGGGCGCGCCCTGCCAATCGGTGACGATCCCACCCGCGCCTTCGACGATCGGCCCCATCGGGCCGAAATCGTAGGCCTGGAGGCTGGCCTCGATGACCAGGTCGGCAAAGCCAAGCGCGACCAGGCCGGAGGCATAGCAGTCGGCGCCAAAGCGCACCAGCTTGGCAGCGCCGGCGGCGCGGGCGAAGCGATCAGCGTCGACGCCCTTGAACATGTCCGGCGTCGTGGCGAAAACCGTCGCGAGCGACAGCACCGGGCAAGCGCGGCAGCGAATGGGGGTCCCGTTATGCGTGGTCGCGCTGCCGACCGCCCCGACCCAGCGTTCGCGCGAAATCGGCTGATCGATGATGCCGAGGATCGGCCGGCCGGCCTGGGCCAGCGCGATCAGCGTCCCGAACAGCGGTACGCCGCTGATAAAGGATTTGGTGCCGTCGATCGGATCGAGCACCCAGACGAACTCAGCATCGTCACGCTCGCGCCCATATTCCTCGCCGAAAATGCCATGCTCCGGGAACCGCGCATTGATCAGTCGGCGCATCGCCGCCTCGGCGGCGCGGTCGGCGGCAGTGACCGGGCTCAGATCGGCTTTGTCGTCGACCTTGAGCGGCTTGCGGAAATACGGTCGGATCGCCGCGCCGGCGACGTCGGCCAGCTCGGAGGCGAGTGCGAGATAAGCGTCGAGCCCGGCCACAATCCCCTAATGGAGGCTTTGCAGATACTTGATGACGTCGGCGCGATCCTGCTCCTTGGGCAACCCGACGAACGTCATCTTCGTACCCTTGGCGAAGTCCTGCGGCTTGAACAGCCAGACATTGAGCTCATCCGGGTCCCACTTCTTGTCCTTGTCGGCAAGCAGTGCGGCGGAGAAGGTGTAGCCGGGAACACTAGCGATGTTTTCGTCCAACACGCCAAACAGATTGGGGCCGATCTTGTTGGCCTCGCCCTTACCGAAGGTATGGCATTGCAGACAGACCTTGGCGACCTGCTGGCCGTGGCCCGCGTCCGCCTTGTCGATGTAGGGGGCGATCGGATCGAGCGCGGCCGGGGCCGGGGCGGCGGCGGCCGCGGCGGGGCCGGTCTCGCCCTCGGCGCCGGGCGGCAGGTAGGCGGGTTTTTCGAGACGCATCGGGTGGACTACGCTCTGCGCCACGATACCCGTCACCATCGCGACGATCATCGCGGTCAGCACCGATGCAATGATCTTGTTCCACTCGAAAGCCGACATCAGCCCGTTCGCTCCCCGTGGCTCGCTTGCGCAAGTCTCTCGCCAGCAAACCGGATTCGACGCGCTGGCTCAATCCAATTATCACGCTTCCGACAAATGCACGAACCGGGCATGTTGTCGCTCCCCGCCTCCATCAGCACCCAACCGTGACGCGAATCGCGCCTCAGAACCCGATCGTGATGATCCCCGCGCGGATGGCCTCGACCCGGCTGCCGGGAAAGCCGCTGGCGCTAATCGCTGGGGTTCCGATGATTGTCCATGTCTGGCGTCGCGCGGTCGCCGCCGCGCTGGGGCCGGTCGTCGTCGCTTGCGGCGACAAGGAGATCGCCGCTGCGGTCGAGGCGGCGGGCGGCACGGCCGTGCTGACCGATCCCGAACTGCCGACCGGCTCCGACCGCATCGCCGCGGCGCTTTCCAGCCTCGACCCGCGCCGGGCGCATGACGCGGTCATCAACGTCCAGGGCGATTTGCCGACGCTCGATCCCTCCGCGATCCGGGTCGCTACCGAAGGCCTCGCCGACCCCGAGATCGACATCGCCACTTTGGGCGCCGTCATCACCGATGATGCGGCGCTTATCGATACCAGCGTCAACAAGGTCGTCGCCGGCTTCGCCGACCCGGCCGCGCCGGCCCGCGCGCTCTACTTCTCGAAAGCGATCGTGCCGTGGGGCGACGGGCCGCATTACGAGCATATCGGCCTCTACGCCTATCGCCGCGAGGCGCTGGAGCGTTTCGTCGCTCTGCCGCGCGGCGTGCTCGAAGCGCGCGAACGGCTCGAACAATTGCGGGCCTTGGAGAACGGCATGACCATGTCGGTGACCCTCATCGACCCCGTACAGCTTGGGGTCCAGGTCGACACCCCCGCCGACCTCGAACGCGCCCGTGCGCTCGTCGGGGGACGCGCCTAGATGACCGCTACTTCGCCGCGCCTCATTGCCTTTCAGGGCTCGCCAGGCGCCTATTCCGACCTCGCCTGCCGGCATGTGTTTCCGAAGATGAAGACACTGCCCTGTCCGGGGTTCGAGGACGCGTTTGCCGCGGTGCGTGAAGGGCGCGCGGCGCTCGGCATGATACCGATCGAGAACTCGGTCGCTGGCCGGGTCGCCGACATCCATCATCTGATGCCGGATTCGAGCCTCTTCATTATCGGCGAGCATTTCGAGCCGGTGCACCATCACTTGCTGGCGCTGCCCGGCACCAGCCTCAAGCAGATCAAGACCGTGCGCAGCCATGTCCATGCGCTGGGGCAATGCCGCAAGTTTCTGCGCAAGCACAAACTGACCGCGGTGGTCGCCGCCGACACCGCCGGCGCCGCCGCCGAGCTCGCCGAGCGACGCGACCCAACCGTCGCGGCAATCGCCTCCGAGCTTGCCGGCAAGATTTACGGGCTCGAATCGCTGGCGCAGAACATCGAGGACGCGGCGCACAACACGACCCGATTTCTCATCATGTCGCCGACGGAAAAGCGCGCGCCGCGCGGCAGACCGACCGTCACCACTTTTGTCTTCAACGTCCGCAACGTGCCGGCCGCGCTCTACAAGGCGCTGGGGGGGTTCGCGACCAACGCGGTCAACATGACCAAGCTGGAAAGCTATATGGTCGAGGGCAGTTTCACCGCGACGCAGTTTTACGCCGATGTCGAGGCGCATCCCGATGACCGGCCGTTGCAACTGGCCCTCGAAGAGCTGCGCTTCTTCTCGCACGAAGTGAAAATTCTCGGCGTCTACCCCGCCGCGCCCAAGCGGCACAGCAAATAGCGCCGCCAAAGGTTGAAGGAGCACTCATGTCCGTCGTCGTCGACCACAACGAATTGCGCCGCATCGGCCGGCACGTCTTCACCGCCGCCGGCAGCAGCGAGGACGAGGCCGCGATCATCGCCGACCATCTCGTCGAGGCCAATCTCAAGGGCCATGACAGCCACGGGGTCGGGATGATCCCCAGCTATCTGCGCAACCTGCACGCCGACAAGGCCAAGGCAAACGAGAAGGGCCGGGTGGTCAGCGATAGCGGCTCGTTCATCGTCTATGACGGCGCGCGCGGCTACGGCCAGATCGTCGCGCGCGAGGCGACCCGGCTCGGCATCGCCCGCGCCAAGCGCGACGGGGTCGCGGTGGTGGCCCTGCGCAACGCCCACCATATCGGCCGGGTCGGCACTTACGGCGAGATGTGCGCCGGCGAGGGGCTGCTCTCGATTTCGTTCGTCAATATCACCGACCAGCGCCCGGCGGTGGCGCCATGGCGCGGCGGCGACGCGCGCTTCGGCACCAACCCGGTGACCGTGGCACTGCCGGGGCCCAGCCCCGACCGGCCGATCATTGCCGACATGGCGACGAGCCGCATCGCGATGGGCAAGGTGCGCGTCGCCCGCAACAAGGGCGAAAAAATCGCCGCCGAGACGCTGCTCGGCCCCGACGGGCAGCCGACCGACGATCCCAATGTCATGTACAAAAGGCCGCGCGGTGCGCTCCTCACCTTCGCCGAGTACAAGGGCTACGCGCTCGCCTTCATTTGCGAAATGCTGGCCGGCGCCATCACCGGCAGCGGCACGATGCGGCCGGAGCGGATCGACAATGAGAGCGTGACCAACGGAATGCTGCTGATCATCGTCGACCCCGGGCGGATTACCGACCGCGCCTGGCTCATCGACGAGATCAAGGCGATGACCGATTTCGTCACCGCCTCGCCGCCGCGCAAATCCGGTGAGCCGGTGCTGATCCCGGGCGATCCGGAGCGGCTGTCGCGGGAGAAGCGGATCGCCGAGGGCATACCGATCGACGACGAAACCTGGCGCGAAATTGCCGAGGCGGCGCGCGGGGTCAACGTGCTGGTCGAGCTGCCGCGGAGTTGAGGGAGGACGCCATGAAGATCAAGCGCATCGAGCACATCGCCATCGCCGTCAACGACCTGAAGGAGGTTGCCGAGCTGTTGCAGGACAAGTTCGGCATCGACCTCGAATACGAGGAAGACCGGCCGACGACGAAGCTGGCGATGCTGCCAGTCGGCGAAACCTATATCGAGCTGCTGGAGGGAACGACGCCGGATTCCGGCGCGACCAAGTGGCTCGCCGAAAATGGCCAGAGCCTCTTTCACATCTGCTTCGAGGTCGAGGACATCGACGCCGCGCTCGCCGAGCTCAAAGCCAAGGGCACGCCGCTGATCCACGAGACGCCGGTGATCGGCCACGGCAATTGCCGTATCGCCTTTATCGACCCGAAGGCGACCGGCAACCTGCTCTTCGAACTCGCCGAGATGCCGAAGGACGGGCACGAGGGGCACTGATCTTTTCTTCGGACTTGATCCCCGGCGCCGGGCGTTTTGGATGGGATCGCACATTTCTCAGGGTTGAGATGCTGAAAACGAGAGTTCTAATCGCCGTGGCGCTGCTGCTTGCCGGTTGCAATCCGGAGCCGACGCCCTCGGGTCCGGCCGGCCCGCTCGGGATCCGGCAGCCACTCCACACGGGCATTTGGCGCGGGGCGATGGGCGGGACGATGGTCGATTTCAACATCGATCAGGTGTCATCGACC
>DASYXG010000120.1:0-9822 GCA_035935235.1 Allostellaceae bacterium
ACCGTCTATGGCGGCAACGGCGGCATTCCCTTGTCAAATCTCTGGCGCAAGCTGGTCATCGCCCATGAGTTCGACGGCTTACGGTTGTTCATCTCAGGGTATTTCACGTCACAGAGCCGGGTCTTGATCCGTCGGAATGTCATCGAGCGGGTCGAACGGCTGGCGCCCTTTATCACCTTCGATCATGACCCCTATATCGTCGCGGACGGCGAGCATTACTCCTATATCATCGACGGTTACACCAGCTCCCAGAACTATCCGTACAGCGAGGCCTATCAAGGCTCGCTCAGCGACTTCCACGGCCGCAATTACCTGCGTAACTCAGTGAAGGCTGTCGTCGACGCCTATAACGGGTCGGTGACGTTCTATGTCTTCGGCACCGACGATCCGATCATCAAGGCCTACCAGAAAATGCTGCCCGGTCTGTTCAAGGATCGCAGCGAGATGCCCGAAAACCTCCGGCACCACATCCGCTATCCCGAGGATTTGTTCACCGTTCAGGCCGAAATGTACGGCACTTACCACATGACCAACCCGACCACGTTTTACAATCGGGAGGATCGCTGGGAGGTACCGCGCGAGCTCTATCGCGACCGTGAGATCGAGGTTCAGCCCTATTACGTCATGGCCCAGTTGCCGCGCGGCCAAAATCCGGAATTCATGCTGATGCTGCCGCTGTCGGTGGCGGGCAAGAACCAGATGGCCGGTTGGCTTGCCGGCCGGTCGGATGGCGAAAACTACGGCAAGCTTGTCGCATTCCGTTTTCCCAAGGGGCGGTTTGTCGACGGCCCTGCGCAAATCGAGTCACGGATCAATTCGGACAGCCGCTTCTCGGGCGACTTGACCCTATGGGACCAACACGGTTCTCGCGTGATCCGCGGCAACTTGATCATCCTGCCGCTCAACGACAGTCAGCTGGTCGCCATCGAGCCTGTTTACATCGAGGCGGAGCAGACCAGGATCCCGACGCTTGCCCGCGTCGTGTTCGGGCAATTGCTGCCTGACGACCGCAAGATCGAGTGGGCCGGCACCCTTGGCGAGGCCGAGGCGCTCCTTGTCGGAATCCGCCCGCAGCCGGTCGCACAAACACCTGGCACGACAGATAGCGACCGGCTGGAGCGTGCCCGCACGGTGTTTCGCGACATGCAGCAGGAATATGCCGCGGGCAACTTTGTCCGTTATGGCGAGTTACTCGAGCAGCTCGAAAGGATCTTGCTGACTCACTGACATGCGGTCGCGTGCGGCTGGCGAGACGGTTGCTTCGGGTCGAACCCAGGCGTGTCGGCCGATACTGCCGCAGCCCTAGTGACGTCCGCGAGCCAAATGGCCGGCCCGGAGTTGCAAGGGTATTTTTACCAATTCTTTATTCCACAGCGGCTTGTTACTCATGGAAATCCTATACGGGGCCGACCATCTTGCGCATGCGACGTCACAGCCTCGTCAGAGAGTGACCTGATGATCGATCTCTTGATGCTCATGCTTCTCGCGGTGGCGTTTCTCAGCGCCGCCGGTTACGTCCGGGTCTGCGAACGCCTGACCGCTTCGCCCAACCATTCCGACGAAGCTTCGAAATGACCTGGCAAGGCTGGCTCCAGCTTGCCATCTTTGCAGCCCTGACAACTGCCGCGATCAGGCCATTTGGCGGCTATATCGCTCGCAGTCTCGACGGGCGAAGTCGATTGGCGCGCCTCGGCGCGCCAATCGAAACCGGCATCTATCGCCTTGCTGGCATCGACCCGACGCGCGAGCAAGGCTGGGTCGAATACGCGTTCGCGCTGCTCCTGTTTCATGTCGTCGGGATCGTCGCGCTTTACGGGCTCCAGCGGCTGCAAGCCACGCTTCCAATCAATCCCCAACATTTTGACGCTGTCGCGCCTGATTTGGCGCTGAACACGGCGGTCAGCTTCGTCACCAATACGAGCTGGCAATCCTATGTGGGCGAAACGACGCTCAGTTATCTGACGCAGATGGTCGGGATTACGGTGCAATCGTTTCTTTCGGCCGCGAGCGGGATCGCAGTCGCCATCGCGCTGGTCCGCGGCTTCGCACGCCGCTCGGCCGCGACGATCGGCAATTTCTGGGTCGATATGACCCGCGTGACGCTCTACGTGCTGCTGCCGGTTTGCATTATTGGCGCGTTGTTTCTGGTGTGGCAGGGCGTGCCGCAGACGCTCCATGCCTATGTCACGGCGACAACGCTCGAAGGCTAATCTCAACCTATAGCGCTCGGCCCCGTCGCTTCCCAGGAGGTCATCAAGCTATTGAGCGGCGACGGCGGCGGCTTCTTCAACGCCAACTCGGCGCATCCCTTCGAAAACCCCACGCCGCTCACCGGCCTCGTCGAGATGCTGCTGATCTTCCTTATCGGCGTCGCGCTAACCAGCACCTTCGGGCGGATGGTCGGAGACCGGCGGCAGGGTTGGGCTTTGTACGCCGCGATGGCGGCGCTGTTCCTGGTCGGCGCCATCGTGGTCTACCGCGCCGAGGCCGCGGGCAATCCGGTATACCCATCGGCCATCGATCAGACAGCGGGCCCGCGACAAGCCGGCGGAAATATGGAGGGGAAGGAAGTCCGCTTTGGCATCGCGCAATCGGCATTGTTCGCCACGGTATCCACCGCTTCGTCCGACGGCGCCATTGACTCAATGCACGATAGCTTCATGCCGCTATCGGGTTTGGTCCTGATGGCCAACATGATGGTCGACGAGGTCATCGTCGGCGGCCCGGGGTCGGGCCTCTTCGGCATCTTGCTGTTCGCGATCGTGGCGGTGTTCATCGCCGGGCTGATGATCGGCCGGACGCCCGAATATCTCGGCAACAAGATCGAGGCGAACGAAGTGAAGATGGCGATGCTGGCCTTGTTGATCGTGCCGGCGTTCATTCTCGGCCTGCCCGCCATCGCGGCGGTGCTGCCTGTCGGTCTCGCCGGGCTCAACAATGCCGGGCCGCACGGCTTCTCGGAGATGCTCTACGCCTATACCTCGGGCGCCGCGACCAACGGCAGCGCTTTCGCCGGCATCAACGCGAACACGCCGTTCTACAACCTGACATTGGCGGCGGCGATGTTCGCGGGCCGCTTCCTGGTCATCGTTCCGGTGCTGTGCATCGCCGGCACCCTGGTCACCAAGGGTCGATTGCAGCCCGCGGCTGGCGCGATGCCGACCCATGGGCCCCTGTTCGTCGCGCTACTCGTCGGGACGATTGTGATCGTGGGCGGCCTCACGTTCTTCCCAGCGCTCGCGCTCGGTCCAGTCGCCGAACAAACGGCGGCGCTGACAAGAGCCACGTACTAGACGCGCCGAATATAGGCACTAGCGGTGCGCCGCAGCGGGCTCGTGGATTTCGCTGTGTTCCGGCACCGGGATACGCAGCGATAGGATCGCGCCGGATCGATCGTGCCGGTTATGCGCCTCGATGCGGCCGCCCTGCGCCTCGATGAAACCGCGGCAGATCGCCAGGCCCAGCCCCGTACCGGCACGACGCCGGTCCTGCGCCTGGACGCGATAGAATTTGTCGAAGATACGCTCCAGATCGTCAGGGGGGATGCCCGGCCCCTCGTCGACCACCTCGATCGCGACCGCATCTCCATCTTGCCTCGCTTTGAGATCGATGCGGGTACCCGGCGGCGCGTACTTGGCAGCATTGTCGAGGAGGTTGAACAACACCTGCTCGAACAGCATCGCGTCGAGGCGCAGCATCGGCAGGTCGGGCGCGATTGAGATCTCCACCCGATGCTCGGAAAGGATCGTGCCCGCGCGCTCCATCGCGGCGCCGACGATCTCGCCGACATCGACAAGATCGAGCTTGAACTCAATCGCGCCAGACTCGAGCCGGGTCATGTCGAGCAAATTGCCGACAAACCGGTTGAGCCGCTCGGCTTCGCCCTCGAGAGTCGCGAGCAGCTCGTCGCGGTCGGCTTCATCGTATTTGTCGGCATAGCTGCGCAGGCTCGAAACCGTCCCGATGATCGAGGCGAGCGGGGTGCGCAGATCGTGTGAGACAGAAGTTAACAGCGCCGCCCGCAGACGTTCAGTCTCGGCCGAGACGCGCGCCTCAGCGAGGCCCCGCGCCAGCGAAATTCGTTCGATCGCGACCGCGACCTGATCGGCCAGGGCATCGAGCAAGCGGTGCTCATCGGGGGTCAACAGCACTTCGCGCTCGATGCCCATGACCCCGACCGTGCCGCTCCCCGTGCGCAGCGGCAGGAACAGCCATTTGCCACCCGGCAGGGTGTCGGAGCCGCGGCCCGTCGGGTGGTTGTGCTCCCAGCACCAGCGCGCCGCCGCCATATCGGCCTCGTCGAGCGTGTCTTCCGGTGGATAGGCGGAAGCGAGCGTAAGGCTCTTGGCCGCCTGATCCGGCAACAAGAGAACCGTGCTCACTTTGAGCATCGACGAGACCTGGAATGCCGTCGCCCACAGCAGATCGTCGAGCGTGCCGATGCCGGCAAGCTTGCGGCTGAACGCATAAAGCTCGGCCGTCGCCTTGGCCCGGCCGCGGGCCGAGACAATCTGGGTGCGCGTCGCCGCGGTCAAATTGCTGACGATGAGCGCGACCAGCGCAAAGAAGAACAGCGCCACGACGTTTTCGGGGTCGGCGATGGTCAACGTGTAAAGCGGTGGCAGGAAGAAAAAATTGTAGGCCAAAACGCTCAACAGGCAGGCGAACAGCGCCGGCCACAGACCCCAGGCGACGGCGCAGGCGAGCACCGCCATCAGGAACACGAGCGAGACGCTCTGGAGGCCAACGAACCGCTCTATCAGCGACGCGACACCGAGCGCGAGCAGCACCGCGCCCGCGCTGCTCGTATAGGCCAATAGATTGAAGGGCTGTGGGTGCGGGCGGGTTGCCACCGGCTTCGCTGGCGCCTCGTCGGCTTCGGCCGAAATAACGTGCACGCTGATGGGGCCGGTCTTGCGGACTAGATCATGCACCACCGAGCCATGGATCATCTCAAACCAGCGCGAGCGATCGGATTTGCCGATGACGATCTGGGTGATGTTGTTCGCCTCGGCGTAGGCGACGACCTCGTCAGCGATCTTGCCGCCGGGAATGGTGATCGTCGATGCGCCAAGCCGTTCGGCGAGTCGCAGGTAGTCAGCGATACGGTCGTGCTCGGTATCGGTGAGGCGCTGGGTGCGCGTGGTCTCGACATAGATCGCAGTCCACGGCGCATGGAATCGGTCGGCGGCCCGGCGGGCGTAACGGATCAGCTCCGGCGTGTTGACCGCCTCGCTGACGCAGACCAGCACCCGATCACCGGCCGGCCAGGGCCCAGCTATCGCGTGCGCCTGCATGTGCGACAACAACTGGTCGTCGACCCGCTGCGCGGTGCGGCGCAGCGCCAACTCGCGCAGCGCCGTCAGATTACCCGGCTGGAAATAATGTCTGACCGCGCGCTCGGCCTGATGCGGCACATAGACCTTGCCTTCGTTTAGGCGCTGGATGAGATCGTCGGGTGACAGATCGATAACCTCGATATCGTCTGCCCCATCAAGAATGCTGTCGGGCACCGTCTCGCGCACCCGGATGCGGGTGATCCGCGCGACGACATCATTGAGGCTTTCGACATGCTGGATGTTGAGTGTGGTGTAGACATCGATGCCGGCGGCGATCAGCTCCTCAACGTCGAGATAACGCTTTGGGTGGCGACTGCCGGGCGCATTGCTGTGCGCCAGCTCATCGACCAGCACAAGTTGGGGACGGCGCTTGAGGATCGCATCGATATCCATCTCGGTGAGGCGATGGCCCTTGTAGTCGACCTCGTGCCGAGGGATGACTTCAAGCCCCACGAGGAGAGCCTCAGTCTCGCGCCGCCCGTGGGTTTCGACGACGCCGACAACAAGATCGACCCCCTCGCGCTCCTTGGCTTGCGCCGACAGCAGCATCTCGTAAGTCTTGCCGACGCCGGGTGCGGCGCCGAGGAAGATCTTCAGGCGGCCGCGCCCTTCTCTGGCCGCGGCGTCGAGCAGCGCTTCCGGTGACGGTCTGGTTTCGCGATCGGGCATCGCAATTTAGATGTCATTACACGCGGCGCGAAGCAATCTCGGATCGCTATAGCACTGGTCTTAATCGGACCTAAGATGCTCTGAACCAGGCCCAAGGGCATTTTCTTTATACCGTCTTTATATCTGTATCCGCCGATTCGTCTCGAATTTTAATACGCTTATATCCTTTTATCTCCAGGCCGGGTAAGGCGGCCGGCGAGAGATGCGGTCTTTTCTTGCTGACGGAGATCCGTCAGCAGTTTTCGGCTTCCGTAACTGGAACATCGACGTCACCGACGATCCGGTCATCGCGCTGCTCTATGCGGTTACCGGCAGGTTGATGGAGTTGTTGGGACCGATTTTCTGGGCCGCGTTGGCCGTGTTGTCCATTCGGGCGGAATTGATCGGCGGTTGATCTAGGTCAGTTCCATACGCGTGGATCGAGCGTAACGGTGCGCTCCAGAGAGCACTGCACCGAACTCCCGCCGCGAACGGGCGGGCTCTTTAGGAGAGCGAAGGTGTTGGACCTGATTTTCATCGCGGTCAGCCTCGGCTTCTTCGCCGCGGGTTGCCTCTACCTCTACGCCTGCGACTGGTTGTGAGGGCACCATGTTCGAACTGATCCTGGGCGCGCTGATCTCGGTCGGCATGCTCGTCTACCTGGTTGTCGCGCTGCTCCGCCCAGAGAAGTTCTGAGCGGGAACATTCCGAGGATGCCATGACCGCAAACGGTTGGATCCAGATCGCCATCTTCACGGCGATCCTTATTCTCCTGGCCCGCCCGCTGGGCGGCTACATGACCGCCGTGTTCGAGGGCCGCGTCGGCTTTCTGCGCCCGGTCGAACGGGGCATTTACGCGCTCTGCGGCGTCGACGAGAAGCAGGAGCAGCATTGGCTGACCTATGGGATCGGCCTGCTGTTCTTCCACGCCGCCGGTGTCCTGTTGATGTATGCGCTGATGCGGCTGCAGAACCTGATTCCGCTGTTCAACCCGGCGGGACAGGACGCGGTCGAGCAGAGCCTCGCTTTCAATACCGCGATCAGCTTCAACACGAATACCAACTGGCAGTCTTACACGCCGGAAACGACGATGAGCTACCTCACCCAGATGGCGGGGCTCACCGTGCACAACTTCCTCTCGGCTGCCGCCGGCATCGTCGTCGCGGTGGCGCTGATCCGCGGCTTCGCCCGTCGCTCGGCCAACAGTATTGGCAACTACTGGGTCGATATGACCCGCTGCGTGCTCTACATCCTGCTGCCGATCTCGATCGTCGGCGCGCTGGTGCTGGTGTGGCAGGGGATCCCCCAGAACCTTAGCGCCTATACCGAGGCGACAACGCTCGAAGGCGCCAAGCAGGTCATCGCGCAAGGCCCGGTGGCCTCGCAAGAATTCATCAAGATGCTCGGCACCAATGGCGGCGGCTTCTTCAACGCCAACTCGGCGCATCCGTTCGAGAACCCGACCGCGCTGACCAACCTCATTGAGATGGTCTCGTTGTTCGCGATCGGCGTCGCGCTGACCAACGTGTTCGGCCGCATGGTCGGTAGCGAGAAGCAGGGCTGGGCGATCCTCGGCGCGATGGGTGTGCTTTACATCGTCGGCGTGGTTGTCTGCTATTCGGCGGAGTCGGCGGGCAACCCGCAATTCGCCGCGCTCGGCATCGACCAGGCGCCGTCGCTGACGCAGCCCGGCGGCAATATGGAAGGCAAGGAAGTCCGCTTCGGGATCGCCAATTCGGCGCTGTTCACCACGATCACCACCGACGCCTCGTGCGGCGCCGTCAACACCATGCACGACAGCCTGACGCCGATCGGCGGCATGGTGCCGCTGGTCAACATCATGCTTGGCGAGATCATTGTCGGCGGCGTGGGCTCAGGCCTTTACGGGATGCTGCTGTTCGCCATCGTCGCCCTGTTTGTTGCCGGGCTGATGGTCGGACGCACTCCCGAATACCTCGGTAAGAAGCTCGAGTCCAAAGAGGTCAAGATGACGATGCTCGCCATCCTGGCCCTGCCGCTGTCGATGCTCGGCTGGACCGCGCTTGCCGTGGTTGTCCCGGACGGGCTCGCTGGCATGGCGAATTCCGGCCCGCACGGCTTCACCGAGGCGCTCTACGCCTACGTCTCGGCCACCGGCAACAATGGCAGCGCCTTCGCCGGGCTGTCGGCGAACACGCCCTTTTACAATACGACGCTCGCCATGGCGATGTTGATGGGCCGCTTCCTGATCATCATCCCGGTGCTGGCGATTGCCGGTTCGCTGGCCGCCAAAAAGATCGCGGCGCCCTCGGCCGGAACTTTCCCGACCGATGGCGGCCTCTTTGTCGGCCTGCTCGTCGGCGTCGTCGTCATCGTCGGCGGCCTCACCTATTTCCCGGCTCTCGCGCTCGGCCCGATCGTCGAGCAGTTCGCGATGAAAGCCGGAACCCTGTTCTGATCGGAGATTATCGATGGCTGCGCAAACCCGCTCGCTGTTCGATCCGGCCATCATCGGTCCGGCAATCGGCGACGCCTTCAAGAAGCTCAACCCGCGCACCCTTGCCCGCAACCCGGTCATGTTCGCGGTCGAGGTGGTATCCGCCGGGACGACAATCCTTTTTGTCCGCGACCTTCTCGCCGGCACTGGCGCGGGGTTCTCAGGTCAGATCAGCCTGTGGCTGTGGTTCACCGTGCTGTTCGCCAATTTCGCCGAGGCCGTCGCCGAGGGGCGTGGCAAGGCGCAGGCGGCGAGCCTGCGGGCCACCCAGACCCAGGCGGTTGCCAAGCTGCTTCCGTCCAGCCAGGGAACGGAATGGCAAGAGCGCCCGGCGATGCAGCTGAAGCCGGGCGACATTGTCCTGGTCGAGGCCGGAGATCTGATCCCCAGCGACGGCGAGATCATCGAGGGCATCGCCTCGGTCGATGAGTCGGCGATTACCGGCGAGTCTGCGCCGGTCATCCGCGAAAGCGGCGGCGACCGTTCCGCGGTTACCGGCGGGACCCGCGTGCTGTCCGACCATATCAAGGTGCGCATCACCGCGAGCCAGGGCTCGACCTTCCTCGATCGCATGATCAAGCTCGTCGAGGGCGCCGAGCGGCAAAAGACGCCCAACGAGATCGCCCTCAACATCCTGCTCGCCGGGATGACGATCATCTTCCTGTTCGCGACGGTGACGATCCCTAGCTTCTCGAACTATGCCGGCGGAACGGTTGGCGTCGTCGTGCTGATCGCGCTCTTCGTCACCCTGATCCCGACAACGATCGGTGCCCTCCTGTCGGCGATTGGCATTGCCGGGATGGACCGCCTGGTCAAGTTCAACGTGCTCGCCATGTCGGGACGCGCAGTCGAGGCCGCGGGCGATGTCGACACGCTGCTCCTCGACAAGACCGGCACGATCACCCTCGGCAACCGCCAGGCAAGCGAGTTCCTGCCGCTGCCTGGGATAGACGCACGCGAGCTTGCCGACGTGGCGCAACTCGCCTCGCTTAGCGACGAGACCCCGGAGGGCCGCTCGATTGTCGTGCTGGCCAAGGAGCGCTATGGGATCCGCGGCCGCGACATGGCGCCGCTCAATGCCAAGTTCATCCCGTTCAGCGCGCAGACGCGAATCAGCGGGATTGATATTGAGGGCTCCTCGATCCGCAAGGGCGCGGTCGACGCCGTGCTGGCACATGTTGAAGGCCGGGAGACAACGCCGGTCGGGCTGAGCGGTCGCGGTCGGGCCAGCGCAGCCGCTGCCGGTGCCGCAGCCGCCGCGGCGGCAGCAACGGAATCGCGAGCGGCACGCGAGCTGCGCCAAATCGCCGACGGCATCGCGCAACAGGGCGGCACTCCGCTCGCGGTAGCGAAGGACGA
>DASYXG010000121.1:0-3033 GCA_035935235.1 Allostellaceae bacterium
TGCGACCGTGCTCGGAAGCGGCGCGCCTGCGATGGGACGGAGGACAACCCCATGACCAAATATCTGCACACGATGATCCGCGTCAGTTCGCTGGAGGACACCATCGCCTTCTTCGAGGTGCTCGGCCTCAAGGAGATCCGCCGCCGTCCTGACGAGAAAGGCCGCTACACCAACGTCTTCCTCGCCGCTCCCGGCGACGAGGAAGCGGCCGTCGAACTCACCTACAATTGGGATCCTCAGCCCTACCCCGGCGGCCGCAATTTCGGACATCTCGCATACGCCGTCGACAACATCTACGACACCTGCAACGCCTTGATTGCCCATGGCGTGACGATCAACCGCCCGCCGCGCGACGGCCGCATGGCCTTCGTCCGCACGCCGGACGGCATCTCCATCGAGCTGTTGCAGGCCGGCGAAGGATTGCCGCCCGCCGAACCCTGGACCAGCATGAGCAATACGGGTTCTTGGTAGAGGAAGCGGAGAAGACAAGAGATGTCACAATCCCAACAGACGCCGCAAAGCATCGAGATCGTACCGCTGACCCTGCATATCGGCGCGGAAATCCGCGGTGTCGATCTGACCAAACCGTTGCCGCCGCAGCAGGTAAAGGAGGTGCGCGCCGCCTTCCTGAAATGGAAGGTCGTCTTCTTCCGCAACCAGCATCTCGATCATGCGCAGCATGTCGCGATGGCGCGGCAATTCGGCGAGCCGACGATCGGCCACGCCGTGCTCGGCCATCTCGACGACCATCCCGAAATCTATTCGGTCGCCAAGAACCGGCTCGCCAACGAAAACCGCAAGGCGCAGATGGTGACGCCGTGGACCGGCTGGCACGCCGACATCACCGCCGCGGTCAACCCGCCGATGGCCTCGATCCTGCGCGGCGTCACCATCCCGCCCTATGGCGGCGACACGTTCTGGACCAACCTGAACGCCGCCTATATGGCGCTGTCGCCGACTATGCGCGGCTTTGTCGACGGGCTGCGCGGCATCCACCAGTTCGGCAGCCGCGGTGAGACCAACCGCAGCGACGAGTACAAAGATCGCGTCAAGCGGCGCGCGCTCGAAAGCGAGCACCCGATCGTGACCGTGCATGCCGAGACCGGCGAACGCATCCTCTATGTGAGTCCGTCATTCCTCAAATCGATCGTCGGGCTAACGCCGCGCGAAAGCCAGAAAATCCTCGAAATCCTGTGGGAGCACGTCACCCGCCCCGAATACACCGTGCGCTTCAAATGGAACGAGGGTGACATCGCATTTTGGGACAATCGCTCGACGGTGCACCTCGCGCCGACCGACATCTTCGAATCCGATTTCGACCGCCAGCTCTACCGCGTGACCTTGGTCGGCAAGCCGCTCATCGGCGTCGATGGGCAGCCGTCGAAATCGATCGAAGGCGTGCCGATCCTGTCGGCGGCAGAAGAGCTGAAGATGCTGGCGGCGGCGGAATAGCGTCGAGATATCTACGGGTCGACCGCGAGCTCCCCATCCACGGTCCACAAGGGAAGATTGTTCCTTGCCGCGAAATTCAAGAGGGCGGTTCGATCCTCCGGGGTTAGCCGATGGCCGGGGCTGATGACCGTATAGCGCTCACCGGCGACGGTGAACTCCAGCCTGTGCGCGTCCGGGCCATAGAGGATGGCACGGGCAATGGCGTTTTCCCGAAGGACGGTGGGAACGCCAAAGACGAGGCTGAAAATTCCGCGATCGGGCGAATTCACCTCTGTCGTCCAGGCAACCAGCCACAAGGCACAAATCACGAGACCGACTTTAAACCAATCGATTTTGCGCCGCTGAGGCGGTGCGGCCGAGGTGGGTTGATCCGGGATCTCGATAATCCGACCCGGGATCTCGATGACGCGATAGGGTTCATTGGCGATGTACGAGCCGTCGAGTGGCATGGACACCCTCCATCACTGCGAAAAGGCCCTGGCGGGTCTCAGTTTACATCTGAAGGCGGGCCAGAAACAGCAGGCGCGTGGAGCGGGAAGGCCCGGTCTGAGTAGGCGGCAAGACAATCGGGGCCACCTGCGCCCATGGTGCTATCCTGTTTGTCATGAAGAGGGGCGCGCGATGAAAGAAAACAGCATCCGGCGGGCGGTGCGCGAAGGGCGAGCGGCGCTCGGCACCGGGCTCAAGGAGTTCGCGTCACGCGGCGTTCCCTGGATCATCGAGGCGGCCGGCTTCGACTACTGCGCGATCGACCACGAGCACGGGGCGTTCGACATGGAAACGATCGCCAATCTGGCGAGCTGGTTCCAGGCGACGAACGTCTCGCCCATCGTTCGGCTGCACAAGGCATTCGCGCACCTCATTCCCGGCATCCTCGATCAGGGCATCATGGGCATCCAAGTGTCCGAGGTGGAAACCGCCGAGGAGGCGCGTGCGATCGTCCGCCTGGCGAAGTATCCGCCGCTCGGGAACCGCGGCATCTCCGGCCAGGGGCCGCACACGGGATACAAGAGCTACGGCCCCCGTCACGCCACCGAATATGCGCCGTGGGCCAACGAGAACATCATCCTCTTCCCGTCGATAGAGTCGCTCGAAGGCCTGGAGAATGTCGAGCAGATCGCGGCGGTCGAAGGGATCGACATGATCGCCTATGGCCATTCCGATTTGAGCGCGCAGCTTGGGGTTCACCTCGACCTCGAACACCCCAAGTTCAAGGCGGCGATGCGGCGGATCGTGGAGGCCTGCAAAGCCCACGGCAAACTCGCCCGGGGATCGGCGGAGACCGAGGCGCAGATCGAGGAATATTGGCAGCTCGGGTTCAGGGTGCTGAACCTGCCGGGCAACGACGTGAGCACGTATCTTGACGGGATGAAAGCACGCGCCGCCCGCGCCCATGCGCGGTTGAAGTCGATTGGGGTGCCGACGCCATAAGGGGCACGGCGGCGGGTCTCGCGACGCCGCCGGATCAGTACAGTCGCGCTACCACTTGTAGACTTTCTGCAGCGTTCCGCCCATGAGTGCGGCCTTGTCGGTCGCGGACAGGTGTTTGGTGTCGTCGCGGAACGGCGCGACGCCCTGCTC
>DASYXG010000122.1:0-10698 GCA_035935235.1 Allostellaceae bacterium
CGGAAGCGAAACAATATGGACCGCGTCAGCGCGGCCCGGGAGCCAGCACCTCGCGGCGACCGACGTGGTTGGCGGCGCCAACGACGCCCTCTTGCTCCATGCGCTCGATGATGCGGGCGGCGCGGTTGTAGCCGATCTGCAGGTGGCGCTGCACGAAGCTGGTCGAGGCCTTGCGTTCGCGGGTGACGAGCGCGACTGCCTGGTCGTAGAGCTGGTCGCCGGTGCCGCCATCGTCGTCGTCGGCACCGAAGCCGAGGCTGCCGCCCTCGGCGGCGTCCTCGGTGATCTCCTCGACATAATCGGGCTCGGCCCGAGCCTTGAGCGCCGAGACGACGCGCTCGACCTCTTCGTCCGAGACAAAGGGGCCGTGGACGCGGGTGACGCGGCCGCCCCCGGCCATGTAGAGCATGTCGCCGCGGCCGAGGAGCTGCTCGGCGCCGCCCTCGCCGAGGATGGTGCGGCTGTCGATCTTGGAGGTGACCTGAAAGCTGATCCGGGTCGGGAAATTGGCCTTGATCGTGCCGGTGATGACATCGACCGAGGGGCGCTGGGTCGCCATGATGATGTGGATACCGGCGGCGCGCGCCATTTGCGCCAGGCGCTGGACCGAGGCCTCGATGTCCTTGCCGGCGACCAGCATCAAATCGGCCATCTCGTCGACGATGACAACGATCAGCGGCAGCTCGGTGAGATCGAAGGGCTGGTCCTCGATGATCGGCTGGCCAGTCTCGGGGTCGAAACCGGTCTGTACCTTGCGGACCAGCTGCTCGCTTTTCTCGCGGGCCTCGAGAATGCGCGCGTTATAGCCCTCGATGCTGCGCACCCCGAGCTTCGACATCATCTGGTAGCGGCGCTCCATCTCGCGCACGGTCCATTTGAGCGCGAGCACCGCCTTCCTGGGATCGGTGACGACCGGCGCCAAGAGATGCGGGATGCCGTCATAAACTGACAGCTCCAGCATCTTCGGGTCGACCATGATGAATTTGCAGCGGTCGGGCGGCATCCGGTAGAGGATCGAGAGGATCATCGTGTTGATGCCGACCGATTTGCCCGAGCCGGTGGTGCCGGCGATCAGCAGATGCGGCATGCGCGCCAGGTCGGCGACCACCGCCTCGCCGCCGATGTCCTTGCCGAGGGCGAGGGCGAGCCGGCCGGTGTGCTTCTCATAGGCCGGGGAATCGAGCAGCTCGCGCAGGTAGACCGTCTCGGCCCTGGTATTGGGTAATTCGATGCCGATGACGCTGCGCCCCGGCACCACCGCGACGCGTACCGAGATGGCGCTCATCGAGCGAGCGATGTCGTCGGCGAGGCCGATGACGCGCGAGGCCTTGATGCCGGCGGCGGGTTCCAGCTCGTAGAGGGTCACGACCGGACCGGGGCGAACCTGGACGATCTCGCCGCGCACGCCATAATCCTCGAGCACAGCTTCGAGGAGCCGCGCGTTCTTGGCTAGCGCCTCCTCGTCGATCGCCTCGACCTTGCCGAGCGGCGGACGGGCCAGGAGATCGATCGGCGGCAGGATCGGCTGGCCGTCGAGGTCGAAAGAGGATTGGCGCTCGTTCTCGGCGCGCTTGCCGCCGCCGAGCGAGCGCGTGCCGGGCATTACGAAACGCACGAGCTTGTTCTTGATCGGCTCCTCGGCCGGCGGGGCAGCGGCGGCTGGGCGCAGCGGCGTCACCGCCTGGCCGCGGCCAAATTGCGGCTCGTGCCGCTCGCGGGCGGCCACCGGCGCCTCGGGCTGCGGCGCCCACGGCACCGGACGCGCCGGGCCGAGCGCAGCGGTGGCCTTGGCGCGTCGCGCCGCGTGCCAGCGCCGGTAGAGCCGGCGGGCGAGCCCGGCGGCGGCGACCGTGCCGTGCCCCGAGACGCGGGCGAGGCCGCGCGTGCCGCGACCGGCATTGCTGCCGATATCCCGCCAGTCGCGCCAGGAGAGACCCATGATCGACAACAGCAGCAGCGCAACGAGCGAGGCCGCGCCCATCGCCACCGGCAGCGCCAGCGGGCCGAGATGGATCGCGTGGACGAGGCGCAGCAGCTCCCAGCCGGCCAGCCCGCCGACCCCGGCGGGGGTCGGGATCGGGGCGCTGGGCAACACCGAGCACGCCAGCGCGCCCAACAGCAGCGCCGGCGGCAGCCAGAGGATGCGCCGTCCCATCGCAGCGATCGGCCGCTGCAACAGGAGACGGAAGGCCCAGCCGAGCAGCACGACCGGGATCAGGAACGCGGCGAGGCCGAGGCTTTGGATGAGGAGGTCGGCGACGATGGCGCCGTCGCGGCCGAGGAAATTGGCCGCCGGCGTGTCGGCTGCCGTATTGAGCGACGCGTCGCTCGGATGATAGGTCACCAGCGCGACGACGACGAGAAAAGCAATCAACACCAGGGCGGAGCCGAGGCCCTCGAGCAGGCGCCGCCTGAACGCGGCGACCAGCTCGTTCCAGCTGTTGATGTGGTGGCCGAGCCCGCGGCCAAGAGTGCCGCGGCCCGCAACCGGCGCCGATTTCGCCAAATGGTCCCCCAACCATCTCCGCGCCGGCCCAACCCCCGAAGGGCCGAAGCGGTTGTCCCTGTCGTTACAACACCCGGCTGATGCGTGCGAACGCAGCGTCGAGCGTCGCCTCGTCATGGACGATCGCCAGACGAATATACTCCTTACCGGGATTGAGGCCAGCATTCGCCGCGCGGGCGGTGTAGCCGCCCGGCAGCACGCGGATCGCCGCGTCGCGCCACAGCCGCAGCGCGGCTTGCTCGCCGTCGCCGACATCGAGCCAGAGGAAGAAGCCGCCGGCCGGCCGGTAGAAGCCATAGCGGCTGGTGAAGGCGGCCTCGGCGAGGTCGAACTTGCGGCGGTAGAGCGCCCGATTCTCAATCACATGGGCTTCGTCGCGCCACAACGCCGCCGAGGCGGCCTGGATCGGCAGCGGCAACTGGCAGCCGCCAAAGTCGCGCAAGCGCTTGAACTGCCCGACGAGATTTGGGTCGCCGGCGACAAAACCGGAACGCAACCCGGCGGCGCTTGACCGCTTCGACAGCGAATGGAAGACAACGACATTGTCGAAGCCGGAACCGAGCGCGGCGCAGGCTTCGAGCGCACCGGCTGGCGGCTCACGGTCGTAGATCTCGGCGTAGCACTCGTCGGCGGCGAGGACGAAATCGTATTCGCGGGCGAGCCGCACCGCCTTTTTCAGGTAGTCGAGGCTGGCGATGGTGCCCTGCGGGTTCGACGGCGAGCACAGATAGAATAGGGCGCAACGCTCAAGCGTCGTCCGCGGAATCGCGTCGAGATCGGGGAGGAAATGATTGTCCCGGGTGGCGTCGAGGAAGACTGGGTCGGCGCCAGCCATCGTCGCCGCGCCGTTGTAGACCAGGTAATACGGGTTCGGCACCAGCACGACCGGTTTCTGCCCGGCCTTCTCGCGCGGCATGACCACGCTGGAAAAAAGATAGAGGCCCTCTTTGGTGCCAGTGAGCGCCGCGACATGGCGCTCGGGGTCGAGCGCGCCGGCGCCGAGCCTGTAGCGCCAGTTAAGCCAATCGCAGATCGCCTGGCGCAAATCGAGGGTGCCAGCCATCGGCGGGTACTTGTTCCACTCATGCGCGTGCGCGGCGAGGGTTTCGGCGAGGAGCGGCGGCGGCTGATGCTGCGGCTCGCCGACCGACATCAGGGTGACCTCGTCGTTGACCCGCGGGGTCACCGGGTTGAGCAGCGTCCGCAGCGCCTCGAACGGGTAATCGGTCAGATCGTCGAGATTGGGGTTGAGCGGCACTTTTTATCCCCGCGCTGAGAAGCGGCGAAAAGACTACGCGATAGCCCACCCCCTGTCATTCGACGCTGGCCGGCGGAGCCGACGCCGCCCCGAGTCAGCCGCGCATCCTGCCAAGCAAGAGTTGGGCGGCGACAACGAACCCGAGCCCTAAAGCCAAAACCACGAACGAACTCACCTCGACTTCGAACGGATCATGGCTGACATAGGACTCGTACACGGGGGCGATGACCCCGGTGGACATCGAGACGAGGCCGAGATTGTTGAACGCCATCGCAGCCAATCTGACGCGCTCGTTGAAGACAATGTTTGACGCCATTTCCCCTCTCCGCAGGTTGCTCTCGCCATCATAGCCTCGGCCACAGCGAGCGCCCGGAGGTAGACAGTCTGAGTGGGGCCGCTCATGTTTCCCGGCATGGCTGACGATGTCGAGCTGCTGATCGCGGGAGGCGGGCTCAACGGGCTGCTGCTCGCGATCGCAGTGGCCGAGCCCGGGCTCAAGGTCGCGGTGGTCGACCGGCAGGAGCCGGCGACGATGCTCGGTGAGGCGTTCGACGGGCGCGCCTCGGCGATCGCGTACGGGTCGAGACTGGTGCTCGACAGCACCGGCGTGTGGCCGCTGATCGCGAGCGAGGCCGAGCCGATTCGCGAAATTCGCGTCGCCGACGACGATTCGCCGCTGTTCCTGCATTACGACCACCGCGATGTTAACTCCCCTGGGGGCGACATCCCGCTAGGCTACATCGTCGAGAACCGGGTACTGCGTCGCGCCTTGTTCGAGCGCGCCCGGGCACTGCCGAGCCTCAGGCTGATCGCGCCGCAGGTGGTTGAGAGCGTGACGCGCGACGCCGACGCCGCGGTGGCGACGCTAGGCAACGGCTCGCGTCTCTCGGCTCGGCTGGTGGCCGCCGCCGACGGAAAGGACTCGCCGCAGCGCCGGGCGGCCGGCATCCGCACCGTCGAGTGGCGCTACAAGCAGACCGGGATCGTCACCACCGTCGCGCATGAGCGGCCGCATGCCGGGATCGCGGTCGAGCATTTCCTGCCGGCCGGACCGTTCGCGATCCTGCCGATGACCGGAAATAGATCCTCCATCGTGTGGACAGAGAACGCGGCGTTGGCGCCGCATCTGATGCGGCTGGCCGACGTCGAGTTCGCCGAGGAGCTGCGCATGCGCTTTGGCGATTTCCTCGGCGCAATCGAGCCGATCGGACCGCGCTGGGCCTATCCGTTATCGCTGATGCAGGCGGAGCGGTACACGGCGCGGCGGCTGGCGCTGGTCGGCGAGGCGGCGCATGTGATCCACCCGATCGCCGGGCAGGGGCTGAACGTCGGGATCCGCGATATCGCGGCACTCGCCGAGGCGGTGGTCGACGCGCGCCGGCTTGGCCTCGATATCGGCGACGATATCGTGCTCGAACGCTACCAACGCTGGCGCCGGCTCGATGCGATCTTGCTCGCCGGGGTCACCGACGGGCTCAACCGGTTGTTCTCCAACACCGTCGCGCCGGTGAAACTGGTGCGCGACCTTGGCCTCGCTGCGGTCAACCGCCTGCCGCCGCTGAAGCGCCTGCTCATGCAACACGCGATGGGGACGCTCGGCGACCGGCCGAGATTGGCGCGGGGGGAGCGGCTGTGAGCGCATCCGTTCAGGAAAAATTCGAAATCGCCTATCTGGTGCTGAGCGGCACGACGACCTCGGCGCGCTGCCCGGAGATCTTGCGCGGGCTGGTAGAGCTCGGCTTCGCGACCGTGATCGCGTTGCCAACCCCGAACGCGTCGCGGGTGGTAGCGCCGCGCGAATTGGCCGACGTCGCCGGGGCCCAGGTGGTCGAGTCGTATTTCGACCTGGCGATCCGGCCGCGGCCGCCGCGCGGCGTGGTGCTGTTCGCACCGTGCAGCTTCAACTCGCTCAACAAGCTGGCACACGGCATCGCCGACAATCTGGCGCTATCGGTCGTGGCCGAGGCGATCGGGCGCGAAACGCCGGTCATCGTCGCGCCATCGCTCAACGCGCCGCTGCTGGCGCATCCGCAGGCGCAGGCCTCGCTCAAGACATTGCCGAAATGGGGTGTGACGATCGTGCCACCGGTCGATGACGGCACCGGCCCGCGCCTCGCCCCAACCGAACAGCTGCTCGACTCGGTGCGGCCGCACGTGCGGCGCTCGTAGCAGCCGCTCAGCCGCCGCCGAACGAAAAAAGGGCCTGGCAAATCCAGCCGACGATCCGCCAGCCCAACGGGATCTTCACCGGCTCGGGCGGCGGCTTCTCGTCGAGCGCGCGTTGCTCGGTCCACTCGGGCGGCGAAGGACGCAGCGACTCCAGATCGGGTAACGGGCCGTACATCGTCAACGCCCCGGCTCGCGGCTGAGGCCTTTTTCCTTGAGCGCCTGAAGATAGTCGCGCCAGCGCTTCGGCTGCTCGACGCCGAGCTGGTAGAGGTAGTCCCAGGAAAAGATGCCGGTGTCGTGCAGATCGTCGAATTTGATCCGCACCGCGTAATTGCCGACCGGCTCCAGCTCCATGATCCCGACATGGATGCGGCCGGGAACGGTGACCTTGTTTCGCGGGTCATGGCCCTGGACCTCGGCCGACGGGCTTTCGACGCGCAGGTACTCGGCGGGCAGGCTGAATTTCTTGCCGTCGTCGAATTCGATATCGAGGCGTTTCTCGGCCCGGATCAGGCGGAGCTGTACCGGCCAGGGGGCGGCGGCGGGCATTTAATGGGGCCTCCGTACAAACTCCACTCCGGCGCAGGCCGGAGCCCATGTTTCAACCGCACCAGCGGCGGATATACGGGTCCCCGCCTTCGCCGGGATGGTGTGATTGCTCAAGGCTTCGCCTTGGCCCTCTCGTCGTCGCCGAGGCGGCGGGCCTCATCGACCAGCATGATCGGGATGCCGTCGCGGATCGGATAGGCGAGACCGGCCTCGTCGCTGATCAGCTCTTGCGCGGCGCGATCGTAGCGCAGCGGCGCCTTGGTCAGCGGGCAAACCAGGATTTCGAGCAGCTTGGGGTCGATCTCGAAGGAGTCTTCCATCTCTCGCTCCCGAGCCGCGTCAGTGCCGCGTCACCCCGCCGCCCGAATCGGCCATCGGCGGCGCGGTCGCGGTCATCTCGATCAGCGCGGTAAGGAGAAGCGCGCGCTCGCCGAGGGTCGGCGCCTCCAGCAGCGCCTGTTTCTCGTTGGGCGCGAACGGGCACATCATCGCGATCGAGGTGACGAGGGTCTCGCCGGGCGCCTTGTCGATCGCCTCCCAATTGGCCTCGACCTGGCGGTGCTGAAAGAAGGTCCGCAGACCCTGGGTCAGACGCGAGCGATCGAACCCGGCCGCGTCAGCATCGCGGTCGGCGGCGAAATCCTGCCAATCGGCAACGACGCGGCGATAGCCGGAAAGAAGCGGCAGCTCCTCCTTGATGCGGAAGCGCGAGACGCCGGTGAGGGTGATGAGAATCCGCCCGTCATCGGTCTCGGAAAAGCTGGTGATGCGGCCGGCGCAGCCGGTGGGATAGACCGCCGGGTTCATCTCGCGGATCGGCGGGTCGGAGGGCTGGACCATGCCGATGAGGCGCTCTCCCCCCATCGCGTCGCGGGTCATCGCCAGATAGCGCGGCTCGAAGATGTTGAGCGGCAGCTGGCCGCGCGGCAGCAGCAAGACGCCGGTCAGCGGAAAGATCGGCAGGATGTCGGGGAGCGCGGTGTCGCCAGATTCGCTCATGGCGGCATCGCTACGAGAACATCAGCGACGACAGGCGGCGCCGCGAGCTAAGGGTCAGCGGATCGGTCGGGCCCATGACCTCGAAGAATTTGACGAGCTGCTTCCTCGCCGCCTCCTCGTTCCAGGCGCGGTCCTTGCGGAAGAGGGTCAAAAGCTCGTCGATGCCCTCTTCGCGCTGGCCGGCGCCGAACAGCGCGGTCGCCAGCTCGAAGCGGGCCTCGTGATCGTTGGCGTCCTTTTCGAGGCGCGCGCGGTATTTGTCCGACTCGCCCATCGCCTTCTGCGCCTGCTCGGCCAGCTCCAATGCCGAATGCGCGGCCGCGACCTCGGCATGGTTGAGCTGCTCCTTCGGCACCCGCGACAGCAGATCGCGCGCGTTGGCGAAGTCGCCCTTGGCGGTCAGCACCCGGGCGAGACCGGCGAGCGCATCGATATTGTCGGCTTCGTGTTGCAGCACTTGGCTGAAGATGCCACCGGCGCTGTCATAATCGCCGTTTTGCAGAGCCTCCTTGGCCATCGCCATCGCCTCTTCGACCGGCGACGGGCCCGCGGGGCCGCCAAGCTTCTGGATGAACTGCTTGACCTGGCTTTCCGGCACCGCGCCGACAAAGGCATCGACCGGGCGGCCATCCTTGAAGGCATAGACCGCCGGGATCGACTGGATGCGCATCTGCTGCGCGACCTCGGGGTTGTCGTCGATGTTGAGCTTGACCATCCGAACCGCGCCGTTGGCGGCGCGCACGGCTTTTTCGAGGATCGGGCCGAGCTGCTTGCAGGGCCCGCACCACGGCGCCCAGAAATCGACGACCACCGGCTGCTCGAACGAGGCATCGACGACCTCGGTCATAAAGGTCGCGGTGGTCACATCCTTGACCGGCGCCGCGGCGGCCGCGCCGTCGCCTGCCCCGCCGCCGATCATCATTTCATCCGCCATCTTTGCCTCGTTGCCGGCTTTTTTGACAACATGAACATAGGGGGACGCGATGACAAGCGCCGCGGCGCACCGCGTTCAATCCTCACGCTCCGGGATATCGACAATGCAAGGCGGGTGGCCGCAGGCGTCGAGAAAGCGGACGAGATCGCCGGGCGCGACAGCGGAGGTGCGGTCGTTTTCGAGCGGGTGATAGTTGAGCGGGTCGTGATCGAGCATCGCGCGCTGCAAGACGATTGCGACGCGGCGTTCCGTGTCGTTGATCGCGGCAAACGGGGTGACGCTGCCCGGCCGCACCCCGAGCACCTCGTGGAGCAGCTCGGCCGAGCCGAACGAGAAGCGCGGCGCGGCCAGCACATCGGCGAGCCGCTTCAGATCGACCCGGCATTCCTCGAGCGCGACGACGAGCCAGAGCCCGCCCTTCTTGTCCTTGAGGAAGAGGCTCTTGCAATGACCGCCGGGCAGAGCACCGCGCAGCGACTTGGCCTCCTCGACGGTGAAAACCGGCGGGTGGGTGTAGGTGCGGTGGGCGATGCCAAGCTCGTCGAGCCGGGCGAAGAGTTGATCGGGCGTGAGCGGCATCAGGCAACGATGGTGCGCATCGATGGCGGCGCGCAAGTCTTGCGCGACCCTCCCCCTTGCAGCCCCCTCCCCCGAATATGATATGCATCGCTCCCCACGGATGCGGGCGTAGCTCAGGGGTAGAGCACAACCTTGCCAAGGTTGGGGTCGAGGGTTCGAATCCCTTCGCCCGCTCCAAAGTTTTCAACTATTTAGACGTACTTTACGGCGAACGGCATTGCCCGATAGGCGCGGTATAGGCGCGTCAATGGTTAGTGCGACTCCATCGCAGCGCGCGCCCGCGCCATGTGATCCGGGTGATGGTGAGCATACAGCTCGGTGGTGCGCTTCTCGGAATGCCCGAGATAGCCAGCGATCTCATAAAGGGGGACGCCGCGCTGGGCCATCCACGTACCGGCAGTGTGACGCAACGTATGGCTCGTGCAATTGGGTATGCCGGCGCGCTCAGCGGCTGAGTTGAAGCCATTCTTAACGCTGCCAACCCGTTCCCCGTCTCCATGCGCATAGGCGATAACGAAAGGCGAGATTGCGCGGGCATGCGCACGGCGCAGCGCCGCGAACAGCGAGCGCGGAACTGAAATGATCGGCCGGCGCTTTGCGGTCTGAATTCGTCCTGGCGGATTGAAGTTAATCCACCGCCGGTCCCAGTTGATCTGAAGCCAAGTCAGGTCGAGGATGGCGCTACGCCGCTGCCCAGTATAAAGCGCTATTAGCGTGAAGAGCGGGAGGTGGAGCCGGGCGCGCTTGTCCCGACGCGTTTCCCATAGGAGCCTTGCCGCCTCGGAGCGGGTAATCCAATAGTCACGGCCTGCCGGCTGTGCCGGCACCGGAATGTAGTAGCTGCCGGCGACGAGCCGACGTTCATGGATCGCGTGCTCCACCGCCGGACGCAACACGCCGGCCAATTCGCGAATGATCGTGCCGTCCGCAGTCGGCCTGCTCTTCCCATCGATGATCGCTGGTGCGAGATCGACAACCCCGATTTCAGTGTCGTCAATCGTCCGCGTCGAATGGGTGCGTCGCGAGAGCACTCGGGTTCGAGACGGCGAGATCGTCGGCGATACCCCGGACCTGTCTCCGACGATCGCGTTCGGCAAGGAAATCAGACCGGCGCCGCCCGCGCCCTGCACCAGTCTCCCGACAATCGATCGGTAGTTAAAAATGTCACCGTGGCCTTTACCTGCGATAGCGGCGAGGTATTGGTCATTCAAGTATCGCTTTGGAGTCCTCAAGTCGGCCAACAAATTACTGTCCCAAATGTCCAAGGTGGTGGACCTCCCGGACCACTTGCCTTTGCAATATTTGGGCTTCACGATTTAGGTGTGCTCGCGCTCGACTTAGCAATAGAACAAGCAAATAGTAACCATGGCTTTTCCCCGGTTATCTGGCTCCAGGCGAACAATTTGGCAATAATGGTGAAATATCTCTATTGCCTCAAATAGTATTTGGCATTAGTAGTCTTCGCGGCCCTGCGGGCGTGATTTCCAACGAATGGCCGGTTAGAGTCGAACAGCGGCCTTAAGCGGCGCGGGCGCCAATGGCAAGGATGCGCCGATATCGTTCTCTTCTGTCACGGGCCCTTGGTCCGTCAATCCCTCTGAGCATGATCCTGTCGCCGGTGTCTCGCTTCTGTCCGGGGTCGGCGCGTGGCCGCCACCTGATGGGGTTGGATGAGGAACGGGTCGGCCAATCTAAGAACGCGTG
>DASYXG010000123.1:0-21514 GCA_035935235.1 Allostellaceae bacterium
CCTGACTGAAGCCCAGATCGCCTCCTATGAGCGCGACGGATATCTCGCTCCCGTCCTGGTGATGAGCGAGGCCGAGGCGCGAGCGGTGCGCGCGCATCTCGAGACCATCGAGGCGGGGATGGGCGGACCGCTGCGCGGTGACATCCGCCACAAGGCGCATCTCCTCTTCCCGTTTCTCGCCGAGCTGATCCGCCACGCGGCGATCCTCGATGCGATCGAGGACATCCTCGGCCCGGACATCCTGTGTTGGAACACCAATTTCTTCATCAAGGAGGCCGAAACGCCGTCCTTCGTCTCGTGGCATCAGGATTCGACCTATTGGGGTCTCTCCTCGCCCGATGTCTGCACCGCCTGGGTCGCGCTGACGCCGAGCAATCTCGCCAACGGCGCGATGGCGGTCATCCCCAAGACCCACACCCGCGACCAGATCCCGCACCGCGACACCTTCGACCGCCACAATTTGCTGACCCGCGGCCAGGAGATCGCGGTCGAGGTCGATGAGAGCGAGGCGGTGCCGCTGGTGTTGCGCCCTGGCGAGATGTCGCTGCATCACGTCCGGCTGGTACACGGTTCGCCGCCCAACCCGTCGCCCGATCGGCGCATCGGCTTCGCCATTCGCTACATCCCGACCAGCATCTACCAGCTCGAAGGAACCGACAGCGCCACCCTGGTGCGCGGCACGGATCGCTACGGAAATTTCGAGCTGGAGCCGCACCCCGAGCGTGACATGCAGGAGGACATGCTCGCCTTGCACCGCCGCCTCACCGAGCGCGCCGCGCAGATCCTCTATCGCGGCACAGGGGTCGACAATTTCAACGACCCGCGCGCCGTTCGGGGATAGCGGTGAAGACTTATGTCGGCGGCCGCAGCCTGGCCGGCGCCGAGGTCACCGTCGACGGCAAGCCGTTGGACCCGCGCTTCGATCTGAAGCGCCTGTCGCCTACCGGGTTCGAGTGGACTTATGAGGGCAACGGCCCGGCCCAGCTCGCGCTGGCGCTGCTGGCTGACCATCTCGGCGACGACGCCAAGGCGCTCCACCTCTACGAACCCTTCATGCGCGCGGTCGTCGCGGAACTCGACAATTCGTGGGAGCTGACTTCCGCCGAGATCGACGCGGCGCTCAAGGGTATTGGGGGATGAAGCAGACCTATCGTGGTTCGTGCCATTGCGGCCGTGTCAAGTTCGAGGTCGATGCCGACCTCGATCATGTTCGTGTATGCGACTGCTCGATTTGCCGGCGGCGCGGCGCGCTCAATTTCCGGGTGCAACCGGAAAGCTTCCGGCTGCTGACGCCGCTCGAAGATTTGTCGCTTTACACGTTTCATACCCATACGGCGCGCGACTATTTCTGCCCGACTTGCGGTATTCAGCCGTTTCGGCGGCCGCGGACCGATCCCGGGGTATGGACGATAAACGTCCGTTGCCTCGAAGGCGTCGATCTCGACGCGATCCCGGTGCGTCGCGTCTTCGGGGCCGATTACCCCTAACCATCGGGCCGGTATCGGCGTCCGAGTGGGTTTTCGCCTGACCAAAGCGGGCATATATTTAAAACAGATTCCGCCTTCGGGAGGAGACCGCCGATGATGACACCGCGCCAGGAAGCGTTCCGCGCCGATTACCGCGCCCGCATCTCCCCCTGGTATTCGGGCCTCGCGCATGTCGTCGTGATCGCCTTTATCGGCATTCTGACCATCGTCTACGCCGCCGGCCATGTGCACGAGCCGAGCTTGGCCGAGTGGCTGGTCGTGCCGGCGACCTTCCTCGGCTGCAACATCTTCGAGTGGGCGTTGCATCGCTTCCTGCTGCACCGCCCGGTGCCGGGCTTCATGGGCATCTACAAGCGGCATGTCCTCGCGCATCACCAGTTCTTCACCGACAACGAGCCGACCATCGACAACGCACGCGATTTCCGCATTACCTTCTTCCCGCCCTACGCCTACACCACCTTCATCTGTATGTCGGCGGCGGGCGCCTTTGTGCTGAGCCTCATCTGGTCGGCCAACGCCGGCTGGCTGCTCGTCGCCACCACCGCCGGCGTCTATCTCAATTACGAGCTCTTCCACTGGGGCTGCCATGTGAAGGACGACCGCATCGTCCGTCACATCCCGTTTATGAACACGATCCGCCGCCATCATATCGCCCATCACAACCCCTCGATCATGATGGGCATGAACATGAACCTGACCTACCCGTTCGCCGATTGGCTGTTCGGCACCAGCGATCTCGACCGCGGGGTCTTCGGCCATATTTTCAACGGGTATGACGCGCGGTTCATAAAGCGGAACCTTAAGAAGGCGCGGGCCACCGCCGCCGACTCGCGGCTCGCCCAGGCGCCGAACAAACTCGCTGCCCAGGCCGACTAGATGGCGCAGGCGCACCTCAAGCGCTCGATGCCGTCCCTGATCGGCGGCATCTTCTCGGCGATCGTCGTCTTCGTGATCTGGCTCTTGCTGTTTGGCACCGCCAGCATCCCGCTCATCGCGCTCGGCGCGGTGCTGTCGGCGGCGCTCGGCACCTGGATCCGGCTGGCCGATCTGTAGCAAGTGCCCGAACGGCTGCCGCCGCCTCCGTTCTGGCGAACCCGATATTTCGAATCGGAGGTGATGCAGCGGCCGGACCGCCGTGATATCGACCTGGCCGACGTGGCGCGTTCGCTGACGGGAGCTTCCCATCGCGAGGTTCAGCCCGATGGCCGCGTACGTTGTTGGCTGTTTGTCGCCGAGCGGCATCGCTGGTTGCGGGTCATCGTGGAACCGGATGGGGAGACGGTTCATAATGCCTTTTGGGACAGGAGGTTCAGGCCATGACTGCCGAGCCGGTGATCCGGTATCACCCCGATACGGATACGATGGCGATCGAACTGCGGCCGTGGCCGCGGACGGCAGGCGACGCGCGCGAAATCGGCGGCGAGGACGCTGGTGACGATTTGGTGATCCACTACGCTGCAGACGGCCAACCCTGGTTGTGGGAAATCGAACACGCCTCGACGCATCCAGAACATATCGCCGCAGCGCTGGGCCAAATCCGCAAGACTGCGATCGCGGCTGAGTAACGCCGCAAACCGATCGGCGCTCGGCACCTGGATCCGGCTGGCCGATCTGTGAGCCGCCGCTGTTATGTGACGGAAAACAACCTGTAGGCCTTTGAATAATATGCCGTTTTCGGGAATAAAATAGCGAGAAAACAGCGGCGATAACAGTGGCGGAACAGCGGGATAACAGCGAGAAAACAGCGGCCTGAAGCGGCGAACAGCGGACAGCGCCGCTGGCGGAATGATAGATCGCGATTGCCGAAAATCCGGTCATGCGCTCGATATGGGAGCGGTTCCTCGCTCGTCAAGAACATAACAAGAACATTTTTGAGATCGCATTTCTGGTGCTAGGCTCGCGTATGACCGACCTTGCCGTCGGCGATCCTCGTTCCCCAGCAGGTGACCCCATGAAAATCGCCGCCATCCGCACCGGCATCGTCAATTTGCCGGCCGACGAACCCCTCGCCGGCGCCGCCGCCAACCCAAGCGGCAAGCGCCCGATCGTCTGGGTGCGGGTCGGCACCGACAGCGGCGCCGAGGGCATCGGCGTCGCCTATTTCGGCGGCGCGCTGACTGGCACCTTGCGGCACGCAATCGACGAGCTGGGTGCGCTCCTGGTTGGCGATGACCCGCAGCTGACCGAGGCGATCCACGCCAAGCTGAAGAACGCCGCCGGCGGCTCGGCCGGACCGGGCGGCATCTATCATCTGGCGCTGTCGGCGATCGACATCGCGATGTGGGATTTGAAGGCCAAGGCGGTCGATCAGCCGCTGTGGAAATTACTCGGCGGCGGCCGGCCGACGGTGCCGACCTACGCCTCGGGCGCGCTGATGCGCGAATTGTCGCTCGACCGGGTCGTCAACGCGGCCGCGACCCTCAAGGACAAGGGCTGGAAGGAGATGAAGACCCAGCTCGCGCTGCCGGGAGAGACCAATCCGCGCATCGAAGTCGAGCGCATGGTCAAGATCCGCGAAGCGATTGGCCCCGACATCAAGCTGATGTGCGACATCAACCAGCGCTGGCGACCGGAGCAGGCGATGGATATCGGTAAGCGGGTCGAGGATGCTGGGGTCGGTCTCTTCTGGCTCGAAGATGTCACCACCGCTGACGACTATCCCGGCCTCGCTCGCATCGCCGACGCGCTCAGCACGCCGGTCGCCGGCGGCGAGTATGTCTGGGGCATCGTGCCATTTCGCCACATGATGGAGGCGCGCTCGGTCGATGTCCCGATGGTCGACCTCGTGCGTGTGGGCGGCATCACCCAGTGGCTCAAGGTGGCCGGCATGGCCGAGGCGTTCAACTTGCCGGTGGTCAGCCACCTGATTCCCGAAGTGCATGTGCACCTGATCGGGGCGGTGCCGAACGGGCTCACCGTCGAGTACATGCCGTGGCTCGGCGCCATGTTCAAGGAAGTGCCGGTGCAGCAGAACGGCGAGTTGGCGATGCCGCAGAAGCCGGGCCTCGGTATCGAGTTCGATGAGGCGACGCTCAGCCGCTACGCGGCGTGAGGGGTGCGTCATGAAGATCGCCTCGCTCGCCACCGACATCGTGCTGCTCCCCAATGACGAGCCGCTCGCCGGGTTTTCCGAAAACCCCAACGCCAAGAACCCAATCGTCACGCTGCGCCTGCGCACCGATGACGGGATAGAGGGGTTGGGCGTCGCCTATTTCGGCGGCGCAATCACCAAGACCTTGCGCCACGCGATCGACGAGCTGGGCGCGCTGATCGTCGGCGACGACCCGCTGCTCGTCGAAGGCATCGCCGCCAAGCTGCGCGCCGCCGCCGGCTCGGCCGGCCCGGCTGGCATCCTCATGATGGCGATGTCGGCGATCGATGTCGCGCTGTGGGACATCAAGGGCAAGGCGCTGAACCTGCCGCTCTGGAAGCTGCTCGGCGGCGGACGCGACAAGATCGCGACTTACGCGTCAGGCGCGCTGCGGCGTGGCCTCAAGCTCGACGAGGCGGTCACCGCGGCCGGCCGGCTGCGCGAAAAGGGCCACCGGCAGACCAAGATGCAATTGGGGCTCCCCGGCGCCACCAACCCCAAGCGCGAGGTCGAGCAGGCGGTGTTGATCCGCGAGGCCTGTGGCCCCGACATGGATCTGATGTGCGACATCAACCAGCGCTGGCGCCCCGAGCAGGCGATCGATATCGGTCGCCGTGTCGAGGACGCCGGGGTCGGCTTGTTCTGGCTCGAGGATGTGACGACGCATGACGACTATGCCGGCCTCGCCCGCGTCGCCGACGCGCTGTCGACACCGGTCGCGGGCGGGGAATACCTCTACGGCATCGTCCCGTTCCGCCACATGCTGGAGCATCGCTCGGTCGATATCGTGATGATCGATCAGGTGCGCTCCGGCGGCATCACCCCGTGGCTCAAGATCGCCGGCATGGCCGAGGCGTTCAACCTGCCGGTGGTCAGCCACGGCGTGCCGGAAATCCACGTGCACCTGGTCGGCGCGGTGCCGAACGGGCTCACCGTCGAGTACATGCCGCGTCTCTTTCATCTATGGGAGTCGGTGCCGGAGCCCAAGAACGGGCTGCTCGACATGCCCACCGCGCCAGGTCTCGGGCTCAAATTCGACGAGAGCGCATTCACGAAGTACCGGGCCGAGTAGAATTCGCATCATCGATGCTCGACGCCTCCTGGGCCGAGCTCGGCTGGCTTGCCCTCGCGGTCATCGCCGCCGGCATTGTCACCGGCCTTTTGGCCGGTCTGTTCGGCATCGGCGGGGGAGCGGTCATCGTCCCGGTCTTGTTCGAGATCTTCCGCATCCTCGGCGTGCCGGACGCGGTGCGCATGCAGCTCTGCATCGGCACCTCGGTGGCGGTCATCATTCCGACCGCGCTGCGTTCCTACCGGGCGCATCAGGCGAAAGGCCTGGTGATCCCTGACGTCGTCCGCGTCTGGACCGTACCGGCCATACTTGGCGTGGCGCTCGGAGCGCTAATCGCCGCCTTCGCTCCGGAAAGCGTGTTCAAGGTGGCGTTCGTCCTCATCGTTTGGATCATCGCCGCGCGGCTCTTCGCCGGCGGCGACCGCTGGCGCATCAGCGAAACCCTACCAGCCCGGGCGCTGATGCGCGTCTACGGCTTTATCATTGACCTCGGGTCGTCACTGATGGGGATCAGCGGTGGCTCGCTGGCGACCATGGCGCTGACCGTGCACGGCCAGCCGATCCTCACCGCGGTCGCGACCTCGGCCGGGATCGGCGTCCCGATATCAATCGCCGGTGCGCTCGGCTACGTCGCCGCGGGTCTGCCGTACCGGGCTCTGTTACCGCCGCTGTCGCTTGGCTTTGTCTCGGCGATTGGCCTCATCGCGATCGCGCCGATCTCGAGCTGGGTCGCCCCGTTCGGCGCGCGCCTCGCGCACGCCATGCCCAAGCGCTGGTTGGAGCTCGGCTTCGCCGCTTATTTGCTGCTGGTGGGCGGGCGTTTCCTTGTGAGCCTATTTGCTTGATCGCCGGTCTGATATAGACGGAGCCAATTCGACTTGAGCGGGGAAGAGGCATGGACAGGGCGGAATATCTCAGTGCTGTCAACGAGTTCTTCTATCAAGGCGAGGTGCTGGCAAGGCGAGGTGCTGGGCGAAGCGTTCTTCGGGCGCTGTATCGAGCTCGAGATCGATCCGGTGCGCCGTTACAAATGGGCCAATCTCCAACAGCTTGAAACCGAAACGAAGGCGAAGCTGCGCCCGTTCCTGATGCGGCTCGGTCTGAGCATTGCGGAAAACGACGTAAGCGCTCAAATCGAGGAGTTCACCAAGGGGTTCGCAAAAAAGCCCTGGGGTCAGCTGATGGGGGAGATTGCGGGGATCACTGATATGTATCTGGATAAATTTCGCGAGATTGCAGCAGCCGCCCCGGCGGGTGAGCGCGACATGGCGCAGGCGATGGTCGCGCACGAGACCGCGCTCAATAACTTCGCCAAGCGCGAGCTAGCGGGAGACGCGGCCAATTCTCTCAGCGAGGTGATCGCCCAACTCCATTGGCCGATCGCGCCACCCACGTAAGCAAGCCTACCTGAACATCCGGCCCTGCGGCGGCAAGCCCATCAGCATCTGGCCGACCGTTTCGAAATGGATTGGGCGGCCCTGGCCCTGCTGGGTCCCGGCGTGGATGTCGCGCATCCGCCGTTCGAGCGGGTTGCTCTCGAAAATCGCCCCGGCCCCGGCGGCATGGTAGACCGTCGCCACCACATCGCGCGCCTGATGGATCGCCCAGGTCGAGGCCAGGCGCAATTGCGGGTGGTGCTCGGCGCTGATCTGCCCGGTGCGCTGAGCATCGTCCCACATCTCGGCCACGACCCCGCGCAGATAGGCGCGCGCCGACCGTAGCTTGGCCTCGGATTGCGAGACTTGGCTTTGGATCACGTTGTTGGTGCGCAGCGTATCCTTGGCGCCACGCGGGATCTTGTCGCGGGCGATCTCGATGAACGCGTCGTAGGCGCCGCGGGCGATGCCGAGCGACACGTGGCTGAAGCTCATCGCGTAGATCATGCCGCTGGTGAACTGGTAGAGCGGCCCCTTTTCGCGCCGCTCCTCGGCGTTGTCGCGGATCGCGGTGCGCGCGTCGGGCACGAAATGGTCCTTCAGCTCATAGCTGTCGCTGCCGGTGCCGCGCAGCCCCAGCACTTGCCAGTTGTCGATGATCGTCGCCTCGGATTTGGGCACGATCATCGTCCGGGTGATCTGCCGACCGTTCGCGCCGAGGCGGGGGCTGCCGTCTGCCTCGAACACCGGGCAATGCGCGCCGAGCCAGCTCGCATGCCGGCTGCCGGTGGCGAAACCCCAGCGCCCGGTGGCGCGGTAGCCGCCCTCGACCGCGACGCATTTGCCGGCGCCCGGCAGCTCGGGGCCCCAGGCGAGGATGCCGCGCGGCCCGCCGAACACCTCGACCGCCATTTCATGCGAGAGATAGGGCGCGGTCATCGAGCAGCCGGAGTTCTGGCCGAGGCACCAAGCGGTGCTGCCGTCTCCCTGCGCGAGGATTTCGAGGACGGCGGTGTAGGTCAGCGGGTCGAGCTCGCCGCCGCCGATCGATTTCGGCAGCAGCATCTTGAAGATGCCGCGCTCCACCATCGCCTCGACCACGGGCTCGCAAACCTGGCGGTGCTTTTCGATCTCGTCGCCGGCTTCCTTCAGCATCGGCACCAGTTCGCGCGCGCGTTCGAGGTAATCCTGTCTTAGCGCCGCATCGGTAACACTGCTGCCGTCCATCGCCGCTTCCTCCCGCGAGTCCTGCCTATTGTGACGGCATCGCGGCGCGTTGTGAAATGCCGAGCGCGCATGCGCCGCCATACGCGCGGACGATTACACGGCCCGCCGATCCGCCGCGGCCGCGAACGTTGACGGCTAGGCGGTCACAATCCCTACCCGACGAGATGCGATGCGGCCGTGGCAAGGCGATCCGCCGGCGCATTCTCATCGACAACGCGCGATGCCGGCAATGTCACGGTGACGGTTGTTCCACGGCTCTTCTCGCTCTGGATGTGCAGGGAGCCACCGTGAAGCTCGGCAAGCTTCTGGGCCAATGGCAGGCCTAGGCCGGTGCCTTCATATCGGCGCGTATGGCCGGAGTCGACCTGGCCGAAAGGCTGGAGGGCGATGTCGATTTCCTCGGCGCTCATGCCGTGCCCAGTATCGCGCACTTCGAAGACGATAGACCCATCCTGGCCGCGGTGGGCGGCGACCACAACAGAACCGCCGCGCTCGGTAAATTTGAGCGCGTTGGAGATGAGATTGAGGAGGATCTGCTTGAGCCGCGTCGAATCGCAAATGAGAAGCCCCAACGGGCCTTGGATTTCGGTCGACAACCTAATCTCGGCGGCGACCGCGTGACTACGCATCAAAGTGACTGTGCTTTCGACGATCGCCTGAGGGTCGATCTTTTCGTCGTCGTGGAGCTCGAACTTTCCGGCGTCGACCTTGGCGAGGTCGAGAATGTCGTTGATGACGTTATGGAGGTGCTCACCGCTTTGATGAATGAGCCTGATGTACTCAATCTGCTCGGGCTCAAGCGGCCCGCGGATGCCGAGCTCGAGGGACTCCGAGAAACCGATGATAGCGTTCAATGGCGTGCGCAGCTCGTGGCTCATATTCGCGAGGAATTGCGATTTGGCCATATTCGCCGCCTCAGCCGCTTCCTTCGTCTCGCGGAGAAGACTTTCCGAGCGGACCTGCTCGGTAATGTCGCGTCCAGTCCCGCGATATCCTAAGAAGCGACCGGCCGAATCAAAGAACGGGTTCCCGCTGACCGAGGCCACCCCCTCGCGCCCAACGCTGTTCTTCCAGGTATAGACAAAATCGCGAAAGGGTTCGTGGTGTTCTAGCAGGTCAAAGTGATCGTCCCATCTGACCCCCGTGTTGCCGGACGCCGCAGCGATTTCCTTGCGGCTGCGCCCGACCAGGTCGCGCGGCTGAAATCCGAAGGTGCCAATTCCTTCGGAGAGGTAGCTGAACCGATGATCTACATCCGTCTCCCAAAACCAGTCGGAAGAAGTCATCGCAAAGTCGCGAAAGCGGTCTTCGCCGCGATGAACGCGCCAGAATTGCACACCGAGAACGCGAAAGAGGACGGCAAACCCGATTCCGACAGCGAGAGCGGCGATCAGGATCATCATCGACTGTTGGCGCCACGGTGCGAGGGCATCGGCCTCGGAGACGCCGACCGTGACGACCAATGGATATTCGGGGATCGGCCGGGTCGCGATAAAGTGCGCGACGCCACTTATGTACCCCGGTGTTCGAAAAGTTCCGCCGCCCACTGCGACCGATTTATACCAGCCGGACTTGGCCGATATTTGGGTCCCCATCATGCTTTCGAGATGGGGATACCGGGCCAGCAGTGTTCCGTCATCGCGAAACAAGGCGATAGCCTGCCCATTATGCGGCGCGACCTGATGATAGAAAGACTCGAGATAGTCTGCTTCGATGACGGCGGCGACAATGCCTAAGAGTCTGCCGTCAGGGCCGCTAATCCGGCGCGTCAGCAGAATTACCCAATTACCGGTGATCCTGTTGATGATCGGCACGCCGATAAAAGCGCGCGGATTATCATGCGTGTGCCAATAGACGTAAAAATCTCGATCCGAGACGTCCATCGGAAGCACGGGCCAACTGCGTGAAGAATTGATGATTTTCCCGTTGTCATCGAGCAAGGCGATCGCATTGGCTTGGGGAAGGCTCTCCAGTCGATCGAGTAGGTAGCGATGTATATCTTCCGTCGCCATCTTGGATCTGAACTGGTCGACATCCGAGATCCCCGCGCCCAATACCATCGCTCGGGTTTCTCGCACGACAAGATCAACCGCCTGAAACGAGCGCGCCACCTGCTCGCCGAGCATGACTGCGGAATCCGTCAGGGCATTTTCGGTGTCGGCCACACGCTCGTCGTGGAGAACGCGGATCCCGGCAAAAGCAGCCAGAAGCGTTGTCGCGATCAGGACGAGGCTGAGAAAGCGGAGACGCCGCTGCTCGGGCGAGCGGAGGCGAAGCCGCGCGGCGCGCAGCGTCAGCTCCCTGATAACCTTCGGCTTGAGCATCGCCAGCAATCCGAATTGGTATGGTGAAGCTGCCAAAACATCGTTGATAATTTCTCAACAATCCGGCTATCCCGGGCCAGAGCGATGCTAGGGCCTACGGTGGCCGCCGTGGGTTTTCCCGGAGGGATCACGGCGAGTGAGACGCAACTATTTCCAGGTGGCCCGGACGCTCTGCTGCGCGGTGCGCTCACGACAATCTCGTGCAGGTCAGATCGTAACGGCCTGGCAGCTCCAGGCGGACGATCGCGGCGCTATTGGTTGCGCGGCGTCGCGTTAGCGGGGGCGCCGGGTGACGACTTTTCGGCCCGAGGTACTTGATCGTGCAGTGCCGCGACCTCGCGATCGAGCTTGCCGGCGAGCGCCAGGAGCGCGCGATCGGCGCGATGTCCGCCGGATGTTGGTATGCTAGCCACCCGCCTGCACAGGTCGGCCGTCTTCAGGAAGTGCGTCGCTTTTAACATGGTTAAGCAGGGTATCCAGCGGCGCAGCGGTACGCAAGACGGCTTGCCGCCGGCCGAAGAGCAAAGGTGTCGGATGTTGCGCTACGACGTGCGCCGCGCGAAAACGGTCGACGGCGCATGGCAGGAGAATGAGGCATGGCCGATCCGCCAACGGTGATCTCCGGGCAAGCGGCGCTGGCTAATCCGGACGCTGAAATTGCGCCACGCGAGCGGCTGGTTGTCGTCGACGGATTTCTGCCGGTCGAGTTGGCGACTGCAATGCGCGAGGACATCGATCGCCATTTCACCGGCCAGCATGCGAATAATCCTAACACCCATCAAATTTGGAACTACCTGTTCGCGCCACAGCTCTCTGCGTACATGCAGACCTCGCCGGAGAAGATCATCGACGGCGAACGCATCACCCTCTTCTGCAATGCGCTCAAAGCCTGGTCGATTGGCACGTTGGGGATGGGGCGGGTGACTCGGCCTCAGCTCGACTTCCACTCCGCCGGGTGCTCCCAGGGATTTTGCAATGAGCCACGAAACGGACGATTTGCCTTTGTATATTCGCTGACTCGCGATGCCAGACGCACCGTCGGGGGCGATACTCTCGTCATGCGCGAGGGCGACCCGTTCCGCGCCCACCTGACGACTCCGGCAACGCAGCATGGTTTCTGTGACATCGTCGAGCCGCGGTTTAACCGCCTACTGATATTTGACGATCGACTGATGCACGCCGTCAGCCGGCTCGAGGGGTCGATGGACCCGGTCGAGGGGCGGTTCGTGTTGTGCGGGCATCTGAGCGAAGCCGGACCGATGATTGGCGGTGCCTTGCCGCCAGACGCGGTCACACGTCCGATCGACTTTTTGCTGAACACCTTTGCCATCGACGCCGCGGCCCGGATCGCGCTCCATCGCGGCGTCTTATCCATTCGGCTCTTGATCGACCCGAGCGGATCGGTCGCCGCCTGTGACGTGCTGAACGATCGCGTGATCCATCCCGATCCCGACGATGTCGAGTGGGAGCACCTGCGCGAGGATCTCGTCGAACGGTTCAGGATGTTGAAATTTTCGCCCGCTACCAGCGAGACCGTCGTCATTCAGCCGATCGTGTTCGGCGGCGCGCTTCCCCTGCTGGTGTAACGCCGCGGCGACCCCTCATCGCGG
Source organism: Allostellaceae bacterium (assembly GCA_035935235.1). Lineage (GTDB taxonomy): Bacteria > Pseudomonadota > Alphaproteobacteria > ATCC43930 > CGMCC-115725 > DATARH01. The sequence goes on from DASYXG010000123.1 coordinate 12,188, forward strand.
CGTCGGCTTGAATTCCTTCAGGGCCAGTTTGGTTCTGTGGTCGGGCGCCGTCGCGCCGCTATGTGTCCGGCCCCGGAAATAATGTTTTTGCCATTCCTGCCGTTGCGCCTCGGAACCAGGAACCAGCAGGTCGCGCTTGAATGCCTGCCGGCTCTCGGCGTAGGCGGTGTAGCCCTCGTAAACTTCCGGATCGGCGGTCATCGGACGAATCTCCGGCTCGACCGCTTCGACGAGCCCGCGCGTCACCGGATAGATCATGCAGAACGGCTCATCCCGCTCGAACGCGACCGGCGTGTTCTTGCGGGTGAATATCCAGTTCATCGTGAAGGTAAAGGGCGCCCAATCGGTCTCGACCACTCCTGTCAGCGGCTGGATCGCGTCCTTGGGCATGTTGAGCGGCCCGGTGACCATCAGGTCGTAGCCCGGCTCCGTCCGGAACAATGCATGGATGTAAAAGGTCAATATTCCGGTGCCGAAGTGGCTTGCCGCATAGAGCGGCTCGCTCTCCGAATGGGGAAGGATGCGAACCCCGTCGAGACCGGCCGTCCCGTCCCACTCCGAGGTAAACGGAGCGGCGTTGAGGATCATCCAGCCGTGTGCATTGGCGATGTTCAACGGCAAGCATCGATAGGCAAAGCCGCTTACATCCCGATATGACCGGTCCATCCAGCCGCGCTCAACCGGCGCGGCGACGATCATCGGCAGCGCCCCTTCCTTGGTCGGATAGCAGACGAGGCGCATTGTATTCCCCGCGCGGGACAACCCCGGATGGTCTGCAAAATCACCGTCGATATCCGGCGCAGGTTACTGCGCGGCTACGGGTCGTCAACCCTAGGCCCCACCCGTGGCGCCGAGTGGACGGCGCAGCCTAATCCGGTATCGGCGGGGGAGGCGGAGGCGGAGGCGGAGGCGGAGGCGGAGGCGGAGGAGGAGGCGGCGGAGGTGGCGGAGCAGGCGGCGGGCTCAAAACCGGCACGTGTGGCTTCGCGTTTGGCCTGAAGGGGTCGATCGGAAAGTAGACGTTCTGCTGGTGATGACGGTCACGCAGCGAGTCGTCGTCCCCCAGATGGAAGCGCACGCCGGCCAGCGCAATTGCCTTGCCGGGTCCGCCGACCTCGCCGAGGGCGAACAGCGACATGTTCGGAAGCGATTGCCAATGGGGCAGATACTGGGCGTCAAAAGCCTGGGCGAACTTGCCGGCATCGTAGAACGACGCCGTGCCGATCTGGAAATCGTCGGTGACGTAGAGTCCGGCATGGAGCTCGACAAACCCGCCGCGATTTACCTGATCGCCGGTCTGGTAACCTGCGCGCAGGGCGATATCCACCGGCCCGGTGTAGTACTCGCCCTGCACGCCATAATGCTGCAGCGTGGCGCCCTGGGTTCCTACCACCGAGGCGATGACGCCGAGCGAACCGTCGTTGTTCCGAGTGAATAAGTTGCCCCCGACGCCCCACAAATCATGGTTCCCGCCGCCGCCATACGGGTCAAGCTGGAACCCGAAATCGGGGGTGATTTGTGTGTCGAACCGACCGATCGCCAACCCGCCGCTGGAGGGTGTTAGATATCCGCCCGCGCCGGCGATATTCCCATTGCCCGTGTTGACTGCCTGAGCCTCGGCCGATTGCGGGGCAAGGCTCGCCGCAAGTACGGTCGCCATCGCCGTGCTCGACCTGAGCAATAAGCGGATGGCCCACCGAATGTCGGCACGGCGCGGTCCTCGACCACGCAGAACAGCCCATGCAAGAGTGTCATGGAACTCGCGCGCGTTCGACATCCTACCTACCGATGCTACTTCGATGAGGACGTTCTAAACCGGAACGCACTTAGTGCGAGGCTAACAAATCTTTCGAGTTACTACAATCCGCTGGAACCCAGGGTTCTGGCAGTAGCCCTCGGACTACGCCCCCTTCTTCAGATGCTCGAAGCCTTGCGCCAGGTCGGCCATCAAGTCTTGCGGATTTTCGAGGCCGATATGGATGCGGACGAGCGGGCCTTCGGCGTCCCATTTGGCCGCGGTGCGGATTCGCTCGGGATAGGCGGGTTGGATCAGGCTCTCGAACCCGCCCCAGCTAGCGCCGATGCCGAACAGGTCAAGCGCGTCGATGAACGCGTAGACCTGTTCCTTCGACGCCGGTTTAAGCACCACCCCGAAAAGCCCTGATGCGCCGAGGAAATCGCGTTTCCAGATTTTGTGTCCCGGGTCTTCGGGCAGCGCCGGGTAGAGCACCCGCGACACCTCGGGCCGCGTCTGCAGCCACTTGGCGACCTGCATCGCGTTTTTCTGATGCCGTTCCAGCCGCGCCGACAAGGTGCGCATCCCGCGCAGCGCGAAGAACACGTCGTCCGGCGCCGCCGAATGACCGATCTGTGCCATCGCCGAGCGCACCGGCAGGAAGGTCTCCTCGTTGCAGATGACGGCGCCAAGCATCGCGTCTGAATGCCCGCAAATGTATTTGGTCGCGGCATGGATCGAGACATCGACCCCATGCTCGAACGAGCGGAACAGGTACGGCGTGCCCCAGGTGTTATCCATCAGCACTTTGGCGCCGTGGCGGTGCGCCACCGCGGCGATCGCCGGGATGTCCTGGATCTCGAAGGTCAGCGATCCTGGCGACTCGCAATAGACGACCTTGGTGTTGGGTCGCATCAGCTGCGCGATGCCTTCGCCGATCAGCGGGTCGTAGTAGGTCGTTTCGATTCCGCATTTCTTGAGGATGCCCTCGCAGAAATTGCGCGCCGGGCCGTAGGCGCTGTCGACCATCAGGCAATGGTCGCCGGCGCCGAGCAGCGCCTGGAGCGGCGCGGTCACCGCCGCCAAGCCCGACGACATCAGCATCCCGCGATAGCCGCCCTCGATCGCCGCCAGCAACTCCTCCAGCGGGAAGGTGCCGGGGGTGCCGTGGAGGCCGTAGCGCACTCCGGTAAACGGTGGCGCGGCGCGCTTCGCCTCCCACTCGGCCATGTTCTTCGAGAGGATCGTCGAGGCGTGATAGACCGGCGGATTGACCACGCCGAAATTGGCCTCGGGATTGCGCCCGACATGGGTGAGCAGCGTGTCTTGGCGGTAATGGCGCGGCCGGTTGTCGTTTTTCATGGGCGAAGGGGTCCGAGCGATAGGGCGATAAGCTCAGATACACCAATCGACATTTCGCCCGCGAACGAAATATCCCGCTCAGTCCGGCGAGCCGCGCCCCGAGGCGAGCAACACCACGCCGCGCACGATGTCGCGGAACGCCGCGTCGTAGTTGACGCCGCTGATGCCCCAGCGGTGCTCGGCGCCGTTCCAGCGCGTCTGCCATTTGCCGACCCAGCCGGGCAAAGTCTCGCTCCAGTCGAGCGTGCCGGTGACGATCGCCTCGCTGCCGTCCGAGGGTGGTGGCTTTGGTTGGAAATTGTCGATCGTCGCGACCCAGGCGCCGAGTTCGCGTTCGGTCGGAATGCGCACCGCCATGCCGAATTCGCCCGCCGCGACCGCGAACGCGCCCCGCTGTTCCTCGCCGCGCGGGGTCTCGGCGCTGAGCAGATAGGAGGGCGGTTTAGGCCCCTGGATCATCAGCACCGGCACGATCACCGGCCGGTTCCCTCGCCACGGGGTGTCGCCGAGCTGCGCGATCAGTGCGTCGATCTTCGCCGGGTCGAAATGCACGGTCAGCCGGTGCGGCCGGTCGTAGCTGCCCTGGTCGTCCTTCTTCGGGATGCCGGCCATCAGATCGACATAGTCGAACGACTCGACGAACTGGTCGGCGTGGTCGGCCCGCGCGGCGACGCGCGGATCGTCCCTAAGGCGCGGGTCGCCCGTCACCTTGACCAGCACTTCCTCGAGGCATTGCGCGAAGCCCCAGGGCCGCTGCCGCATATCGGTGCCGGTGACGATGGCGTAGGCGCTGTAGAGCGCCGCGTCGGGGTTCGCCGGCCCGTCGGCGAAAGCCGGAAGATTCGCCGCGCCGAGCAACGCAGCCCACCCGGCGATCCGCAACACCGCTCGCCGCGTCCTTTGCCTCGTCATGGGGCGCAGGATATGCTTTGGCGCGAAGCTTGGGGAGAACGCGATGGCAGACGCGATATCCGATCCCGCGACCGTAATCCGCGAAAGCGATCGCCCGGTCGTGCCGTTTCCCGGCGGCGCTACCTACCGCACCCTGATCGGTGACGATAACGGCGCCGGCATCCCGATCCGCACCGGCATCCAGACCTCGGAGCCCGGCTATGCGACGCGCGAGCACTCACACCCCTATGTCGAGGTGCTGACCGTGCTCGAGGGCAGGGGCGAGGCGTGGCTCGATGGCGAGCCAGGCACGATCGCCATGGAGCCCGGGGTGACGATCTCGATTCCCGCCGGCCGCGTCCATGGCTTCCGCGTGCTCGGCGATGCCCGGCTCGTTACCTACGGCATCCACACCTTCGGCAAGCGGATCGTCAATTACAAAGACCCGGTTGCCACCTGATCCTGAAACCCAGAGGAGGAACCCATGGCTATTCGCCGCATCGATGTTACGACCGGGCCCGGCCCGCGCATGAGCCGCGTCGCCATCCACGACGACCGCGTATTCCTCGCCGGCCTTACGGCTTCCGACGCCAGCCAGGATGTGCAGGGCCAGACCCGACAAATCCTTGCCAAGATCGACGACTATCTGAAGCAAGCCGGCACCAGCAAGTCGAACCTGCTGACCGCCAATCTGTGGATCAAGGACATGGCGCTGTTCTCGCAGATGAACGAGGTGTGGAACGATTGGGTCGATCCAGCCAATCCGCCGTGCCGCGCCTGCGTCCGCGCCGATATGGCCCGCCCCGAAATCCTGGTCGAGATCATGGTGACCGCGGCGAAATAAGCGCGGTTCACTTTCTCTCGGGGCAGCTCAACGATGCGGTTGTTGCTGTGCGCCGTCGCCGTCGCGGCGGCGCTGCTGAGGACGTGCCTGCCGGCCATCGCCGATGATTCGGCGCAATCCAAGTGCAACCTCGACCCGCCGATGAGCTTTACCGCGTGGACCAGCGAGGCCGGCCAGGAATTTGGCGCCGGTGCGCGCGAATACATCTTCGCCGACGGCTATATCTGTCCCGATACCGACCAGAAGTTCCAGCAATTCCTCGATCAGAACCCCGTCAAGGCGCCGAACCGGATCGTCGTGCTCAATTCCGGTGGCGGCGATGTCGCCGCCGGCCTGCAAATGGGCGAAATCATCCGTCAGGCGAAAATGTGGACCCAGGTCGGGTCTCAATTTCCGCTGATGATCGGCGGCAACCAGAACATCCCGGCCAACGTGGTGCCGTTCATCCCCCGGCCCGCGGCGCCGCCCTTTCCGGGCTACTGCTACAGCTCGTGCACCTTCACCTTCATGGGTGGGGTTCATCGCACGATCGATTACGGCTCGAATTACGGCGTGCACCGCTTCGAGTTCACCGAAAAGGTTGATAGCCCAGCCGACCAGGCGCAGATCAACTCCGCCGCCCTCGTTCAATATGTGCACGAAATGGGGATATCGCCCGACTTCATGGCCCAGATGGTCAAGCAGGGCGGCAACAACGTCACCAATCTGAGCATGAAGGTGCTGCAGCAGCTAAAGATCATTACGCCGAGCTGGCATACTAAGTGGCGGATCGCGCCGCTTCCCGACAATAGCGGCTTCTTCCTCGACGGCGAGACGACCGATTTTTGGGGCGCGCACGAAATCGCGGTCACCTGCGCCCCGAAGCCGGTGCCGCAAACCGGGGTGAACCCAGCGCCAGCGAGCTCTACCCCCGTGAACCCGACCCCCGCGACGCTGCCTCAGTCGGGCCAATCGGCGTCGGCGGCGGCCGGCGCGGCGCCACCCGGGTCGTCAGCACTGCAGATTGCGTTCTCGCTCGATCCCGGGGCGCGCGCAAAGGCGCAGGAGCTGGTCGGTGCCGTGCAATCCTATGTACTGGAGTTGGACGACGATTGGCTGACGCTGACCGGTTCGGCTATCGCCAAGCCAGCCGCTGTTGCCGGCTCGGCAAACCGACTGACCGCCGTGATCAATGTGTCGCAGCGTGGGCTCACCACGCTCGCCGGCGCAACCTATATCGGCTTTGCCTTCATGTTCGACCCGGCGGCCAAGCTGCCCCTGCGTCTGCTCAATTTCGAATCCGACCTCAACGTCGCCAAGCTCAAGCAGTTCGCCGCTACCTGCCATTAGGCACGAGGACAATCCGTTGACCGACAGCGACGCTGGAAAAACCTGGGGCGGCCCCTTGCTGGGGATCCGGGTCATCGACCTGACCCGCGTGCTCGCCGGCCCGTTCGCCACGCAAAGTCTCGGCGATCTCGGCGCGGAGGTGCTGAAGATCGAGCCGCCGGGCGGGGGTGATGAGACTCGCCGTTTCCCGCCGTTTCTCGAGGGCGAGGGCCACTATTTCCTCGGCATTAACCGCAACAAGAAAAGCCTGGTTGTCGATTTGCAGCAGGAGGCGGGAAAGGAAGTCCTGCGCCGCCTCGTCAAGGATAGCGACATTCTGGTCGAAAATTACCGACCGGGGGTCATGGACCGGCTCGGCCTGGGCTATGCCGCGCTCGCCGAGATCAACCCACGCCTGATCTATTGCGCGATCAGCGGCTTCGGTCTCACCGGGCCGCTGCGCGACAAGCCGTCTTTCGACATCGTCACCCAGGCGCTATCGGGCGCGCTCAGCATCAATGGCGAGCGCGGCCACATGCCGATCAAGCTGGCGATCCCGCTCGGCGACATGGTCGGCGGCGTGTTCGGGCCGATGGCGATCCTCGCCGCGCTGCACGAGCGCCACCGGACCGGAAAGGGGCGGCTCATCGACATCAGCCTTTATGACGGGCTCATCGGCATGCTCGGCTATTTTGCCCAGCTCGCCTTCATCACCGGCGAGGACCCGCCGACGATGGGGTCGAGCCACCCCAACATCGTCCCCTATGGCAGCTTCCCGGCCTCCGATGGGTCGATCATCATCGCCGTCTTGTCGGAGAGTTTCTGGGGCAAATTGTGCGAGGCGCTGGAGCGCCCCGACCTCGCCGCCGACCCGCGGTTTGCGACCCCGACCCTGCGCCGCGAGCGCCGCGACGAGGTCGACCGGATCATCTCCGAAATTACCCGCACCCGCACCGTCGCCGAATGGGAGAAGCGCCTCACCGCGGCCGACGTGCCGCACGCGCCGGTGCTCGGGGTCACCGCCGCGCTCGCCCATCCGCATGCGCTGGCGCGCGAGATGGTGGTCGAGGCCGAGCACGCGACGATCGGTCCGGTCAAGGTCGTCGGCCGGCCGATCAAGTTTCCTGGCGCCAAGCAGCCGCCGGTGACGGCGCCGCCCACCCTCGGCCAGCACACCGAGGCGGTGCTGCGCGAGCGGCTTGGCTATAGCGACGCGGAGATCGACAGGCTGAAACGCGACGGGATTATCGACCGGCGGGCAAAGTCCTGAGGCGCCGCCAATTGGCGGCGAGATAGGCGGCGACACCGAGCGTCCCCATCGCCGGCGGCACGACGGCGATCGCCAGGCCCGCGTCGGTGAACAGCGCGCTGAGCGATGCGCCGACAAATCCCATGCCCATCTGCAGCGCCCCCATCAGCGCCGAGGCCGAGCCGGCGTTGCGCGGGAAGAGGCCGAGCGCAGTTGTCGTCACCCCCGGCATGATGAAGGCGAAACCCAGCATCCACAGACACATCGGCGCGATGATCTGGGCGACGCCGAGGCCGAGGAACCGCAGGGCGAATGCCAAGCCGAAGGCCGCGGCGAGCACCATCAGCGCGCCCGCCAGCACCAGCCGGCTCGTCGTGAAGAAATGCAGGAGCCGGTTGGTCAACAGAGAGCCGAGAAGGTACGACACCATCAGCGACGCGGTCACCACGCCAAACATCGGGCTCGACAGGCCGAGTTTTCCCATCAACACAAACGGCGCCAGCGTCTGCGACGCATAGAACCCACCGATCGCCAGCGAGGTCAGCACCACCTGGCCGACAAAGTCGCGCGAGGTCAGCAGCATCGCGTAGTTGACCCCGAGCGAACGCAGCCGCGTCGCGCGCGGGTCGCGGCGCTCGTTGGTCTCCGGGAAGAACCAGACTAGGCAAAGCAGCACCGCCCCGTACGCCGCCAGCAGCACGAACAGCACCCGCCAGCTCGTCACCGTGATCAGCGTGCCGCCAAGCACCGGCGCCGCCGCCGGCGCGATCGATAGGATGAGGCTCATCAACGAGATGATCCGCGCTGCGCCATTGCCGGCAAAGCGGTCGACGACCATGACCCGCGACAGCGCCACACCGCCGCAAGCGCCGACCCCCTGTACCAGGCGCCCGGCGATCAGCCACGTCGCCGAGGCGGCGCCGGCGCAGAGCAACGAGCCAAGGACATAGAGGCTGAGGCAGACAAGCATCACCGGCCGCCGGCCGAAGCGGTCGGAGAGCGGGCCGCAAATCAACTGCGCGCCGGCAAACCCGAACAGGTATACCGTGATCGTCGCCCGGATCGCGTGCTCGCTTGTGTGCAGCGCACCAATCAGCAAGGTCATCGCCGGCGTATAGAGGCTCATCGACAGCGGCCCGACCGCGATCAGCAGCGCCCCGACGATCGTCATCCTGAGCGGCGTCAGCTCGTTCGAACTCGCCGTCGCGACCGAGCCACGGCGAAGCCAGTGGTAAACCTTGAGAGATGGCCGCTCCCAAATCAGCAGACTCACCTGACCCACTCCGCCCGTCGCCACGCCCCCGAATGCTCGCGGCCGATAGGGAACCATATAGATAGGTCAGCTTATGATCTGCTCAGCGATTTTTGCAGTGCACAATTGCGCCGAGGGGACAGTGCTCAGCCGATAGCGATCGTCAGGCGGCAGATTGCTCTAACCGCTCCGCCTTCTCCGCGAAGATGCGTCCCAGCAGCCCAACCAATTTCGAGCGCTGGGGATCATCGACCTGGGCGGCCTGTCGTCGGTAGTAATCGGCCCTGATCCGGTAGAAGGCAACAGCCTCGGGCGCATTCATGGGCTTCTCTCTCGATCCATATGATCGGCGGCGGGACCGGCGCGAGACTGGCCGCGCCGCACTGACGCTAGCAACTGCCCGACAATACCGCCGAGCCCGGCAGGCGCCCTGATCTGGATCAAGTCAAGGCTGGGTCAGGAGCCGCCAACCCGGCCGGTCGGGTCAAGGGTGCTTGAAGCGCAGGATCAGCCCGGCCGTGGCCTTGACGTGTCCCTTCAGCGCCGCGAGCAGCTCGTCGCGCGTCATGCCGGGTTTCAGCTCGGGCGCCTTGGGGTCGAAGTCGGTGGCCATGAGGATATAGGTGTAGTGGTGCGCGCTAACTCCGGCGGGTGGGCAGGGGCCGAAATAGGTCGCCATCTCTTTG
>DASYXG010000124.1:0-12225 GCA_035935235.1 Allostellaceae bacterium
ACTCGCATTGCTGCCTCCCGCTGTCCCCATGCAAACCATGGGATCGGGCGCAGGCAAGCCGCTCCGATTGGGCTGATGGGAGGCTCGAACATATAGATTATCTCGCGCGTACTTGTCTAGAGGGGATAGGAGCGCCCCCTCTTCCCGAGGTTCATGCCTTCTGCTGCACCATCTGTTATCCTCCTGTTCTTGGAAGCACATTTGAGTATTTTCAATAGGTTGGTCCTGATCTTTTTTTTCGCCTCGCGCGCGTGCGCGGGGCCGGCGGAGCAGGGATGACGCCATGAAGATCGAGAAGGTCGAAGCGTTCCAAGTGCGCTGGTCGCCCGACGACCGGCCGCAGCAGAACAGCGCCTTTGTCCGCATCCATTGCGACGGCGGCGTCTCGGGGATCGGCGAGGCGTCGCCGATGCTCGGTGGGCTGGCCTCGCTCGGCATCGTCGCCCGCGACATCGCGCCGGCGCTCATCGGCCAGGACCCGCTCGACCACGCGGTGCTGCTCGACACCGCGCTGCATCGCCTGGTCAAACTGGGGCCCGAGGGAGCATTGACCGGCGCGCTCGCGGCGCTCGACATCGCCTTCTGGGACATCAAGGGCAAGCTCTTCCAACAGCCGATTTACAAGCTGCTCGGTGGGGCATGGCGCACCGAGCTGCCGTTCTACGCGTCGATCGGCGGCAATGGCGAGCGCAGCGTCGACCAGGTGCTGCGGGTCGTCGAAACCCGAATGAATGACCGGCCCGCGGCGGTGAAAATCCGCTTCGACGCCGACCGCACCAAGGCCGATGTCGACATTTCCGGCGACATCGCCAAGGCCAAGGCGGTGCGCAAACTGGTCGGCGATGCGTTCCCGCTCGCCTTCGACGCCAATAACGGTTACTCGGTCGGTGGCGCGATCCAGGTTGGCAGGGTGCTCGAGGAGCTGGGCTATTGGTGGTTCGAGGAGCCGGTGCAACACTACCACGTCAAGGCGATGGGTGAGGTGGCGCAGCGGCTCGACATCACCGTCTCGGCCGGCGAGCAGACCTATACGTTGGCCGGGCTCGCCGACCTGATCGCGGCGGGGGTGCGGATGGTCCAGCCGGACATCGTCAAGATGGGCGGCATTACCGGGCTGACGCGGTGCCTCGCGCTATGTCACGCGCACGGCGCCGAGCTTGTACCGCACCAGACGCAGCCGACGATTGGCCACATGGCGAGCCTCCATATCGCCGCCTGTCAGATGGGCGCGACCAAGCCGTGCGAGTGGAACGACCCGTCGTCGCGTACCCATGCGATATTCGAGAACCCGCCGTTTCCGATCGGTGGATTGTTTCGCCTGTCGGACGCACCTGGCCTCGGCCTCATTGTCAATGAGGCGGAACTGGCTAAGCGCCGCGTGCCGGTCGGCTGAGGAGGAGTCGTCATGGCAGAAGGCTCATCGAATGACGCGCAGATCATCGCTGCCGCCTATGCCGACCGGGTCACCGATCTGTTCAAGGTCTTCGCCGAAGCGGTCGCCACCGGCGAGCCGGACCGGGACGCGGTCGTCCGCTTCAAGCGCGGCCTGATCGCGGCCCGGCGCGTGCGCGATTTGGCTTTGGAGGCGGCGAAGGACACCGCAGAAGCGTGACGCCTTATTCGTCGACCGACAGCGCCACGATCATGCTGAGCTGCGCCAAGGGCCGCCCGGTCTCGGTCGCCCAGGCGTTGAAACAGGCCTGAGCCGCCGCGCGATCCTTGCGGTTCTTTGGCGGCGGCATCCCCGCCCAGCGCTTCAGCCCGGCGATGACCGATTGCGACAGCACAAAGGTGTCCTTGCCGACCATGCGCAGCAACATCGGGCCGGAATTGCCGCCCATCTGGCTGAAGCGCGCGGCCAGCTCGTCCCACAAACCAACGACATTTTCGCCCGGCCATGTCGCGAGCCAGCGGCCGAAGCTGCCGAACTCGTCGGCGACGGCCAGCATCGCCGCGGCGTTGTCGCGCACCGCTTTCAGTTTGCCCCAATGGCGGATCAGCCGCGTGTCGCCGAGCAGCTTTTCCATCGCCTCGTCCGGCATCGCCCGCACGCGGCGCGGATCGAAACCGTGGAACACTTCCTCGAAGGCTGGCCATTTCGCGTCGACAACGCTGTGCTTCAGCCCGGCTCGAAAGATCCGCAGCGACATCTGCGACAGATAACGGTCGTCGGGGACAGCCGCGAGCTCGGATGCGGATTTGGGCTGCGGCAAGCGCGCGTCGAGCGCGGCGGCGCCGTGACGCTGGCGCGCCGTGTCGAGAATGGTGGCGAACGGCGTGACACTCATTCTCTCGCCCCCGTCAGTACGCTGATTTCCGTTCCGGCGAGGCGGCGATCTCGATCTCGGCAACCTGGAATTTTTCGCGCAATCGCATCAGCCGGTAGCCGAGCCCAAGATAGGCGCCGCATTCGGCGCGGGCGGCGATGAAGGTCGCCGGGTCGGTGTCGTGGCGCTCGCGCAGATGCGCGACGACCACCGAGTCGACCGGGATGCGGCTGAAGTCTTGCAGCAGCATCCGGCAATGCGCCGCGGCATAGGGGCCGATGCCCTTGATGCTGACGAGGTAATCGTGGTCGAGACGCTCCTCATCGCCGTCACCCAGTGCGTCTATCGTGCCGTCGTCGAGCATCCGCCGTGTCGCCGACACGACCACGGGGGCGCGAAAGCCCAGTTTGGCGATGCCGCGCAGGCGCTCCTCGCCGTAATCGATCAGCGTCTCGGGCAGCGGGAAGGCGCCGCCGCCGGGCTCGGCGACCAGCGCCGCGGTCATCCGGCAGGTGCCCGACCAGCTCGTATTGACCGTCAGCACGGTCTTGATGAAGTCCTCGTAGAACGTCGAGCCGCGGAGCAACCGCCCACCGCCGCGTGCGATCAGCGCCGTATCGTCGGAAAAACTGGCGCCGAGCGCGGCGATCGCCGCGTTCGGATCCCAATCGGCCGAGACCCAGCGTCGAACCCGCGGCACGATCTCGCCGGCAGCGGACTCCGGGAACCCAGCCCAGGTTGTGCTGAGCACCGTCGGCCCGACCTGCCGCACCGATACCGTGCCGAGCCGATCGCCGATGCGTTCGGCATGCGACAGCGTCCCGGCCTCGGGCTCCCAGCGCCACGGCTCCAGGTGCACCCAGCCGTGGCTGGCGACCGTCAGTCCGAGATCGATCGGCCAATCGAGCTCGATCAGCGCATTGCCGTTTGCTTGCTTCACGCGGCGGCGAGGGCCTGGTCGAGATCGGCGAGGATATCTTCCTCATGCTCGAGCCCGATCGACAGGCGCACGTAGCCGTCGGTGACGCCGGTTTGCTGCTGCTCTTCGGGAGTCAGCTGCGAATGCGTTGTCGAAGCGGGGTGGATCGCCAGCGACCGCGCGTCGCCGATATTGGCGACGTGATAGAACATCTTCAGCGAGTCGATAAAGCGGCGTCCGGCCTCCATGCCATCCTTCAGTTCGAACCCGACCAGCGCCCCATAACCGCCTTTGAGGTACGCGTCGGCGCGGCGCTTGGCTTCGCCGGTCATCAGGCTTGGATGGATGACCTTGCTGACCTTCGCGTGCTCTTTGAGATGGCGTGCAACCGCGTTGGCGTTGGCGCACTGCACGCGCATCCGCAGCGGCAGGGTTTCCAGCCCCTGGATATGCAGGAAGCTGTTGAATGGACTCGCCGCCGCGCCGATGTCGCGCAGCAGCGTCACCCGCGCCTTGATGATGTAGGCGATTGGCCCCATCGGCTTTACCGCCTGGGTCCACACCGCGCCGTGATAGGCGGGGTCGGGCTGGTTCAACAGCGGGAACCGGTCGGCGTGCTTTTCCCAATCGAAATTGCCGCCATCGACGATGATGCCGCCGATCGAGGTGCCGTGACCGCCTATGTATTTGGTCGTCGAGTGCATGACCACCGCGGCGCCGTGGTCGAGCGGCCGACAGATTACCGGCGCCGCCGTGTTGTCCATGATGAGCGGCACGCCAAGCTCACGGCCGATCCTGGCGACTTCCGCGATCGGGAACACCTCCAGCTTCGGGTTGGGCAAGGTCTCGGCGTAGTAGCAACGCGTCTTGGCGTCGGTCGCGCGGCGGAAATTCTCCGGATCCGAGGGGTCGACGAAGCGAACCTCGATGCCCATCGTCCGCTGCATCGTGTGCAGGAACAGATTCCAGGTCCCGCCGTAGAGATCGGTCGAGCTGACAAAATTGTCGCCGGCTTGGGCGATGTTGTTGACGGCAAACAACGAGGCCGCCTGGCCAGAGGCGACTGCCAGCGCCGCCACGCCGCCTTCGAGCTGCGCCACCCGCTGCTCCAGCACGTCGCTGGTCGGGCTCATGATCCGGGTATAGATGTTGCCCAGCTCCTTCAGCCCGAACAGGTTGGAGGCGTGCTCGGTGCTGTTAAACTGGTAGCTGGTGGTCTGATAGATCGGCACGGCGACGGCGTTGGTTGCCGGATCGCTGCGGTAGCCGGCGTGCAGCACGATCGTTTCCGGATGCTTGCTCTCGGTCGGCATCGATGTCTCCCTGGGTTGAGGGCGATTTTTCCGCACTTTGCCATGCCGCCCGGTTCGGCGTAAGGGCGAAGAGCCGGCAACGCACCGCGGCGTGGTTAGTTGTCGGGATGCGGAGGGGTGATGAAGAAAGCCTCGTCCTGGATCGCCGTCAGCGGCGGCGCGCTTTTTGTCGCGGTTGTCGCTGCCGTGGCGATCGTCAATTGGCGCGGAATTGGCGACGCGGGGATCGATCTCAACGGCTGGATCGCCCTCATATTGGGTGTATTGGCGACGCTCGGCTTGGGAATTGGGCTGATGGCCCTGGTCTTTATCAGCAACCGACGCGGGTATGACGAGCCGCCACGCGAGGACAGATAAGCATGCGACCTCAAAGCGCGTGATCGCACCGCAATGTTGCTTGTCGCGTATGACAATACGGTGTAGGTGCGCGCGCTTAACTTCAGGGGAAGAACCTTTGGCCAAGTCGAAATCCGCTGGCGAGCCACCTCGATACGGGCGCGGCACCGGGATACCTAATCCTATCGACGTCCACGTGGGTAAGCGTATCCGCATGCGGCGTCTGCTGCTGGGTATGAACCAGGAGACATTGGCGAACGCGCTCGGGCTGACGTTCCAGCAGGTGCAGAAATACGAGGGCGGCGCCAATCGAGTGAGCGCGTCACGCCTTGCCGCGATGGCTGAGATTTTGGCGGTGCCGATCTCGTTCTTTTTTGGCGACCTGCAGACGGACGACTCCAAGCCTACGGCCGCGGAACGCGAATGGCGCGAGTATTTGGAGCGGCCGGAAACGATCGAACTGATTCGGCTTTATTACGCGATCCCCGACCCGCAGGCTCGCGAGCAATTCCTGGCGATGGTCAAGTCGCTCGCCAAGCCGGGCGGAAGCCCCGGCTGACGACCCTGCCGGAGAGCAACGCTGTTGCGCTCATGCAACAGTGTGCCGGCCACGGCCGCCTTGCACGTTACAATGCTTTGGCAGGCACAGTTTCTCTGTATTTTAGCGCCGCCGTTGGGTGAGGGGGGCTGGATGAACGTCTGCCGTTGGCGCGCCAGGCGACCGAGGTGGGCCTACCGCGAGTTCGTATTCGCGTCCATGATGATGCTCGTCGCCCTCTACCCGACGATGTCCCGGGCCCAAGTCCAAAACATCACTTACGGCGAACTCAAGTTGGGGATCTGGGCCCACGATCCGAAGGTCCTCGAAGGCCGCGAACGCGGCGCTGACATCAATCCCGAGGTGATCTTCGCCTCGCCGGTCACCGACGACATGCTTGCCAATATGCCGCCTTGGCTTCTGTGGGCCTTACAGCCGCGACCGACGATTGGCGCGGCGTTCAATACCGCCGGCGACACAGACCAATTTTATGCCGGCGCGACATGGTCGTGGATGCTCCTCCACGACCTGATCAATCCCGGCGACGGCATCAATTTCAGTTACTTCTTCGGCCCGGGGGGCAATGACGGCCAAATCCATAACGGCACCGCGACCCGCAAGGCTCTCGGTTCGCACATCCTGTTCCGCGAGGCCGTTGAGCTTGGCTATCAGATCAACCCGGCCTGGGAGATTTCGGTCTATCTCGACCACATCTCCAATGGCGGGCTGGCCAAGGAGAACCAAAGCATCAACGACCTCGGCGCGCGGGTCGGATTTCGCTTCTGATCGCGGTTATTGGGCCGCCAGCACGCGGGCCAGCTGACTTAGCGCCTCCTGATACCGCTCGTTGGGTATCTGGGCGAAGTTGCGGGCGAGTTCGAGGCACATGCGCTCGCGTGAGCTGACGGCGCGCGACGTGTCACCATCAAGTCCCTCGAAGAAATAATTGACCGGCACGCTGAGCACATGCGCAATCTCATAGAGCCGGCCGGCTGAGATGCGATTGATGCCGCGCTCGTATTTGTGGGCCTGCTGATACGTGACGCCGATCAAATCGGCGAGCTGCTGCTGGGTAAAGCCGAGCATGATCCGGCGCTCGCGGACACGGGTCCCAACGTGGCGATCGACATCCTGAGTGCGGCCGGCGGTGCGCCGTACCGGTCGTCGCGGCAACTCGGCTGCGGCAGCCGCGCTACCCCCGAGGCGTACCGTGCTCATTTCGTCATGTCGTGTCATGTTGCTCCACCTTGACTGGGTCAGGATTGGCTCGGTCGCCGTCGTCCCCCGTTAGACATGGTAGGTCCGCTCAACCGATTGGTTTCAGCGGATTGAACGGCCCGCCTGTGTCAAATTTGAGGCAACACGGCGCTCTTTTCGCGTCCGCTCAAACGGGCGAGCCAGATCATTGCCGCCGCCGATCTCGCATACGGGCCATGCCCCATGCGGGTTCCCTTTGACAGCCTCCCTCAAGCGGTGATACCGACGCTAACCCGTTCATTTTGGCGAACCGATGCCCCGTATCTCCATCGGCGATGGCTCTCTTTACTACGAGCGTCACGGCGCGGGTTTCCCGGTGATGATGATCTCGGGGCTGGGCGGTTTGGCGTCGTTCTGGCACGAGCAGGTCGCCTCTTTCTCTCGGCGATATGAGGTCATCACCCACGACAGTCGCGGTGTGGGCGAAAGCGACCCGATTCGCGGCGGCTATACCGTTGACCGAATGGCCGGCGACGTAATCGCGCTGATGGATCGGTTGGAGATTCAGCGCGCGCATGTGCTCGGGCATTCGACCGGCGGCGCGATCGCCCAGACCCTCGCGGTCGAGCATCCGCGGCGGCTGGCAAGCATCGTGTTGTCCGCGACCTGGACCAAGCCTGACGCTTATTTCCGGCGCATGTACGCCTTGCGTAAGGAAGTTTTGCAGCGCGGTGGTCCCAGCTCCTATGTCCAGGCGTCGACATTGTTCCTCTACCCGAGCTGGTGGATCGCCAAGAACAACGAGAAGCTGCGCCATATGGAGGCCCAGAGCCTCGCTAATTTCCCACAGCTCGAAATCGCGATGAGCCGGATCGACGCGATCCTCGCCTTCGACCGCACCGCCAGCCTGTCGCGAATCAAGACGCCGGCGCTCGTCGTCGGCGCCGAGGACGATATCGTGACCCCGGCCTATTTCTCCGAGGAATTGGCGCGCCTCATTCCCGGCGCCGAAGTGAAGATATTCCCGCGCGGCGGCCATTGGTTCCCGCAAGTGCAGGTGCGGGAGTTTAATCAGGCGGTGCTGCCTTTCCTCAACTCGCATACGCCGAGCTGACTCTACTGGCAAACCACCCTGCCGCCGCTTAAGGCTTCATAAACGGCTGAAACGTTAGCGTCTGCCTGCCGTTTACAACGGTGTATACGAGGGCGGGTGGGAGTGGCGATGTCGGCTGAGAGTGCACGATCTGTCGAAATTTTGGCCGCTGCCTTGGATGCCGCTGGTGACTTGGCCTACGCCTGGGAACTCGATCGGGATGCGATCGAGTGGTCTGGACGCCTGGGCCGGACCGGACCCGGATTTGCCGCCGGGATGACGACCGGCGGTCTTTTTGCTGAGAACATTCATCCTGACGACCAGGCGCACCGCAAGTCGGTGCTGGCGACGCATCTCGACGGGCATCGCGATTTCGATTGCCAATACCGGCTGCGCGATGCCGCGGGCGAGTTCGCCTGGGTGCACGAGCGCGGCCGGGCGCTACGCGACCCCAGCGGCCGGCCGCACCAGATGTTCGGCGTGATCCGAACGGTCGGCGAGCGCAAGGCGCAGCAAAGCCGCGTCGAGCAGTTAGCCAATTACGATGAGCTGACCGGGCACTTCAACCGCTCGCGGTTGCGCGAGGCGGTCGATCGCGTCATCTCCGCCGACCGGCGGGCGCCGGGCCATGCGATGTTCCTGGCCGTCGGCATCGACAATATGAGCGCGATCAACACGACGTTCGGCGCCGCGGCGGCGGATACCGTGCTGGTCGAAATTGGCCGGCGACTGGATAGCTGTGTGCGGATCAGCGATCATGTCGGGCGACTGGGCGGCGACCGATTTGGCGTCCTTTTGGCGCATTGCCCGGTCGAACACGTGGCCCGTGCGGCCGACAAGGTTCTGTCGGCGGTGCGCGCCGCCCCGATCGCAACGTCCAACGGCTCCGTCTTCGTCACGGTCTCGATCGGCGGCGCATCCGCGTCGGGAGAGCACTTGACGTCCTACGATGTCATTACCCGCGCCGAGTCGGCGCTTGCCGAGGCCAAGAGCGCCGGCCGTGATTGTTTTACCCATTTCCGCACCAGCGAAGAGCAACGCGACCGCCAGAGCCGATCCGCCGCGGTCGGCGACGCGGTTCAGACCGCGCTGAGGGATGATCGGATGCGATTCGCCTTCCAGCCGATCGTGTCCGCGGAGACCGGGGAGGTCGCGTATCACGAGTGTTTGCTGCGCTTGCGCGATGCCGGCGATGGGCTGGTCCCCACCGGCGATTTCGTACGCGACGTCGAGCAGCTTGGCTACATTCGGCTGATCGACCGCCACATCCTCGACAAGGTCATCGCCGAGGCGGCCGCCTATCCTGAAGTCACTCTCGGTTTCAACGT
The DNA here is from genome assembly GCA_035935235.1 of Allostellaceae bacterium. Taxonomy (GTDB): domain Bacteria; phylum Pseudomonadota; class Alphaproteobacteria; order ATCC43930; family CGMCC-115725; genus DATARH01. Next base: position 8,992 of record DASYXG010000124.1, read on the forward strand.
TTCCGCGTTGACCGCCGCCGATCGGCCGTGGCTGCGCGCGCTGACCGCGCAACTGCGCGCACATCCGGCGCTCGCCGGGCGCCTCATCGTCGAGATCACCGAGACCGCGGCGCTTTATGACATCGAGGAGTCGGCGCGTTTTGTCGACGCGCTGCGCCGCGCCGGCTGCCGTGTCGCGCTCGACGATTTCGGCGCGGGCCATACCACCTTGCAGCATTTGCAGAGCTTGCCGGTCGATACGGTCAAGATCGACCGCTCGTTTATCCGCAACATCGCCGCCAGCCCGGAAAGCCAAATCTTCCTCCGCCACCTGCTCGGTTTGGCCAAGGGTTTCGGGTTCAGCACCGTCGCCGAGGGGGTCGAGACCGCGGAAGAGGCCGAGATCCTGCGGGGTGAAGGCGTCGGCTTCCTGCAGGGCCACTATTTCGGCCGTGCCACCACGGAGCCGCCCTGGCGGCGTCAATCCGCGGCTTAGGATTTCTTGGCCAACGCGTCGAGTTGCTTGCGCATTGCGTCGAGTTGGGACTCGAGACGCTGCAAGCGCGGGTCTGACGCGTCGGCGGGCTCCGCGGCTTTCGCACCCGCGGCTGGCTTTTCCGGCTCGCCGGCGGCGCCGTAGGGCGACAGCATTTTCAGCGCCTGCTCGAACAGCGCCATGTTCTGCTTGCCCATTTCCTCGAACTGGCCGAACGGGAAGATGCCGAACGTCGCGCGCAGCGTGTTGCGCATTTGCTCCTGGTTGCGTGCGAACGCGACCATCGCCTGCTCGAGATAGCCCGGCACGAGGAATTGCATGCTGTCGCCATAGAACCCGATCAGCTGTCGCAAAAAGCTGATCGGCAGCAGGTTTTGGCCCTTCTGCTCCTGCTCGACGATGATCTGGGTCAGCACCGAGCGGGTGATGTCTTCGTTGGTCTTGGCGTCGTGGACGATGAAATCGCCGCCATCCTTGATCATTTTGGCAAGGTCTTCGAGCGTCACGTAGCTGCTCGTCGCCGTATTGTAGAGCCGGCGATTGGCGTATTTCTTGACCACGACCGGCTTCGAGCCGCCTGCCTGTTCAGCCGTTGAGGTTGCCATTGCGTCCGCTACCTCGCTACTGCAGCAAGGATGCTGCCCTGCAACAATACAGCGATTGCGGGCGCTTCGGTTATAATCTCGCGCATGAGCGATGCCGACGACCTGGCGCAGCGCTATCTGGCCCTGTGGACGCAGTATCTGACGGCGCTCCTCGCCGATCCCCAGGCAATGGAAACCTTGAAGCGCTGGGTATCTTTCACCCAGCAGTTTGCCTATCCGAAGCCGGAAGCAACACAGCCGGGCGGCTCGCCATTCCCGATGTGGCCTCCGTTCTTCGGGCCATTCGGGATACCGCCGGCGTCACCCGCCGCCGCGGCCGCTTCGGCGGAGAGCGCCGAAGCCATCGCCGCGCTCGCGCAGCGTGTCGACGAGCTTGAGCGCCGCCTCGCCGAGCTCGAAACAAAGCCGCAGCGCGTCTCCGCTGCGCGTCGGACGTCTCGACGAAATCGCTCAAGCGGTGGCTGAGCAACTCGCCGCCTGCCAAAAGTTTTGCTCAAACATCGCCGCTAAAATCGCCACATTTATTCGTTAGCTCTGATCCGACCTGAAATCGGGAAAATCGCTTTGTCTTCCCGCCCAACTTTCGGGTGAAAATTTGCTGTTGATTAGCTGCTTTGGCAGCGGCGAAGAGACGCATGAGTGCAATCAACAGTCGAGAGGCGAGCCAGCGGCGGTATGGCGGTTTGGCCGGGACTTCAACCTGTCGCCCCTTTTTGATACGCATTGGCCGCCCACATAGGCGTTAGCCCCCAAGGAGACTCCGACATGACCGACATCGTCATTGCCAGCGCTGCCCGCACCCCGGTGGGGGCCTTCAATGGCGGGTTGGCGAGCCTCGCGGCGCATAAGCTCGGCGAGGTCGCGATCAAGGAGGCGATGCGGCGCGCCGAAATCGAGCCCGGCGAGGTCAACGAGGTTATCATGGGGCAGATCCTTGCCGCCGGCGAAGGGCAGAACCCGGCGCGCCAGGCCGCGGTCGGCGCCGGCATCCCCTATGAGGCGACCGCGTATGGTGTCAACCAGCTGTGCGGCTCGGGGCTGCGCACGGTGGCGCTGGGCTATCAGGCGATCCGCAATGGCGACAGCGACATCGTCGTCGCCGGCGGTCAGGAGAGCATGAGCCAGGCGCCGCACGCGATGCACCTGCGCAACGGCGTCAAGATGGGCGACGCGCAGCTTGTCGACACAATGATCCGCGACGGGCTGTGGGACGCGTTCAACGGCTACCACATGGGCAACACCGCCGAGAATGTCGCGCAGCGTTGGCAGATCACCCGCGAGCAGCAGGACGAATTCGCGGTCGGCTCGCAGAAAAAGGCCGAAGCCGCGCAGAAGACCGGCCGCTTCAGGGACGAGATCGTGCCAGTCGTGATTTCGGGCCGCCGCGGCGAGACCGTGGTCGATACCGACGAGCACCCCAAGCACGGCACCACCTTCGAGGTGCTCTCCAGCCTGCGACCCGCGTTCGACAAGAACGGCACCGTTACCGCCGGCAACGCCTCGGGCATCAATGACGGCGCCGCCGCGGTGGTGCTGATGACCGCCGATGCGGCGGCGAAGCGCGGCTTGAAGCCGCTTGCCCGTATCGTGTCGTGGGCGACCGCCGGCGTCGATCCGGCGATCATGGGCAGCGGGCCGATCCCGGCCTCGCGCACGGCGCTGAAGAAGGCCGGCTGGTCGGTCGGCGACCTCGATCTGATCGAGGCCAACGAGGCCTTCGCCGCGCAAGCCTGCGCGGTCGGCAAGGATCTCGGCTTTGATCCGGCCAAGCTCAACGTCAATGGCGGGGCGATCGCGCTCGGTCACCCGATTGGCGCCTCGGGCGCGCGGGTCCTGGTCACCCTGCTCTATGAGATGCAAAAGCGCGATGCCAAGAAAGGCCTCGCCACCCTCTGCATCGGCGGTGGCATGGGGATTGCGATGTGCGTTGCCCGGGATTAGCCGGCGCCGCACCAAGAACTAAGGCGCGTCCGGCTGGACGCTGACCGGTTTATCAAGGGAGGAAGCCATGGCCAGAGTGGCGGTGGTCACGGGCGGCACGCGTGGCATCGGTCGAGCCATCGCGATCGGCTTAAAGAATGCGGGCTACACGGTCGCCGCCAATTACGGCAGCGACGACGCCGCTGCCGAGCGGTTCCAGAACGAGACCGGCAT
>DASYXG010000125.1:0-8813 GCA_035935235.1 Allostellaceae bacterium
GTAACGGGCGGTTCTATACGCTCGGCGTCGACCGCCTGCCGTCGGGGCGTGGCCAGGGCGAACCGCTCCGGCTGATGATCGACCTGCCCAACGAGTTCGAAATCGTCGCGATGTTCCCTTACCGCCCGGGCATGAAGATCTTGGTCGCCGCATCCGACGGGCGCGGCTTCATCGTCGATGGTGAGGAGGCGCTAGCGCAGACCCGCGCCGGCAAGCAGATTTTGTCGCCGGGCAAGGGCGAGACAGCGTCGATTTGCGTCCCGGCCGATGGCGACGCGGTTGCTATTGTCGGCGACAACCGGCGGATGTTGGTCGTCGATCTCGCGGAAATCCCCGAGATCGCGCGTGGCCGCGGGGTCATCCTCCAGCGCTACCGGATGGGCAAGCTCGCCGACGCTAAGGTGTTTCGTCTCGCCGACGGTCTATCGTGGCGCCAGGGCGAAAACCGCATCCGGACCGAGATCGATCTTGTGCCGTGGCGCGGTGCCCGCGGCAGCGCCGGCCGCAGCGTGCCGCAGGGCTTCCCTAGGTCAGGGAAATTTGGCTGAACCCTGTTTTCCGAAATCGACCACGGTCGTATTCGCGCCACAGAGCAACACGGCAACCCGCTCATTCTTTGTCGGGCGATAGCGGCCCGACAGCAGCGCCGCCAATGCGGCCGCCCCGCCCGGCTCGGCGGCGACGCGCAACACATCCCACAACCGCAGCTGTGCGTCGCGGATGGCGTCGTCGGTGACCAGCAGAGCGTCGGCGACATAGTTCTGCGCGATCGGAAACATCAGTTGGCCGACTTGGCGCGGCGCCAGCGAGTCGGCGGCGACGCCGCCGGCCGGCGCATCGACCGGGCGACCGGCCTTGAGCGCATCGTAGAGGGTCGGTGCGGACTCGGGCTCGACCGAGACAACACGCGTTCTGCCTTGGTACCAGGCGGCGATCCCTCCGATGAGGCCGCCGCCACCGGTCGCGACCAGCAGCGTGTCAATGTCGGGCCGGTCGGCTTCGAGCTCGAGGCCCACCGAACCTTGCCCCAGCAACGTCTCGGGCTGGTCGTAAGCGTGCACCGCAAGTGCCCCGGTCTCGGCAACGCGCGTTTCGCTTGCCGCCAACGCTTCTGCGTAGGCTTCGCCGGTAACCACCAGCTCGGCGCCGTAGGAGCGGATGCGGTCGAGCTTCGCACGCGATGTCACTTTGGGCACAAAGATCGCCGCCTTGATGCCGAGCCGCATCGCAGCGAAGGCCACCGCGGCGCCATGATTGCCCCCTGAAGCTGCGACGACACCTGCCGCCGGCGCCCGGCGCGTCAACAGGTTGGCGAAGGCGCCGCGCGGCTTGAACGAGCCGGTGTGCTGAAGGAATTCGAGCTTGAAGGAGAGCGGCCGCTTCTCAAGCCCAAAATCGCCGGCATCGACCGTGATCACCGGCGTGTGGCGCACGTGGGGCCGGATCAGCCGCTCGGTCGCGGCGATGGCATCTCGATTGATCGCTTGCATTGCGCGGTCACGATGGCATAGTCAAGGAAATTAGCCAATTCCCTAAATGATGCTCGCCGCCACACTTCGCGCCTTCGCCAATGAGCGCCGCCTGCAGATCCTCGACTGGCTCAAGGCCCCGCGCGCGCATTTCCGCGAGCAGATCGATGGCGATCTCGTCGAGGACGGTGTTTGCGGGCTCCTCATCGCTGAAAAGCTCGGCGTCAGCCAACCGACCGTCACCGAACACATGAAGCTCCTCGTCGAGATCGGCGCGGTGCGTGCCAAGCGGATCAAGCAGTGGACGTTCTACAAGCGCGACGAGGAACGCATTCGCACGCTCAAGGCGGCAATTGCCGAGGAAGTGTAATCAACCAGCGGCCTCGGGCTTGGCCAATGGAAACCGCCGGTCGATCCACTCGCGCGCTTCGGCGAGCGCCTTCGCTAGCGGCTCGGGTCCGCGGCTCACGCCCTGCATCTGGATGAACTCGATCCTGGGCATGCCGATCGTCTCGAAGATGGCCTGTAGATACGGTGTCAGGAAATCGGGCTGGTAGGCGGGCGTGCCGCCGATATATCCACCATGCGCGCACGCGACGACAACCGGCGTGTCGCGCAATAGGCCGATCTTGCCCTCCGGCGTCGAGCGAAACGTCCGGCGAATGCGGACGATATGATCGATCCACGCCTTCAGCGTAGAGGGTACGGTGAAATTGTTCATCGGCGTACCGATCACCACCCAATCGGCTGCCTCCAGCTCGCCGATATAGCGTTCGGACAGCGCGAAGTCGGGATGTTCCGCGCCGATTTCAGGCGACAGGATCGCATTGTACAGAGCGAGGTCGGGATGCGGCGGCGACTCGGCGGCAAGGTCGCGGTCGATTACCCGCGCGCCGGGTTCAAGTGCCTGGAGCCGCGCGGCCAGCTCGCGCGCGATCAGCCGGCTTACCGAATGTGGACGCGGGCTGACGAGAATTTGCAGGATTGTGGTCATCGGACCATCGTATCGCTATATCTCAATGACGCCAACGCCATGCTCGGTCGCCGAGCCTGCGCTGTGTCGATTAGAACGAAGCGTGGTTCTGCGAGGCATTGATAATGACCGCTGCGCTGCCGGCTGATGCAACCCTCGACGCGACTGGGCTCTTGTGCCCGCTGCCCGTGCTCAAGGCACGGCGGGCGCTGCGCGATGTACCGGCCGGCGGCGTCCTTGAAGTGCTCGCGACCGATCCCGGCGCGGTCAAGGATTTCGAGCATTTCTGCCGCACGACCGGCTGCGAGTTACTGGAGTCGGGCGAAACTGACGGGGTCCTGCGCTTTCGGTTGAAGAAGCCGGGTTGACAGCGGCGCCGCGATCCCCATTTTGATCCCGCCATGACCGACGCTCTTCGCGCCCTGCGACGACGAATGCGCTAGCAGCCCTGGCGAACGGGGCTGCGAACGGCTGCGCCCTAACCGGCGTGCCGCTTTTGTCGAAGCCTCAAGTGAGCAGGGTCTGCCAATGATTGAGAGCGTCATTGCCCGCCGCACCATCGGCGGGATCCCTTACGAAATCGATACTGATAAGTGCCGGCTCGACATCGGGCTGGTTCACGACTTCCTGTCGAACTGTTCGCATTGGGCACGCGGCATCCCGCGCGATGTGCTCGAGCGGGCGATCGCAAATTCGCTCTGCTACGGTCTCTATTGCGATGGCAGGCAAATTGGCTTTGCCCGCATCATCACGGACGAGGCCACTTTTGCCTATGTCTCGGACGTATTCGTCGTCGCGGAACATCGCAATGCCGGGCTTGGGCAATTCCTGATCGAGGCGATCCTCGCTCACAAGCCTGGGCTACGCCTCTGGCTGTTGGTGACGCGCGATGCGGCTTCGCTTTATCGGCGCTGTGGTTTTGACAATCTGGCCGTAAACCGCACCTATCTGCATCGCTTCGACCCCGACGTGTACGCTGCTGGAGGCTGCGGCAGGCTGACCTGATTTGCTATGCTCCGGCGAGCTGAACAGGGAGGTTTGCATGGCGGCCCTGATAACGACACCGCGGCTCCTGTCGATCGGGGGCGGTGCGCTCGGCGAGCTCCCGGCGCTGATGGCGCGGCTGGCGCTCGCGCACCCGCTGATTGTCACCGATCCGTTCATCGCCAAGAGCGGCATCCTCGACCGGGCAACCGGGTTGCTCGACGCCGCCAAGATCGCCTGGGGCGTATTCCAGGACACCGTCTCCGATCCAACGACCGAGGTGATTTCTACCGGCGTCGAGAAGCTGCGCGAGGCGCCCTATGACAGCCTCATCGCGATCGGTGGTGGCAGCCCGATCGATACCGCCAAGGGCATGTCGGTGCTGTTCGCCAATGGCGGGAAGATGCGTGACTACAAGGTGCCGAACGACATCCCCAAGATCGGCCTGCCGATTATCGCCATCCCGACCACCGCCGGCACCGGCTCGGAGGTGACTCGGTTCACCGTCATCACTGACACCGAGACCGACGAGAAGATGCTGGTCGCTGGACTCGCCTGCTGCCCCACCGCGGCGATTGTCGATTTCGAGCTCACCTTGACGATGCCGCTGCGCCTGACCGCCGATACCGGCATCGACAGCCTGACGCACGCGATCGAGGCCTATGTGTCGAAGCGCGCCAACCCCTACACCGATGGGCTGGCGAGGAACGCGATGGGCCTCATCGCCAAGAATATCCGCACCGCCTGTGGCGATCCGCAGAACCGCGCCGCGCGCGAGGCAATGATGCTCGGCGCGACCACCGCCGGCATGGCGTTCTCCAATGCCAGCGTCGCGCTGGTGCACGGGATGAGTCGGCCGATCGGCGCCTTCTTCCATGTGCCGCACGGGCTGTCGAACGCAATGCTGCTCCCCGAGATCACCGCGTTCTCGGCGCCGGCTGCGCTCGACCGCTACGCCGACTGTGCACGCGCGATGGGCGTCGCCGAGGAGGGCGAGGGGAGCCAAGCCGCGGTCGCGCGTCTGCTCGACGCGCTGCGTGCGCTCAATTCCGATCTCAAAGTGCCGAGCCCCAGAGATTACGGGATCGCCAAGGAACGTTACGACGAACTGCTGCCGACGATGGCGACGCAGGCGATCGCTTCCGGCTCCCCGGCCAACAACCCGCGCGTTCCATCACAGGACGAAATCATTGAGCTATACCAGCGGGTTTACGGGTAGTCAGTCGAGCTTCATCTGTATCTCCCCGCCCTCGACACGCACCGGGTAGGTCTTCAGGTCATCGACGCAGGGCGGGGCGGTGGCCTTGCCGGTCTTGATGTCGAACCGGCCGGCATGCAGCGGGCATTCGATCTCGCCTCTTTCCATCCAGCCGTCGGACAATTTGGCATAGGCGTGAGTGCAGATGTCGTCGGTGGCGAAGACCTCGCCGTCCATTTCGTAAAGCGCGATCTCGCGACCCTCGACGATGACGCCGATCACCTCGCCGTCGCCGAGCGCGCCGCGCGCGGCGGCCTTGACCCATTTCCCCGAACTCATCGGCAATATTCCTCGCTCAGCCCTGTGTCGCATCTGGCGAGAACGCCTTGAAGCCGATGATCGTAAATGTGTCTTTGATCCCCGGCAGTGCCTGAACCCGCTCGGTAACGAAATGGCCGATGTCGACGCCGTCGTCGAGGTGGCACTTCATCAGCAAGTCGTACTGGCCGGAGGTCGAATATACCTCCGACACTTCGTCGATGCTCTGCACCGCCTCGTCGGCCACCGTGTAGGCCTTGCCGAGATCGCATTTGGCCATGACGAAGATCGTCTTCATGCGGCCCCTCACCACTCCCCAAGGCCGCGATGATACAGGTTTCAGGCTTGACTGGCGACCTTGGGCGGCGGACGGCGCAGGAAGGCTGGCAGGTGGTCGCCAAAGCCCGGCGCGCTCGGGCGTCCGTCATCGCGATCGGCGTCACGATGATGTTCGACGGGCCGTGGCGGCCGGCGGTCTCGCTTGGGGAACGGCGTGATGTTGCCGTCGCTGGGGGCGGTTTGCGGCGCTTCGCGCACGGTGTCCCTCGGTGCGTCCCTGCGCGCTTGGCGCGGCGCGTCCTCGCGGCGCTTCGCCGCCGGCTTCGCGCTACGGCCGCGCGCCGGGCGGCGTCCGCGCCCATGGTCGCCCTCGAAATCAAGCTCGGCCGTCTCGATCCCCGGGATCGTCACCAACGGGATATCGCGGCCGATCAGCTTTTGGATCGCGGCGATCGACTTGCCGTCCTCGGGCGCGGCGAGCGTGAATGAGCGGCCCTCGCGTCCGGCTCGGCCGGTGCGGCCGATGCGGTGGACATAATCTTCGGCATGATACGGCACGTCGAAATTGAAGACATGGCTAAGGCCTTGGATGTCGAGGCCGCGGGCGGCGACATCGCTGCACACCAAGAGCCTGATTTCGTTGTTCTTGAACCGCTCTAGCGCCTCGGTGCGCTTTGATTGCACCATGTCGCCATGCAGCGCGGCGGCATCGAAGCCGTGCCGGCTCAGCGATTTGTAGAGAATGTCGACATCGCGTTTGCGGTTGCAGAAGATGAGCGCGTTCTTGACGTCCTCGGAGCGGATCAAGCGGCGCAGCGCCTCGCGCTTCTCTTCCGGGCGCAGCACGATCAGCGATTGCGCCACGGTCTCGGCGGGCGAGGCGGGCGGCGACACCGAGACCTCGACCGGGAGGTTGAGGAAGGCGTCGGCGAGGCGGCGGATTTCCGCCGGCATCGTCGCGGAGAAGAACAGGGTCTGCCGGGTCTTCGGCAACAGTCCGACGATGCGCTCGACATCGGGGATGAAGCCCATGTCGAGCATGCGGTCGGCCTCGTCGATGACCAGGACGCGCACATCGGTTAGCAGAATCTTGCCGCGCTCGAACAGATCGAGCAGGCGGCCAGGAGTGGCGATCAGCACATCGACCCCGCGGTCGAGCTTGCGCAACTGATCGACAAAGCTCTCGCCGCCAATCAGCAGCGCCGTCGTCAGCTTGTGATGCTTGCCGTAGACCTCGAACGCGACCTCGACCTGGGTTGCCAGTTCGCGGGTTGGCTCGAGGATCAGCGAGCGCGGCATTCGCGCCCGAGAGCGCCCGGCGGTCAGCTTATCGATCATCGGGAGCGCGAAGCTGGCGGTCTTGCCGGTTCCGGTCTGCGCGCAGCCAAGCACGTCGCGACCGGCGGTCACGTAGGGAATGGCTTGTTGTTGGATCGGCGTGGGGGTTTTGTAGCCGGCGTCTGAAACCGCCCGAAGAAGTTCGGGCGATAATCCAAGTTCAGAAAAATCCATCGAGAAGTGTTTGCCTTACATAAGAATTCAGCGGTAATCCGCTGTGCCTTTAATTGGGGAGGAACAGGAAAAAGTCAATAGATTTGGCCACTTTTAGCCATGCTTCCCCGGCAATGCCGAGCATCGTCTAAGAAGATGACAATTTAACGGCGGCGAAACTGCGGACGCGGCATTGGCGGCGGCGCGGCGCTGTCCTTGTGACGGAAGTTGATCCGGCCCTTGGTCAGATCGTATGGCGTCATCTCGACGGTGACGCGGTCGCCGGCGAGAATACGGATGCGGTTCTTCTTCATCCGGCCGGACGAATAGGCGAGGGTCTCGTGCCCGTTATCGAGACGGACGCGGAATCGCGCATCGGGTAACAGCTCCATCACAGAGCCCTCGAATTCGATCAGTTCTTCCTTAGCCAAAAGCTTCTCCTCTCATCGTTTCGGAAAAGGGGGGACGCCAGGCGTCCCCCAATCTCGTGCCGCCGGCTTATGCCGACTTCAGGTTCACCGCGGAGACACGGCCGCGCTGGCCCTGCTCAAGGTCGTAACTCAAGGTTTGGCCTTCCTGCAAGCCGTCCATTCCGGCCCGCTCGACCGCGGTGATGTGGACGAAGACATCCGCCCCGCCATTGGTCGGCTGGATAAACCCGTAACCCTTCTGCGAATTGAACCATTTGACTTTACCGGTGGCCATAACCTTTAGCTCCTCATAGACACGGCACCGCCACGCCAATGGCGCGACGCATCAGACATCGAAAGGGTCGGAGGACGAAACCGGCGCTCGGACGAGCAAGGCAAGTCAGCCGAACCCACCCGGGCCGACGCGCAGTACGTGGGGGCTGCGACAGAATGTGCAAGGTGTGTACACGGCGCTTCCTGTTGGATACGGGTTTCCGCCAGTGCCAGGCGTTCGCTCCGGTGCCTGCTGATCAAGCAAGTGACCAGGCATGCCGAGTGCTTCGGACGGCTCTACACATCCAGGTCGCGGGCGAATTTGGCGTTCTTCTGGATGTAGTCGAAGCGCAGCTCCGGGCGTCGGCCCATCAGTGTCTCGACCAGTTGCTCGGTGCGGCGGAAGGCTTCCGCGGCAGTTTCGATGGTCTCGTCCTCTTCGTCGCGCGAGGGCAACCTGACGCGCAGGATATTGCGCTGCGCCGGGTCCATGGTCGTCACCCACAGAAAGCGGGCCGGCATCTCGCCGAGGCCCTTAAAGCGGCTGACCTCGACCTTGCTGCGGCCAGTGAAGGTCGATTGCAGTAATTCCTCACGATGCGCGTCGTCGCGCGCATATTGCGTCTCGTTGCCCTGGGTCAGCCTGTAGAGCGGCGGCAAGGCCAAATACAGGTGGCCGTTATCGACCAGCCTCGGCATCTCGCGAAAGAAGAAGGTCATCAGCAGGGAGGCGATGTGGGCGCCATCGACATCGGCGTCGGTCATGATGATGACCCGCTCGTAGCGCAGCGCCTCTTCCTTGTAGTGGCTGCCGGCGCCGGCGCCGAGCGCCAGGATAATGTCGGAAAGCTCCTGGTTGCCGCGCATCTTGTCGGCAGAGGCGCTGGCGACGTTGAGGATCTTGCCGCGCAGCGGGAGGATCGCCTGGGTCTCGCGGTTGCGCGCCTGCTTGGCCGAGCCGCCGGCGCTGTCGCCTTCGACGAGGAAGATCTCGGTGCCCTCGGCGCTGTCCTTCGTGCAATCGGCGAGCTTGCCGGGCAGGCGCAACTTGCGCGTCGCGCTCTTCCTCGACATCTCTTTCTGCTGACGCCGGCGCTGGCGCTCGTCGGCGCGCTCGGCGATGCGGTCGAGGAGCGCGCGGCTGGTCGCCGGGTCGGCGCTGAGCCAATGGTCGAAATGGTCGCGCACCGCGCTTTCGACGAGCCGGGCCGCCTCGGCCGAAGCAAGCCGCTCCTTGGTCTGGCCCTGGAATTGCGGGTCGCGCAGAAACACCGACAAGAGCATCGCCACCCCGGCGGTGACATCCTCCCCGGTGGCAGCAGCGATGCGGCGGTTGCCGACGAGCTCGCCATAGGCCTTGATGCCGCGGGTCAAGGCGTTGCGCAACCCGGCCTCGTGGGTGCCCCCTTCGGGGGTCG
>DASYXG010000126.1:0-2990 GCA_035935235.1 Allostellaceae bacterium
ACAGCCGGTGATCGCCGAGGTGCATGGCATCGCCACCGCCGCCGGCTGCCAGCTGGTCGCCAGCTGCGACCTCGCGGTCGCGACCGAGGACGCCCGCTTCGCGACCTCGGGGATCAATGTCGGCCTGTTCTGCTCGACCCCGATGGTGGCGCTCTCGCGCGCCATCGGGCGCAAGGCGGCGATGGAGATGCTGCTGACCGGCGATTTTATCGACGCGGCGACGGCGAAGTCGCTGGGCCTGGTCAACCAGGTCGTGCCGGCGGCCGAATTGCGCGCCGCCACCGACGCCCTCGCCCGCAAGATCGCGGCGAAATCGGCGCTCGCCATCGGCCTCGGCAAGGCGGCGTTCTACCGCCAGATCGAAATGGATTTGTCGGCCGCCTATGCCTACACCAGCGAGGTGATGACAAAGAACATGCTGGCCCACGACGCCGAAGAAGGCATCGACGCCTTTATCGCCAAGCGCAAGCCGGTGTGGCGGGATAGCTAAGCCATCTCCCAAGTATGTCCCAACAGACACGGAGCCAAGTCATTAGCCGAGGAGCCTTGACAGAACGAAGAGAGAACATACATCTCGCCCATGCACCGACACAAGCTGTCTCGCCCCCGCCTCCGGCCACTGTCTGTTTCGCCGCCCGCCTTTTCCTGTTTTGCGTCGCTCGCCTCCTGTTTTTCGGGTGCAACGCCTTCTGTTTCCCCTCCTGTTCTCGAATCTAAAACAAGGTTTTTCAATCACTTGGTCCTGATCTTTTTTCATCTCGCGCGCGCGTGCGCGAGGGCAGCCGCCATCGCCGCATCGTGGCGCAGCGCTCTAGATCGGCATGCCTACTTCGCTGACCGCCAACTTCCCGTCGGGCATAACGTGGCGGTATTTGTCGAGGTTCATCGTCATCCGCTTCATCAGCCGCCGGTCTCCGGGGTCGAACGGGTTGCGTCGGTGCATGGTGAAACCGTTGTCCCACACCACAAGGTCGCCGACCTGCCATTGATGCGCGTAGACGAATTCATCGCGGGTCGCGGCCGCGTAGACCTCGTCGAGCAGCGCCATGCCCGAGGCCGTGTCCATGTAGTCGATGCCGGTCGTCGTCGTCGAATCGAGATAGAGCGAGGGGTCGCCGGTTTCCGGGTGGCGGCGCACCAGCGCATGCGTCACCGGCGGGGTCTGACGGCGGGCTTCCTCGGAGATTTTCTGGTCGCTCTCGCGTCCGTACCCGGCCAACCGCTTGGCGTAATCGAAGACGCCGCGCTTGCTGGCGATCTGGGCGCGCAGCTGGCGCGGCAGCGCGGCGTAGGCAGCGCGCAAATCGACCCAGAAGGTCTCGCCGCCCTCGGGCGGCAGTTCGAGCGCGTAGAGCGCCGCGCCGGTCGCCGGGTTCAGCATGTAGGACTGGTCGGAGTGCCATTGCAGCTCGCCGTCGCCCAAGCCCCCGATCGGCCGGCCGAGCCCGTCCTGCAGATTGGACAGCACCGCCACCTCGGGCACGGCGGGCGACGCCCAGTCGCTGCGCACGGTGCGCTCCAGCGGCCCGAGCAGCGCGCAGAACGCCGCCAGCTCGGCTTCGCTCAGCGCCTGGCGGCGAAACACCAGCACGCCGTAGCGCGCGTAGAGGTCGCGCAATTCGGCGACTGTCGGTTCGTCGAGCTTCTCCCACAGCTTGAGGCCGATAACCTCGCAGGCGAGCGTCGGGTGCAACAGGCGCGTTTCGAGCATCGTGGTGTCCTCAGTGAGCCGGATAACGATAGTGCGTCCCGCGAGATAGCGCTGCGCGCTTTCTCAGAGCTTGCCCCGGCGAAAGCCGGGGATGAGGGGCTTTTCTTCATGCCATCATAGGTCTACCTCATCCTGACGTGCTTCGCGAAGCGAAGCCTCGAAGGACGCGACAGCGGGTATGCAGCGCAACGAGGACGGATGAACCACGACAGCTACACCGACGCCTATCTGCGTGGCATCCTGACCGGCACGCGCGCCATCGCGGTGGTCGGCGCCAGCCCACGCTCGCACCGGCCGAGCCACCGGGTGATGCGCTTCCTGCAGCACCACGGCTATCGGGCGATCCCGGTGAACCCGAATGCCGCTGGCGGCGACATCCTCGGCGAGCGGGTCTATGCACGCCTCGCCGAGATTCCGGAACCGGTCGACATGGTCGATATCTTCCGCCGCAGCGAGCTGGCCGGCGCCGCGGTCGACGAGGCGATCGCGATCGGCGCCAAAGCGGTGTGGATGCAGCTCGACGTACGCGACGCCGCAGCCGCCGCACGAGCCGAGGCGAAGGGCATCAAGGTGGTGATGGACCGCTGCCCGGCGATCGAAATCCCGCGCCTCGGCATTCCGGCCCGCTAACGCAATGGCCCCTTCGCGACCCGCTCGACGGCGGCGCCGGACCTGGGACATCCGCGCCCGGCCGCGCTTCTATGTTGCGCTGGCCGTGGGGGTCTTAGCGGCGCTCGTCAGCCCAGGTGAGCTGGGCGCGATGGAGCGCGCGGTCATGGGCTGGGATATCGGCATCGCGTTCTACCTCATCCTGGTCTTTTTGATGGCGGCGCGCGCGACACCGGAATCGATGCATCAACGCGCCGCGATCGAAGACCAGGCGCGCTGGGTATTCCTCACGCTGATGGCGGGCGCGGCCTTTTTCAGCATGTTCGCGCTGCTGGGTATCCTCCACCGGGTGAAGGATGCCAGCGGGATGGAGGCCGCCGAACTGGCCGCGGTAGCTGGCGCGACGATCCTGATGTCATGGGTCTTCGTCCACACCGCGTTCGCGGTTCATTACGCGCACGATTTCTACCGCGACCTCGCCAGCGGCGCTCAGGCTCCTGGGCTGCTGTTCCCCGGCGTCAGCCGCGAGCCCGATTACTGGGATTTCCTCTATTTCTCGTTCGTCGTCGGCATGACCTGCCAGGTTTCGGACGTGCAGGTCGCGAACCAGCCCTGGCGCCGGCTCGTGCTCGCGCACGGCATCGTGTCGTTCATGTTCAACACCGTGGTG
>DASYXG010000127.1:0-3610 GCA_035935235.1 Allostellaceae bacterium
TCGCGCTCCACGACCGCTTTATGCTGTGCAGCGACGGGGTCCACGGTTTTCTGAGCGAGCAGAGCATCGCCGAAATCCTCCGCGATCGCTCGGCGCCTGAGGATACCGCCAACGCACTGGTCGCGGCCGCGCTCGCCGCCGACAGCAGCGATAACTGCACCGCTCTTGTGCTTGACGTCGTCGCGCTTCCGACCTCGGGGTCGGCCGACATATTCGGGGCGATCCAGCAATTGCCGGTGCGCCCGGTGCCGGTGGCGGGCGAGACGATCGACGGGTTCGTGCTCAAGGCGTTGATCTCCGACGGTCGATACAGCCGCCTCTTCGGCGCCGAGGACGAGGTGGAGGGCGGCACGGTCGCCATCAAATTCCCCAAGCCGCAGATCGCCAGTGTCGAGGCCTATCACGCAGCGTTCGTCCGTGAGGCTTGGGTTGGCGTCCGGGTGCATAACCCGTCAATCGGACGGGTTATCGAAATGCCGCCGGGACGGCAGACATGCCTCTACACTGTGATGCCGCTCTACCAGGGCGAGCTCCTGGAGCGGCGCCTGTCGCGCAGCCCGGCGCTTGGGTTGGAGGAGGGACGGCATATAACCGTCGCGCTGGCGCGCGCGGTGGCGGCGTTGCACCGCGCTGGGATCATCCATCGAGATATCAAGCCGGACAATGTAATCCTCGAGGGTGGCGGCTCATTGAAGCTGATCGATCTGGGTGTGGTTCGGGTTCCGGGGCTGGAGGAATTTCCCGCCGACGCGGCGCCCGGCACGCTCGCTTATATGGCGCCGGAGATGGCCGAAGGGGAGGCAGGCAACGAGGCCACCGACATCTATGCCCTCGGCGTCACGATGTTTCGCGCTTTTACCGGCGAATATCCCTACGCCAACGCTGACGCCGTCAGTGCGCCGCGGCGTACCCGGCCCCTAGGGCTCTCGACGTTGCGGCCTGATCTGCCGGCCTGGCTCGAGGCCGCGTTGGCGCGTGCGATGGCGCCCGATCCCGCCAGGCGCTTTAACGACATGACCGAATTCGCGCTTGAGATGGAAGCCGGCACGGCGCGCGCCCCGGCCGGCCACTTGCAGCCGCGCACGCTCTACGAGCGTGCGCCAGTGCAGGTGTGGCAGGGGATATCGGCGCTGCTGGCGCTGGCGCTGGCCGCATCGCTGTTGCTTCGGCACTAGATCGACGCCGCAGCCGCCCGGTTAGCTGCTGTCGCGGCCGCCGAACAGGCTGCCGAGGATGCCACCGACCGCCGCAGCGGTGCCGACAGCGGCGGCGGTGTTTCCCGCGGTGCTGTTGCTCGGCTGTCCCGGGAGGTAGAGGGCAATCTCCTCGGCGAGGTTGATAATCGGCATGCTCTGCAACACGATGTGCCCCGGCCCGGTCACGGTCGCGAGGAACAGGCCTTCGCCACCAAACAGGATGTTCTTGAATCCGGGCACCAGCTGAATGTCGAACTGGACCGTCGGGTCCATCGTCCCGACATGGCCGGCGTGAACGAGAAGGCGTTCGCCGGGCGCGAGATCGCGCTCGACGATCTCGCCGGAAAGATCGAGAAATACCGTTCCAGGACCGGTTACCTTTTGCAGGATAAAACCTTGGCCGCCGAAAAATCCGGCGCCGAGCCGCTTCTGCCAGGCGACTTCGAGGGTCACCGATTTCTCGGCGCACAGGAAGGTTTCCTTGCGGCAGATGATCGATTGGCCTGGGGCGAGCTGGAGCGGCATTATTTTGCCCGGGAAGCGCGGCGCGAACGCGACGTGACCGTTGCCGCGCGCAGTGAAATCGGTGATGAAAAAACTGCCGCCGCTGAGGCTGCGCAGGAAACCCGTGACGATGCCGCCGCCGGTCGAGGTGTTCATCTCGACCGCGTCGTTCATCCAGCACATGCAATTGGTTTGGCTGTAGACGATCTCGCCGGGCGCCAGATCGACGGCCAGCGTCTGCATCACGGTCCCCGAAATTTCGTAGCGCATGTCCTTTCCTCCGTGTCGGCGCAGCACTCTAACACACCGGCGCCACGACGATTGACCGTCCCGGCGCGGGCCGGGGTCAATTCAACGACGTCGCGGCTGGAGGATCGGCCGCCGCCCTCGCCGGGATTCCCCAAAATAAAAGGGCCGGGGGTTTCCCGGCCCTTTTGGTTTGGTGGTGGGTGGGTGTGATCAGACGGAGTAGTACATCTGGAACTCGACCGGGTGGGGGGTGTGCTCGAAGGCGTAGACCTCCTCCCATTTGAGTTCGATGTAGCTGTCGATCTGGTCGGCAGTGAAGACGTCGCCCTTGAGGAGGAAGGCGTGGTCGGCGGCGAGGGCTCCAAGGGCCTCGCGCAGCGAGCCGCACACGGTGGGGACGTCCTTGAGTTCCTCGGGCGGCAGGTCGTAGAGGTTTTTGTCCATCGGGTCGCCGGGATGGATCTTGTTCTGGATGCCGTCCAATCCGGCCATCAGCATCGCGGCGAAGCCGAGATAGGGGTTGCAGGCGGGGTCGGGGAAGCGGACCTCGACGCGCTTGGCCTTGGGGCTGGAGACGATGGGGATGCGGCAGGAGGCGGAGCGGTTGCGCGCCGAGTAGGCCAAGAGCACCGGGGCCTCGAAGCCGGGGATGAGGCGCTTGTGGGAATTGGTGGTGGGGTTGGTGAAGGCGTTGATCGCCTTGGCGTGCTTGATGATGCCGCCGATGTAGTAGAGCGCGGTCTCGGAGAGGTCGGCGTAGAGGTTGCCGGCGAAGGAGGGCCGCTCGCCCTTCCAGATCGATTGGTGGGTGTGCATGCCCGAGCCGTTGTCGCCCTTGATCGGCTTGGGCATGAAGGTGGCGGTCTTGCCGTACTGGTTGGCGACGTTGTGGACGACGTATTTGTAGACCTGCATGTTGTCGGCGGTCTTGACCAGGGTGTCGAACTCGGCGCCGAGCTCGGCCTGGGAGGGGGCCACCTCGTGGTGGTGTTTCTCGACCTTGAGGCCCATGTCGAACATGACCGAGAGCATCTCGGCGCGGATGTCGCTTTGGCCGTCGACCGGGGGCACCGGGAAGTAGCCGCCCTTGATCGGCGGGCGGTGACCGGTATTGCCGTCGGGGAACTGCTTGGCCGAAACCCAGGGGCCTTCCTCGGCCTCGATGGTGTAGGAGGCGGTGTTCATCGTCGATTCGTAGCGCACGTCGTCAAAGATGAAGAACTCGGCCTCGGGCCCAAAATAGGCGGTGTCGCCGATGCCCGAGGAGACCAGGTATTTCTCGGCCTTCTTGGCGGTCGAGCGCGGGTCGCGGGCATAGGGCTGGCCGGTCAAGGGCTCGTGCACGTCGCAGAAGATGATGAGCTGCGGCTGGGCGGCGAACGGGTCCATCACCGCGGTGGCGCAATCGGGCGCCAGCAGCATGTCCGACTCGTTGATCGCCTTCCACCCGGCGATCGAGGAGCCGTCGAACATCACCCCGCCGGTGAGGAACTCCGGGGTGATCGTGCGCACGTGATGCGCCAAATGCTGCCACTTGCCGCGTGGATCGGTGAAGCGGAAGTCGACGTACTTGACCTCGTGCTCCTTGATCAGCGCCATCACCTTGTCTGTATCGGCCATCTCTCACGTTCCTGCTGTTGAGCGAAAAAGGGGTTGTGCGT
>DASYXG010000128.1:0-6788 GCA_035935235.1 Allostellaceae bacterium
CTCGCCGACCGGCACCGCGGGTCTCTTCCGGCGGGGCGCCGATCTGATGCTGGCCGAGGCCGCGCGCGACGCCAACGTCCCCTACATTATGTCGGGCGGCAGCAACCATTCGATGGAGGCGGCCGCCAAGGTGGCGCCGCACCACACCTGGTACCAGCTCTATGCCGCACGCGACGGCAAGATCTCCGAGGACCTGGTCCGCCGCGCCGCCGATTGCGGCTTGGAAACCTTGGTGCTGACCGTCGACGTTCCGGTGCGGCCGCGCCGCGAGCGCAACCTTCGCAACGGCTTCGCCGCCATTCGTGGGACCTGGCTCAAGGCGGCGCTGAGTCTCAAGCCGGCGATCCTCGCCGAGGCGATGACGCATCCGGGCTGGGTGTGGGAATACGTCAAGAACGGCGGCACCCCCAATCTCGACAACTGGAAGCCCTATGCGCCGCCTGACGCTGGGGTCGACGTCGTCGTCGACCTGTTCGCCACCAACACCCCGGCGCATTCGCAGACCTGGAAGGAGCTCGAGACCTACCGCAAGCTGTTCCCGCGCAATCTCGTCGTCAAAGGCCTGATGAACCCGGCCGACGCGATCCGCGCCGCCGAGATCGGCTGCGAGGGCGTGCTGGTCTCTAACCATGGCGGGCGCCAGCTCGACCAGGCGCCGGGTTCGCTCGACGTGCTGCCGGCGATGAAGGCCGCGGTCGGCGACCGCATGACCCTGCTACTCGACAGCGGCGCGCGACGAGGCGCCGACATCCTGATCGCGCTCTGCCTCGGCGCTCAGTTCGTCACCTTCGGCCGGCCGACGCTCTACGGCGCGGCCGCCGGCGGGCTCGATGGCGTCAAGCTGGCGATCGACATCTTCCGCACCGAGATCGACCTGGTGATGGGCCAGATCGGCTGCCCCAGCCTCGACCAGCTCGGCCCCGACTTCCTGTGGCAGGACGAGCCCGGGCGGAACCGCTAGCGGCGTACCCGCTGCTGCGACCGGGGGCGATCAAGAGCCGACAATACTCAGACGCGGGCTGGATCAGGATGCCCAGGCTGAGCCTTGCTCAACCGGGCACCCGGAGCGCACGCGAGGGGTTCAGGCCAGCACAATATCGGGGACGAGTTCCTTACCCCGCGTCTCGGGACTGAATAACATCGCCGCCACCAGGAAAGCCGCGGCTACCGTTGTGCCGACCAGCATCGGGATGGCAAAGCCCAGATGCCAGTTCGTCGCGAAATAGGCGAGGAACGGCCCGACCAGCCCGCCGAAAATCGCCCCTTGGTGATAGCAAAAGCCTGATGCCGTCGCTCTGACCTCGGTCGGGAAGCGTTCCGACAGGTAATGCGGATATTGCACATGCATGCCGCCGCCGCCGAAGGCGCCCTGCACCGCAAAGAAGATGACGATCATCGTGTAGTTGGTGGTCAGCAGATAGAGCGGCGCGACAGGTATTGTCAGCAGCGCCGTCACGATGATCGCCCGACGCCGGCCGAACCGGTCCGCGTACCATCCCCAAAGCGCGGAGGAGAGGAAGAACATCAGGCTTGAGAGCATCACCGGCAACGCGACGAGCTCGGGGCTGAGGCCAAGATCCTTTTGCAGATACGACGGAAACATCCCGCCGACCGAATAGCCGACGACGAATGCGCTCGCCATCATCCAGCACGCGGTCAATGTGTTGCCGAGCACCTGTGGTTTGAAAATGCTGAACAGAGGAGCCCGTACCTCGCGGTTTTGTGCGCGTTGCAGCCGCCGATTTTCGATCCAAACGGCGGGCTCTTTGACAAAAATGCGGATGTAAACAATCGACAGTGCCGGCAAGACGCCGATCCATAACAGGCCGCGCCAGCCGATCGAATTATAGAGCAAGCCGTAGGCGGCGCTCGACATCAGCGCGCCAAGCCCCCACGAGCCTTGCAGCACCGCGCCCATAAAGCCGCGGGAGCGCTGCGGCCAGGTCTCCATCGCCAAGGCTGCGCCGGCGGGCCACTCGGCGCCCATGCCAATGCCCAAGAGGGCTCGAAACACAAACAGGAACCAGAAGGTTGGCGAGAAGCCGGCGATGAAATTGCAGACAGAGTACCAGGCTATCGAAATCATCATCGGCTTTTTGCGGCCGATCCGATCAGCGAGCCAGCCGGACGCGGTGGCGCCGACCAGGCGCATCCACAGCGTCAATGTGAACACGGCGGTGACGGCCGTCAGAGGAACCTTAAATTCCTGCGAGATCGGCACCATGATCATCAGGAAGATCGTGAAATCGAACGCATCAAGCGTCCAACCGAGCCAGGCGGCGACCCAAGCCAGCCATTGGTCTTTAGTCGGCTCTTTCCACCACGGAATCTGATTCGCCGTCGCGATTGACGTCATCGTCAGTCTCCCTGTTCGTGCCGGCTCTTTGGCGAGCCGTGCTTCGATCACGCTACTCCCGTCGGCGGGCTATGTCGCAATTGAATGCGTCCTTGGCGGCAAATAGCGGCTTACCGGCCCGCAGCATAACGAGCTCGTCCAGCTGGGCCGCGTTGGCCCTTGCATGGAAATCAAATTTTGTACCGGCAGGATCATTCCCAAAAACGAAGCGTTGCAGGCTTCGAGGTCGGCGACGTGTGGGCATGGCCCGCCGGCCCGTCTGTGGCTCGCCAATCATCGACAGGGGAGCGTAAATCCATGAAAGCTGTCGTCATTGGCGGCACTGGTCTGATCGGTTCGAAGGTCGTCGCCATTCTGCGCCAGGGCGGCCACGAGGTCGTCGCCGCCTCGCCCAAAAACGGTGTCAACAGCATCACCGGTGAGGGCCTCAAAGAGGCCATGGCGGACGCGCAGGTGGTCATCGACCTCACCAATTCGCCCTCATTTGAAGACAGTGCGGTGCTGGAATTCTTCGAGACTTCCGGTCGCCATCTTCTCCCGGCGGAAGCCGCCGCCGGGGTCAAGCACCACATCGCGTTATCGATCGTCGCAATCGACCGGACCGACAATGGCTATTTCCGCGCCAAGGTCGCCCAAGAGAAACTGATCGAGGCCTCCGGCATCCCCTACACCATCGTCCGCGCGACCCAATTCATGGAATTCGTCGGCGGCATCGCCGATGCGAGTGCGACTGGAAACATGGTCAGGCTTCCGCCGGTCCTGTTCCAGCCCATAGCGGCGGACGACATTGCGCCCATCATCGCCGAGGTGGCGCTCGCCGCGCCGCGAAACGGCATCGTCGAGATCGCCGGCCCAGAACGAGCACCGTTCAACGAAATTGTCGCCCGCTATCTGAAGGCGGTCGGCGACCCGCGTGCGGTGGTTTGCGACCCCGAGGCCCGATACTGGGGCGGCAAAGTCAAGCTGCACTCGCTCGTGCCGCTGGGCGGGGCGCGCCTCGGTCGCATCGGTTTGGATGAATGGCTCCGCCGATCGCGGGCGACGGCCTGATTCTGGTTTCGCGAAACGCAGCTTCCGTCCGCCGCTCGGAGGAGACGGATCCAACCACATCGTAGGGTGCCAATGCCTGACGCGACGACCGAGCACGAGGGTACAAGCGCGTCACAGATCGAGGCACGCCTCGCAAAAGATGACGGTCTGGCCGCGCCCGAGCCCCAACCGCCAGCGCCGCCAGCCGCGGCTGTTCGGCCGGCGCATGGGCGACGGTGGCTGATCGGCGCGGTTGGCCTCGTGGTTCTTCTCGTGGTTGGCGTGGTCGGAATCCCGCGGATCAGGCTGGCGTTCAGCACAGTCTCGACAGACGACGCCTATGTGAGCGGGCACGTTACGTTTGTGGCGCCCCGTGTCGGCGGTCAGGTCTTGCAAGTTTTCGTCGAGGACAACAACCGCGTCCGTAAAGGAGAAATCCTCGCCCAACTGGACAAGGAACCCTATGAGGTCGCGGTTTCACAGAAGCAGGCTGAAGTCGATACCGCGGCGGCCGACCTCCAAGCGGCCACGGCGGCTGCGCGCGGAACCGAAGCTGAAGCTCGGAGCCGGCGCTGGGCCTTGCAGCACGCCATCGAGAACGTTGACAACCAGATCGCCGTCCTGGATGCCCGAGTCGCTACGCTCAACAAGAGCCGCGCGGCGTTGGCCTTGGCGCAAGCCGAATTCGGGCGGGCACAAGCGCTGATCGGGAAGAATGTCGTAAGCCAGGAGGACTACGATAAGCGCCAGGCGGAGCTCACGGCCGCCGGCGCCGACGTTACCCAAACCTTGGCTGAAATCTATCAGGTTCGCGTCTCTCTCGGGCTGCCGGCGCACCCCGATAACGGCGCCGCTCTCGACTCGGTGCCGAGCGATCTCGATGAGACTTTTTCCGGCGTCTTGCAGGCTCAGTCGGACCTGATCCAAAGCGCCGCCCAGCTTGGCGTGATCCACTCATTCAATCAGAGCCCGAAAGAGATGGTCGCGCAGTTCGAAAAGCTGGGCGATCTCGACGCGACCTTCGCGCGGCTCGCGGCGGATGCGCCGGCCGTCAAGCAGGCGAATGCCAAGCTCGAAGCGGCCCAGCGCGATCTCGCTCAGGCTCAGCTGAACCTGCGTTATTGCGACATCGTTGCCGATATTGACGGCGTCGTCACCCGCCGCAACGTCAATCCGGGAGATTACGTTCAGGTCGGCCAAAACCTAATGGCGGTTCGCTCGCTCAACGACATCTGGGTCGACGCCAATTTCAAGGAAACCCAATTGCGCGACCTGCGCATCGGTATGCCTGTCGATCTGTACGTCGACATGTACGGCGGGCGCCACGTCTTCAAGGGTCGGGTTTCCGGCTTCACCATGGGAACGGGGTCGACGCTGGCGCTGCTACCTGCGGAGAACGCAACGGGAAATTTCGTCAAAGTCGTCCAGCGCCTGCCCGTTCGCATCGACCTCGAAGGTTACGATCCGGACAAGGACACGCTGTTCGTTGGAACTTCCGTTGTTCCCTATGTCTACATCGACAAGCCACTGTCCGGGCCCGATGCCGGGAAGTTTCTGCAAGCCTCTGAACCCCAAGCTCCAATTACCGGGCCGCCCCAAAACGCACCCGGTGCCGGCAAATGACCTCCTTGACAATGTCGCACGGCGGGCCGCGCGCGGCGGTGAATCCGTGGCTGGTGGCTGCCATGGTAGTCGTGCCGACGTTCATGGAGGTGCTCGACACCACGATTGCCGTGGTGGCGCTGCGCTATATCGCCGGCGGCCTGTCGGCCACGGTTGACGACGGCGAGTGGGTTCTCACCAGCTATCTCGCCGCCAACGCCATCATCCTGCCGATCACTGGCTGGTTGAGCGCGCATCTCGGGCGCCGCAACTACTTCCTGCTGTCGATCGCGATCTTCACATTGAGTTCGGGACTGTGTGGGATGGCCGGAAGCCTCGGCCAGCTGATCCTGTTCCGCGTGATCCAGGGGCTGGCCGGCGGCGGGCTTCAGCCCAGCAGTCAGGGGGTCTTGCTCGACGCATTCCCGCCGGAAAAACAGGGCGTCGCGATGACGCTGTTCGGCTTCGCCGCGCTGATCGCGCCCGTTGTCGGGCCGACCCTGGGCGGCTGGATCACGGATTCCTATTCGTGGCGATGGGTTTTCTTGATCAATGTGCCCCTCGGGTTCCTCGCGCTCGCCGGCTGCTGGGCGACGCTGCGCGACCCGGACTATCTGGTGGCGCAGCGCCGGGAACTAAAGCGGCGGCCATTCCAATTCGACTCGATCGGCTTGTCGCTGCTCGTCATCGTCATGGTTTGCTGGGAAGTGATGCTCAGCAAGGGACAGGAGTGGGACTGGCTGGGCGATCCGCTGTGGCGGGTGCAGACCCTGGTTGTTTTCTTTGCGGTGGGCTTGGCCGGACTGGTTTTTTGGGAGCTGCGGCACCGCAGCCCCGTGGTCAATTTCCGGCCGCTGCGCGAGCGCAATTTCGCCGGGTGCTGTGTCATTATCTTTTGTGCTTATGCCGCGCTTTACGCCGCCAGCACGTCATTGCCGGGGCTGCTCCAATCGCTGTTTGGCTATGATGCGTTGAGCGCCGGGCTGGTCATGTCGCCGGCCGGATTTTTTGCCGTCCTGGCGATGCCCATCGTCGGCCGCATGCTTGGTCGAGGGACGGACGCCAGGTGGCTGATCGCTGCCGGGCTGTTGGCGATGACCGCCGGCAATTACTGGATGTCTCAGCTGAACCTCGGCATCAGTCCGGGCCAGGTCATCTGGCCCCGTGTCGTTCTGGTCGCCGGGCTGGCGATCTGCTTTGCGCCCGCGAACGTCGCCGCCTACCTCTATACGCCGCTCGAATTGCGGGGTGCGGCCGTCGGGCTGCTGAGTCTGCTGCGCAACGAGGGCGGCAGCGTTGGTACGTCGTTGGCTCAGACCTTCCAGGAACGGCGCGATCAATTCCATACCCTGCGTCTCGGTGAGTACCTCGATCCCTTCAATGCCGCCGCCAATTCTTTTGTTGCGCGCGGGAAGGCATTCTTCCTTCAGCTGACCGGCGATCCGGTGGCCTCGCAGCAGCTTGCCTGGCAGGAGCTCGCCAATCAGCGCCAGCGGCAAGCTGCTTCGCTCGCCTATTTCGACTCCTTCTGGATTTTCGCCGTACTGACGCTGGGGCTCGTCTTGGTGGTGCTCTTGATGAAGCGGTCGGTGGCGCAAAAGGGCGCTCACATCGCTACCGAATGAGCAAGTGCGCGAGCAGTGGCCTTGTCGGCCAGACGCAGGTTTCCCGAAGTCTCGCCGTTCGGCCCTATTCGATTTTGGATCGCGCGCCGACTGAGCCGTTCACGTTGGATTGCGCTACGGGCATTCGCGAGATTACCGACGCAGCAACGCAGCTGAGATCGGCAATTATCAGGATC
>DASYXG010000129.1:0-13401 GCA_035935235.1 Allostellaceae bacterium
CTTGATCAGCGCCAGCTCGCGCTCGACATGCGGGCCTTCGTCGGTCAAATCGTGGACCTTGCGCACCGGCACCAGGCGCGACAGCTGCGCCTTGATCTGCTCGATGATCATCCGGGTGCCGGAGGTGACGACAGTGATCCGCGAGAGGTTGTTGGCGCGGTCGACCTCGGCGACGGTCAGGCTGTCGATATTGTAGCCGCGACCGGAGAAGAGACCGACGACGCGCGCGAGGATGCCCGGCTCGTTATCGACCAGAACGGCGATGGTATGGCGCTCGATCTCGGCCAAACCCTCACCCTCCCATTGCTGTGCAATGGGTCCCTCCCTCTCCCGCTTGCGGGAGAGGGGCTGGGGGCACCGGCGCAAAACCCCTCTCCCGCTTGCGGGAGAGGGTGCCGACGCCGGACTTGATCCGGTGGAGGCGGGTGAGGGTCACACCAGCACCATGCCCTCTTCCGAGACCGGCTTTTGCGCCTCGTCCTCGGGGCCGAGCAGCATTTCGTTGTGGGCCGCGCCGGAGGGGATCATCGGGAAGCAATTCTCGAGTTCGTCGACGGCGATATCCATCACCACCGCGCCCGGCGTATCGATCATAAAGCGGATCGCATCGTCGAGTTCCTTGGGGTCGGTGACCCGCATCCCCTTGGCGCCGAACGCCTCGGCCAGCTTGACGAAGTCGGGCAGCGCCGCGGTGTAGCTTTCGGAATAGCGGCCGCCGTGCAGCAGCTCCTGCCACTGCCGCACCATGCCCATGTACTGGTTGTTGAGGATGAATGCCTTCACCGGCAGCCGGTATTGGCAGATCGTCGACATCTCCTGGATGTTCATCAGGATCGACGCCTCGCCGGCGATATCGATGACAAGGGCGTCCGGATGCGCCACCTGGACACCGACCGCGGCCGGCAGCCCATAGCCCATCGTGCCAAGCCCGCCCGAAGTCATCCAGTGATACGGCTTTTCGAACTTGAAGAATTGCGCCGCCCACATCTGGTGCTGGCCAACCTCGGTGGTGATGAACGGATCGCGATCTTTGGTCAGGGCGTAGAGGCGTTCGAGCGCGAATTGCGGCTTGATGACATCCTTGCGGTTCTTGTCGTAGCGCAAGCAATCGCGCGCCTGCCATTCCTCGATCTGGCCCCACCATCTGGCCCGCCCCGCCGGCGGTCGTTTCGGTGCAACCTTGGCCCAGCCGGCGATCAGCGCCGCGAGCGCCTGACCGCAATCGGCGATGATCGGCACATCGACCCGCACATTCTTGTTGATCGAGGAGGGGTCGATGTCGATGTGGATCTTCTTCGAGTTCGGCGAGAAGGCGTTGAGCCGCCCGGTCACCCGGTCGTCAAAGCGCGAGCCGACCGCGACCATCACATCGCAATCGTGCATCGCGTTATTGGCTTCGTAGGTGCCGTGCATGCCGACCATGCCGAGGAAATGCGGGTCGCTCGCCGGCAGGGCGCCGAGACCCATCAGGGTCAGGGTGCAGGGTGAGTCGACGAGGCGCACGAATTCGGCAAAGCGGGCGCAGGCCTCGGGGCCCGAATTGATCAGCCCGCCGCCGCCATAGATCAGCGGCCGTTCGGCCTTGGCGATAAGGGCCAGCGCTTCGCCGATCCGCTTCGTATCCGGCTTGGTCTGCGGCCGGTAGCTCTTGTGCTCGACGGCTTCGGGCGGCTCATAGGGCGTGGTCGCGAACAGCACGTCCTTGGGCAGGTCGATCACCACCGGGCCGGGCCGGCCGCTTTTGGCGATGTAGAACGCCTCGTGCATGACCCGGGCGAGGTCGTTGACGTCGCGCACCAGATAATTGTGCTTGGTGCAGGGCCGGGTGATGCCGGTGGTGTCGGCCTCCTGGAACGCATCGTTGCCGATGAGATGGGTCGGCACCTGGCCGGTGAGGCAGACGACGGGCACCGAATCCATCAGCGCGTCGGTGAGCCCGGTCACCGCGTTGGTCGCGCCCGGGCCGCTCGTCACCAGCACCACGCCGACCTTGCCGGTCGAGCGCGCGTAACCCTCGGCCGCGTGCACCGCGCCGCCCTCCTGGCGGACCAGCACGTGGCGCAGATTGTTCTGCTTGAACAGCGAGTCGTAAATTGGCAGGACCGCGCCGCCGGGATAGCCGAAGACGACATCGACGCCCTGATCGACGAGCGATCTGATGACGATATCCGCTCCGCTGATCGGCTCGGCCGACATGATCTTCTCCCTAGCTATGCCGCAGAATAATACGCGCCGGCAGAGGCCGGCGCGAGGGCTGCACCGTACCAGCTATCGTCACTCGGTCAACAGAAATCGATCAATAAAATGGCGTGAGCAGTGCAAAAAACTTTCCGAATATTGCTCAACGCAAATCAGGTCTGCGCCAAGCTGATGGCGGAACCAGGTCATCTGGCGCTTGGCGTAGCGCCGGGTCGCGAGCTGCGCCGCCGCGATGGCGTCGTCGAGGGCGATTTCGCCGCGCAGATGCCGCATCAGCTCCGGCACGCCGACAGCCTTCATCGCGGGCAAACCGAGGTCGAGACCGCGCGCCATCAGCGCCCGCGCCTCGTCGAGCCCGCCCGCCTCGATCATCGCCGCAAAGCGCGCGTCGCAGGCGGCATAGATCAGCTCGCGCGGCGGCATCAGCAGCAATGTCGCGAAGCGATACGGGGCGGCAAACGCGGTGCGGCCTTGCCACTCGGCAATCGGAACACCGGTGGCGCGCACCACCTCGTAAGCGCGGGTGAGCCGGGTGCGGTCGCCGGGCGGGAAGCGAGCAGCGGCGGCCGGGTCGAGCCGTGCCAACTCGTCGCGAAACCCGGGGCCGCCGCGGCGTCGGTACAGTTCGGCTGCTTCGGCGCGGAGCTCAGGCGGAATGTCGGGCACCGACGCCAGGCCGTGCATCAGCACCCGCAGGTAGAGCCCGGTGCCGCCGGCCACGATCGGCAGCCGGCCGCCCTCTATCGCCGCCGCGATCTCCGCCAGCGCCAATTCGCCCCAGCGCGCCACCGAGCCGCGCTCGGCGGCATCGAGGAAGCCGTAAAGTCGATGCGGCGCTCGGGCTTCGGCCGCCTCGTCCGGCCGCGCCGACAGGATTTTGAGGTCGCCGTAGATCTGCTGGCTGTCGGCATTGATAACCGTGCCGCCGTAATGTTGTGCGAGATCGAGCGCGAGGCTGGATTTGCCGCTGGCGGTCGGTCCAGCGATGATGACGACTGCCGGTTTATGGGAGCTTGCGGATTGGCCCTTGTCGTGACTCTGATCGCCGGACCGGGAGCCGAGGCGGCGTTGACCGGTTGCGCCGCCTCGCTTGGCGGTGATACCGATTGGCTGGCGCCGATGGCCTGCAACGTCACGGTCGAGGGCGATGCGGCGGCTGCCGAGGCGGCGGCGCGGGCGGCGATTGGCGACAAGCCCATCGATGCCATGGTTCAGCCGCCGAACGGGCGCAGGAAACGGCTTTTCGTCGCCGATTTCGAGTCGACGATCATCGAGAACGAGATGCTCGAGGAGCTGGCCGATTTCCTCGGCATGCGCGCGCATGTCGCCGAGATTACAAGGCGGGCGATGAATGGCGAGATCGATTTCTTGGCCGCGCTCAGCGAGCGCGTGGCGCTGCTGCGCGGAATGCCGGCGAGCGTGCTGGACGAGGCGGCCGCGCGCATCCGGCTGATGCCGGGCGCGGCCACGCTGATCGCGACGCTCCGCCGGGCCGGTGTCTGTACGGCGCTGGTGTCGGGCGGGTTCACCGTCTTCGCCGAGCCGATCGCCGCGCGGCTCGGCTTCGACCGCGTCGTCGCCAACCGGCTCGACATCGCGGATGGCAAGCTGGCGGGGACACTGACGCCACCGATCGTCGCCGGCGCGACCAAGCGCGACACGCTGCTATCGCTCGCCGCGGAACTAGGGCTCGACCGCACGGAAACGATGGCGGTCGGCGACGGCGCCAACGATCTGCCGATGCTGCAGGAGGCCGGGCTCGGCGTCGCCTTTCATGCCAAGCCAACCGTGGCTGCCGCGTCGCGCTGGCGCATCGACCACGCCGATCTCACCGCGCTGCTCTACGCCCAAGGCTATCGCGACAGCGAGCTCGTCAGATAGCCATGGCGTATTTTCGCAACCGCACCATCAATCTGCTCAATGTGCACTACGCGATCCACTCCCTGGCGGCAACCGGCGGGGCGGCGTTCTTCGGCGTCTTTCTGCTCGAAGCCGGGGTACCTCTGCCCGGGGTGCTGGTGACCATCGCACTTGTACTACTCGGACGGTTCGCCATTCGCCCGGTCGTGATCGCCTTCGCCGCCCGCTACGGGTTGCGAGCAGCGGTCGTGGTCGGGACATTGCTCAACGGCGTGCAATATCCGTTTCTGGCCGAGGTTCACGGCATTGGTCCAGCCCTGACGATGCTGATCGCAGTCTCGGCGATCGGCGAGACGGTCTATTGGACGACCTATCACGCCTATTTCGCTGCGCTTGGCGACGACGGGCTGCGAGGGCAGCAGATCGGCGTCCGCGAAGCGATCGGCGCGATCATCGGTATCGTCAGTCCGATTGGCACCGGCTGGATGCTGGTTACGTTCGGGCCGCGCATCGCCTTCGGCACGATGGGCGCGATCGCCGCGGCGGCGGCACTGCCGATCTTGTGGGCGCCGGAGGTGAAGATACCGCGGGCGGCGCCCGGCGCGTTCAAGGCCGCGATCCCCGGCATATTGCTGTTCGCCGCGGACGGCTGGCTAACTTCGGGCTACGCGTTGGTGTGGCAGATCGCGCTGTTCTACTCGCTGCGCGAAAGCGTCCTCGCCTACGGCGGCGCGCTGGCCCTCGCGGCGCTGGTCGGCGCCATCGCCGGCCTGACCCTCGGCCGCCACATCGACGCGGGCCATGGCAAGCGAGCCGTCTGGTATGCGGCCGGGACAGTGACGCTGATCGGAGGATTGCGGGCGATCGCGATGGGCAACGCCGCGCTGGCAGTTCTGGCAACCGCGCTGGGCGCCATTGGCGCCTGCCTCTACATCCCGACGCTGATGACCGCGGTATACACGCTGGCAAAGCGCTCGCCCTGCACGCTCCGCTTTCATGTCGCCACGGAAGGCGGCTGGGATATCGGCGGCGCGTCGGGGTTGCTGACGGCCGCGCTCCTCACCAGCCTCGGTGTTCCGCTGCCTGCGATAATTCTTGTCTCGCTTCTCGGGATCGCCGCGACCGTCGCCGTCCTGCGCGGCTATTACCGGTTGCCGCAGACTGTGGCGCTTGCCGACTAGCTTTGGTCGAGGCGCAGCGCGACGAAGCGCAGATCGCCCTGGCGCTCGACCAAGAGCAGGATCGACTTGCGCCCCGCCTTCTTCGCGTCGGCGACCTTGCCGGCGATCTGGGTCGCGTTCTTTACCGATTCCTGCGCCGCTTCCATGATCACGTCCCCCGGCTTCAGCCCTTTTTCGGCGCCGGGACCGTCCTTCGCGACATCGACGACGACAACGCCTCTTGCGTCATCGCCAAGCGAGAATTTCTCCTTCAAATCCGGCGTCACGTCGGAGAGCGTCATGCCGAGCGCGGTCACCGTGTCGGCGGTGGCTTTCGGCGTCGGCTTGGGATTGTCCGTCGTGCTGGCCGTCTCCACCTCCGCAAGCCGGCCGACCTTGACCTGGAGCGCGGTTTCCTGCCGCTTGCGCCACACCGTCACCGGGACGGTCTTATCGACCGGGGTTTCGGCGACCAGCCGCGGCAGGTGCCGCATATCGGTAACCGGCTTGCCATCGAAGGTGAGGATGACGTCGCCCGGTTGGATCCCGGCGGCTTGCGCTGGGCCATTATCGGTGACGCTGGCGACCAGCGCGCCTTTTGCCTTGTCGAGGCCGAGGCTGTCGGCGATCTCGTCGCTGACCCCTTGGATGCGGACGCCGAGCCAGCCGCGATGGACGATGTGGTCAGGCTCGTTGATCAGCTCGCCCACCACCACCTTGGCCAGCGATGACGGGATCGCGAAACCGATACCGATCGAGCCGCCCGAGGGCGAGTAGATCGCGGTGTTGATGCCGATCACCGCGCCGTCCATGTTGAACATCGGCCCGCCGGAATTGCCGCGGTTGATCGACGCGTCGGTCTGCAGGAAATCGTCGTACTTGCCGGAATTGATGTCGCGCTGGCGCGCCGACAGGATGCCAGCGGTCACAGTGCCGCCCAGCCCGAACGGGTTGCCGATCGCCAGGACCCAATCACCGACGCGCGAAACATCGCTATCGCCCCAATCGACCGCGGTGAGCGGCTTGTCGGCCTTGACCTTGAGCACGGCAATGTCGGTGTCCTTGTCGCGGCCGACGACCTCTGCCTTCAGGCTGGTGTTGTCATGGAGGATGACGGTGATCTCGTCGGCGTCGGCGATCACGTGGTTGTTGGTGACGACGTAGCCGGTCGCATCGATAATGAAGCCGGAGCCGAGCGAGGTGGCCTTGCGCGCGTCGGTGTCGGGGTCGGCGTTCTGCTGCCGGTTGTGGTTGAAGAAATCCTTGAAGAACTCCTCGAACGGCGAGCCCGGCGGGAGCTGCGGCAGGTCTTGCGGAACTTTCTCGGCGTGCTGCTCGGTCTTGACCGTTTGGATGGTCGAGATGTTGACCACCGCCGGGAGCAGTTTCTCGGCGAGATCGGCGAAGCTGTCGGGAGCCGGCCGCGCCAGCGCTTGGCGAAAGCCGAGGGGCGCCACATCTGGAGCCGCGGTAAACAGAACGACGAGCGCGACGGCGGCCAGACACCGGGCACGCGAGAGGAAAAACAGCGACACCGTCGTCAACTCCTTAACGAAATGGGCGGTGCAAGAGACCGCCTACCCGAAGCGCGGGCAGTCTCGCCGGCGCAAGCTTACGGGAGAAGCGCGCCGCAAACCAGAATCTTCGCGGGCTGTGTGTGCTAATGCCGCAACACCCAGACCAGCACCACGCCAAGACAGGCGGCGATCAGCCCGGCGGCTCTGAGCGCCTGGGCTGGCGTTGACATCGTGCGCGCCGCGAGCCGCTGCATCACCTCCGGCATCAGCGCGTAGAGAATGCCCTCGATGACCAAGATCAGCGCGATTGCGGTGGCAAGATCCCGCATCGCCGGGTACCCGGGAGATCAGCGCTGTGCAGGTGGGACCGGCGATGCCGGGGCCGTTCCCGATATTCCGTTGAAGAAGCGGAAGAAATTGCCGTCGGGGCTGAGGATGAACGAGGTGTCCTTGCTATTGAGCGCGTTGCGGTACGCCTGCAGCGAGCGATAGAACGCGAAGAACACCTTATCCTGGCTATAGGCGTCGGCGTAGATCTTGATCGCCTGCGCGTCGCCGTCGCCGCGTACGCGCTGTGCGTTGCGTTGCGCCTCGGCGAGAATGACGGTGCGGTCGCGCTCGGCGGTGGCGCGCACCGTTTGCGCCGCTTCGGCGCCCTCGCCGCGGTATTGCGACGCTTGCTGTTGGCGCTCGGACACCATGCGCGCATAGATCGCCTGGCTGTTCTCCTCGGGGAGATCGGCGCGGCGCAGCCGGACATCGACGACTTCGACGCCGAATTCCTTGGCCTGCGCGGCGACCTCGTCGCGAATCTGGATCATGATCTGGGCGCGCTTCTCCGAAAGGATGTCGGATAGCGTCACGTTGCCGAGCACCCGGCGCAGGCTGCCGCTGACTATCGAGGCGAGCCGCGTGCGCACCCCCGCCTCGGTGCCGACAGTCTGATAGAACAACAGCGGGTCGGTGATGCGGTAACGCGAATAGGAATCGACGACAACCCGCTTCTGGTCGGAGACAATGACCTCCTCTGGCGGCGGCTCGAAATCGAGGATGCGCTTGTCGTAGATCACCACGTTCTCAATGAACGGGCGCTTGAACCACAGGCCCGGCTCGATGATTGGCGGCCGGCGCGGCTGGCCCAGCTGTAGCACCAGCGCCGATTCGGTCTGGTCGACGATGAACATCGAGCTGTTGGCCAGGATGCCGGCGGCGATCAGCAACACCGCGACCGCGATGAGGATGTGGCGCCGCATCACCGGGACCCCGTGCTGGGCGGCACCACGCCCGAGGATGTCGAGGGCGCCGGCGTCGTGCTTGTCTGCGGGGTGAAGGCGGGCAGGTTCGGCAGCGGCAGATAGGGCAGCACGCCGCCCTGGCCGAGCAATGATTTGTCGAGGATGACCTTATTGGTGTTCCGGAGGATCTCCTCGATCGTCTCGAGATAGAGCCGTTGCGCGGTTACGTCCGGGGAGGCCTGGTAGGCCTTCAAGACCGCGACAAAGCGATCGGCGTCGCCTTGCGCGCGGGCGATGATCTCGGCGCGATAGGCATCGGCGTCCTGGCTGATTTGCGCCGCGGCGCCGCGCGCCTTCGGCAGGATATCGTTGCGGTATGATTCCGCCTCGTTGCGCAGCCGCGCGCGGTCGGCGAGAGCGCGCTGGACGTCGCGAAATGCCTCGATGACGGAAGCCGGCGGATCGACCTTGGCGAGCTGGACCTGGGTGATATCGATCCCGGCGCCATAGGAGTCGAGGATGCGCTGCAGCAGCTTCTGGGTATCCGCCTCGATCTTGCCGCGGCCCTCGGCGAGCGCGTCGGCGATCTTGGTCTGACCGACGACCTCGCGCATTGCGCTTTCGGCCGCCGACTTCACCGTCGTGTCGGGTGAGCGGATGTTGAACAGAAATGCCTTCGCGTCCTTGACCACCCAGAACACGGTGAAGTTAATGTCGACGATATTCTCGTCGCCGGTCAGCATCAGCGCTTCTTCCGGAAGCTGACGATTGCCCGTGGCGCCCACTTCGCCCGAGCGGTATCCGACCTCGGTGCGATTGACCCGGGTGACGCTCGGTGTCAGCGCGCTCTCGATCGGGATCGGCAAATGGTAATTAAGCCCTGGCTGGGTCATCCGGTTGTAGGCGCCAAAGCGCAGCACGACACCGGCTTCATCGGGCTGTACGCGATAGAAGCCGCTCGCCAGCCAGAGCACGACGATCAGCGCCACCGCGATCGCAATCAGCGTGCCCATGTTGTAGCCGCCCGGCAGCAACTGGCGGAACCGGTCCTGGCTGCGGCGCAGCATTTCCTCGAAATCGGGCGGGCGAGAACCAGGGCCGCGCGGGCCGGAAGCGCCGCCGCCATTGTCGTCACGGCCACCCCCGCGGCCACCGCCCCAAGGACCGCCGCCTCCGCCACCGCTTCCGCCCCCACGGCCGCCCCCCCAAGGGCCACCGCGTTCGCTCATCCAGATCATTGCGCCTGACGCCTTTTTGGTGCGGCCGCCGGATCGGCGGCGATAGAGGGCGCGCGCGCAGATGTTGTCAAGTTTATCCGGCGAGCCTATCTCCCGGTAAGTTCCACCCCCGCCCGTCGGAGAATGCGATGGCCGCCGTCACCGAGCGACAGATTCTCGACGCGTTGGGAAAAGTGCGCGACCCCGACAAGGGCGGCGATCTCGTCTCGCTCAACATGGTCACCGGCATCGTCATTCGCGACGGCAATGTCGGTTTCGCGATCGAGGTCGAGCCTGAGCGCGGCCCGCGCCTCGAGCCACTGCGCAAGGCGGCGGAGACGGCGGTTGAGGCGCTGCCCGGCGTCCTATCGGTGACCGCGGTGCTGACCGCCGAGTCGCGCCCACCCTCGGCCCAGCGGCCGGCCCCGCACGCGCACGATCACGCGCATCCTCCGGGCTCCCCGGGAGCGCAAATCGGCCGGCGTGGCGCGGTGCCGGGGGTCGGCGCGATCGTTGCCGTCGCCTCCGGCAAAGGCGGCGTCGGCAAATCGACGGTCGCCGCCAACCTCGCACTTGGCCTCAAGGCGAACGGCCTCAAGGTCGGCGTGCTCGACGCCGACATTTACGGGCCGTCGATGCCGCGGATGCTGGGAATTTCCGGCCGGCCGCAGACGCAAGACGGCAAGACCCTGCGCCCGATGGAGAATTACGGGATCAAATGCATGTCGATGGGCTTTCTCGTGCCCGAGGACACGGCGATGATCTGGCGTGGGCCGATGGTGATGAGCGCGCTCAATCAGATGCTGCGCGATGTCGCCTGGGGCGAGCTCGACATCATGGTGGTCGATCTGCCGCCCGGCACCGGCGACGCGCAGCTGACGATGGCGCAGCAGGTGCCGCTCGCCGGCGCCGTCATCGTCTCGACGCCGCAAGACATCGCGCTCATCGACGCGCGCCGGGGGCTGTCGATGTTCCAGAAGGTCAATGTCCCGGTCCTGGGGATCATCGAGAACATGAGCTATTTCCTCTGTCCGCATTGCGGCGAACGCAGCGAGATTTTCTCGCATGGCGGCGCGCGTCGCGAGGCCGAGCGCCTCGGCACCGAGTTCCTCGGCGAGGTGCCGCTCGACCTGCAGATCCGCGAGACCTCGGACGAGGGCCGGCCAATCACTGTGTCGGAGCCGGGCTCGCCGCACGCCGAGCTGTTCCGCGATATCGCCGCCAAGGTATGGGCCAAGGTGTCGGGCGAGGGCGCCCGCCGCGCTCCGCCGCGGATCGTGGTGGAATAGATGATGCGCCCGGCATCGCTGGCGCTGCTCGCGCTTATCGCGCTCGGGCAAAGCGCCCACGCCGACCCCGACGCGCTGTGGAAGATCATCAGCACCCAATGCCTGCCGAACGAGAAGGAATACGGCCAGCCGTCGCCCTGCGCCGTGGTCGATGTCAACGACGGCGAGGCAAAGGGCTACGTTGTGCTCAAGGACCGCACCGGCGAGACGCAATATCTGGTGATGCCGACCGCGAAGATCACCGGGATCGAGGACCCGGCGGTGCTCGCACCCGGCGCGGCGAACTATTTCGCCGATGCCTGGCTGCAGCGCCACTACACCATCGATGCCGCCAAGACGGCGTTGCCGAGGAGCGCGCTGAGCCTCGCGGTCAATTCGACCTTGGGCCGCACCCAGGACCAGCTCCACATCCACATCGATTGCGTCCGCGCCGATGTGCGCGACGCGGTGCAGCGGCAGCTCGCCTCGATCGGCGACCAATGGGCGCCATTGGCCGAGCCGCTGCTCGGCCATCGCTATCGGGCGATGCGCGTGTCCGGCGAAAATCTCGACGGCTTCAACCCATTCACGCGGCTCGCCGACGGAATCCCCGGCGTGCGCGAGGCGATGGGCAAACAGACGCTGGTGGTGCTCGGCGCGACGCTCGCCGATGGCAAGCCCGGCTTTGTCGTCCTCGACGACCAGGCGGATGACGCCACCGGCGACCGCGCCTCGGGAGAGGAACTGCAGGACCACAACTGCGCCGTCGCGCACCAATAGCCGTGCTAATCTCCTCATAAATCGTGGAGGAGACACCATGCTGCCGACCCCGGGCTTTCATCACATCCGTCTGAACGCGGTCGATCCCGAGGCGGCGATCGGCTGGTACACGCGGCAATTTCCCTGCACCCGCAAGGGCGAATGGGGCGGAATGCCGGCGCTCAACTCCGACAACGACGTGATGGTGCTGTTCAACAAGGTCGACAAGCCGCCGCCGACCCTGCCGCAAAGCGCGATCTGGCATTTCGGCTGGCATGTCGTCGACTCGCAGAAGACCGTCGCCGAATTCAAGCAGCGGCCCGAGGTTCATATGTGCCCGCTCTATGTCGAGGAGAGCGGCGGCGAGGTGTTCATCTCGAGCGACACCTGGCCCAATATCGGCAACACGCTGGGGCGCACCAAGGCGCAGATCGCCGAGGCCAAGGCGCAACATATCGAGCCGACACGGGTCGGCGGCTTCGCCTATATGGAGGCGCCCGAGCACACGCTGATCGAAATCGCCGGCAATCACGGCCAGGAGCGGTTCAACCACGTGCATATGTGGCAGGAAGACCCGTTCTGCGCCCTGATCTGGTACCAGAAGCATTTGAACGCGCCGCTGCGCCCTGGCTATGACGGCACCACCCTCACCGAGGAGAACTGCAAGGTGCCGCGCCACCCCGACCGCACCTGGCCGGCGCTGAAGCAGGAGGGCATGGTCCGCACCCCGCGCGCCGGGGTCGAGTTCGGCGACGTGTCGCTGATCTGGTACGCCAACCAGGGCTCGCAGCCGCTGGTCAGCCCGCTCGGCCAGCAGCAAGACCACATCGCGCTGTCGGTCGGCGATCTCGACGCCTGGATCGACAAGCTCAAGGGCGAGGGCGTGAAGTTCCTCGACGGCCCTTATACGCTCGGCCCCACCCGCGCGGCGATGATCGAGGGCCCGAGCAAGGAAGCGATCGAGCTGGTCGAAGTGCCTTAGAGAACCGCGATCGCCTCGATCTCGATGAGGAACTCGGGCGCGGCCAGCGCCGAGACCGCGACCATCGTGCTCGCCGGCGCCTTGGGACCGAAGAACTCGGTGCGCAGCTTGGCGTATTCCGGGCGATAGCGCATGTCGGTGACGTAGGTGTTGATCTTGACGACGTTCGCCATCGTGCCGCCGCCGGCTTCGACCTGGGCCTTGAGCGCGGCGAGGGTCGCCTTGGCCTGGGCGGCGAAGTCGCCCGGATGGGCGCAGTTGCCGCTGGCGTCGTAATCGACCTGGCCGGAAATGTAGAGAAGCGTCTGGCAGCCCTCGACCTTGACGGCCTGCGAATAAACCGGCGGGTCGTAGACGCCCTTGGCCGCGTATTTCTCAATTTTTGCCATGGTGTGCTCCTTGGGGGGTTGTTCAGGGCCTAGTGTCGACGACGTCCTGGGCGAAGATCATTTCCTCCTGGCCGACGAGATCGGGGTCGTCCGCCTTGAGATAGCGGGCGAAGAGCCAGACCCCGTCCTTGGGGTTGTCGACGATCTCGGCCTCGGCGCCGCTCAATAGCACCACCGTCGTGCCGGCGGCGAGGTCGCGGACATTGATCGGGCCGCCGCTCATTTCGCGGCGACCGCCTCGCGCGGCGCGTTGCGGCGCCAGCTCATCAGCTCGTCCCAGTTGTCAGCCTCCATGAACTGCGCCCAGCGGCCGTAAAGGTTGCGCATCGGCTCCTCGCTGGCCTGCGCGCTGGTCAGATCGATGACCCGGCCCGGCATCCGATAGCCCTCGAACTCGAAGTCCTCGATCGCGTGGCCGAGCCCCATCTCGTAGGTGTAGGGGTGGCGGCGGGCGATGACGCCGCGGCTGGCGGCATGGGCGTAGTTCCAGTTCTCCATGTCGTCCTGCTCGGTCATGCCGGCCGGGCCGGAGTAGCGGATGTAATAGTCGCGCAGGAAGTTCTTCACCACCTGCGGCGCGTCGCGATCGACAAAGAAGAAGCGCCACACCTCGGTCTGGTGCGCGCTTTTCGGGTGCCATACCGCGAGGGTGCGCGGCTGACGCGGCAGCAGCGCGACATTGGGGAAGATTTCGCCCGGCGCGCCGATCAGCCTTCCGTTGGCGCCGGGGCGCTTGCGGCGCTCCTCCTCGCAATGCGCGAAGTATTCGGCGACCTCGGGCGAATTCTGGTACGCGGCCTGCGGCTGGTGGTCCT
>DASYXG010000130.1:0-3962 GCA_035935235.1 Allostellaceae bacterium
AATCAAGCCGATCCTCGGCACCAATCCGATTGCCTTTGGCATCCCTACGGAAGAGGGCCCACTGATTCTCGACATGGGCACCTCGGCCTTCATGGCGACCGAGCTGCAACTGCGGGTGCGGCGCAACGAGGCCCTGCCCGAGGGCGTGGCGATCGACCGCGACGGTCGTCCGACCACTGATCCGGCGGCGGCACAGGCCGGCGCTCTGCTGCCCTTCGCCGGATATAAGGGGTTTGGCCTCGGGCTTATCGTGCAGGCGCTGGGGGTCCTGGGCGGCGCCGGCATGATCGAGGGCGCCGTCGACGGCTATCTCTTTATCGCCTTCCGGCCCGACCTACTGATCCCGCTTGAGCAATGCCGGCGCGAGGTCAGCACCCTCATCGAGCGGGTCAAGGCGGTGCCCCGGGCCCCAGGCGTCGCCGAAATCCGCATTCCTGGCGAAAATTCGGCGCGCAACCGCGAGCGGCTGCGGCGGGAGGGGCTCGACATCGATCAGCTGGTCTATGACGAGCTGCACCGCTTCGCCGGGAACAGACCATAGGGAAAAGCTAGCGGATGATGCCGAGGCCGATGATGCCGTCGACGATCAGATAGATCGCGACAACGTAATTGAGGATGCGCGGCACCAGCAGGATCAGGACGCCGGCAAGCAACGCGACCAGCGGCTGCAGATGGCTAATACCAAGAACAATCATGGCGAACCTCCTTCGGCCTCGATGGGCGCGGAGCAAAACGCTCCGGTCGCCGTCATCGATGAACGTTGAAGGCTAGCGACTGTTCCTGGATTACGCGGTCAGGTCGGCGGCGCGGGCACAACCCGAGGGTGGAGGCCGCGCCGCCGATGTCGAGGCCCTCGCGGTTACGGCGCGGGGGTCAGCTGGATCCCGGCGACGCCCGCGGCGACGTTAAGCCCGGTATTGCCTTCGATGCTGAGCGGCTGCAACGCGATGGTGTTGTTCGAGCCGCCGATCAGCGCATTGGCGCCGACGCCGACACCGACGGTCGCGCTGGCGGTGGCGCCCGCATAGGTGCCGCCGAGCGCTCCTGGCACCATGGCACCAACCGGCGCGACCACCGTCCACACCAAGACGCCGCCCGAGGTGTAACCGATATCGGCACCAAATTTGGTGATGTTGCCGGTGTAGTGCTCATAACGCCCGCCAACGCCCGCGAATGTGCAGTTAACCGCCTTGGACGAGCCGAAGATAAAGCCCCAGCCGCTGGCGACGTTGCAGGTGAGGGTTCCGACGTTTACGGCGCCTTGTGCCGCCGCCGGTCCGACCATCGCGGCGACCCCGATAAGTGCGCCGAATGCGGTCGCTGTCAGGCGCATTGCTTTTGACATCTCTCTGCTCTCCCTTGTGAGCGATAGAACGGCGCCCGATGTGGCGGCGCGGCAGTAGCGGCAACAACTTAGCCGACGCGCCGATATCGTCAAGGGCGCATACCCTGCTCTGGAACTATCGTCGGGCTGAATCATTTGGTGCCCCCCGAAGGGTCGCCGCCCCTTGGAGTCCAGCAACCCGACTTCTCCAAGCGCCGTATGCGGCCGTGCTGCCTGAAATTGGGGCATAACCGAGAGTTGATCGACGGCGGGCCCTCGCATACGGCCAGCCGCGTCCGACGGGCATATTGCCGCCTTGCGGCCGATCAAATGATCCTCTTATAGTTGCAGGCACGTTCGCATGAATTCATGCGGGGCGGGCCTCCGCAAGGAGGCAGCCGGCGCGGGTGCCGGTCGAACGCGATGAACAGGGGAGCGAGGCGATGGCGAGTACAGATTCGACTGCTCAGGTAGCCTGGTGGCGCGAGCCGACCAGAGACCAATGGTATGCCTGGTGGGCTGCGTGGCTGGGGTGGACGCTCGATGCGTTCGACTTCACCGTGTTCCTGCTGATCATGAAGCCGATCGCGGACGAATTTAAGGTGCCGCTGACCGAAGTCGCCTTTGTCCTGACGGTCACGTTGTGGATGCGGCTTGTCGGCGCGGTCGCCTCCGGCTGGCTCGCCGACCGGGTGGGGCGCAAGATCCCCTTGATGATTTCGATCATCTGGTATTCGGCGGCTAATTTTGCCGCCGGGTTCAGCCCGACCTTCATGTTCCTGTTCGTCTGCCGCACGCTGCTCGGCATCGGCATGGGCGCGGAATGGCCGGCCGGCGCGGCGCTGGCGATGGAGCAGTGGCCGCAGCGCACGCGTGGCTTCATGAGCGGCGTGTTGCAGGGTTCGTGGGGCATCGGCTTCGCGCTGTCGAGCCTGATCTACGGCCTCTTCTTCAACCAGATCGGCTGGCGCGGCATGTTGTGGGTTGGCGTGCTGCCGGCGCTTTCGGTGTTCTACGTGCGCAAATTCGTCAACGAGCCGCCGCTCTGGGTCGAGAACCGGCGCAAGCAGCGCCTCGAAAACCGCGAGGTGAAGGCGCCGCTGATCAGTATCTTCAAGCCGGGCATGCTGGCCAACACGCTGCTGGCGTGCTGGTGGATGGCGAGCAATTTTGTCCTCTACTACTCGCTGACCTCGCTGTTCGCGACGCATCTGCAAAAGG
The DNA here is from genome assembly GCA_035935235.1 of Allostellaceae bacterium. Taxonomy (GTDB): domain Bacteria; phylum Pseudomonadota; class Alphaproteobacteria; order ATCC43930; family CGMCC-115725; genus DATARH01. The sequence continues at coordinate 2,546 of DASYXG010000130.1, forward strand.
ATCTGGGGATGAGCCCAGCTCTGCTGGCGATCCCGATCCTCTTCTTCAACCTGGTCGGCTTCGTCGCGATGAGCTTCTGGGGCTGGTGGGGCGACCGCTTCGGCCGGCGCTGGGCGATGATCATTCCCGCCGCGCTGGCGGTGCCAATCGCGCCGATCTACCTGCTGAGCAGCGATTTCACCTGGATCACCATTGGGTACATCCTGCAAGGGGCGTTCGGCGGCGCGCTCTACAGCCAACTGCCGAGCTATTTGTCGGAGCGGTTCCCGACCGAGGTGCGCGCCACCGCGGGCGGCTTCTGCTATCACCAGGGGGCGATCTGGGGCGGCTTCGTGCCGGTCGTGCTCGCCTTCTGCGCCGAGTATTTCCATGCCGGTCTGGTGATTCCCATGCTGGTCGGGACGGTTGCCGCGGCGGCGAGTGTCGTCGTCGCTCTGCTGCTCAGCCCCGAGACCAAGGGGCAGCATCTGACCGCCGAGCTGCAAGTCGCCTAAGACGACGACGGCTACGTGTTGCGGCGCCCGTCCTCGTGGCGGGCGCCGTTTCATTTGCGCTCGATGAAGCTGCGCCCGATCAGCTGGCGGTGCAGTTGGTTGGTGCCCTCCCAGATCTGGGTGATCTTGGCGTCGCGCAGCAGCCGCTCGACCCGGTTGTCGGCGATATAGCCGTAGCCGCCGTAAAGCTGCACCCCCTCCGTCGCGGCGCGCATCGCCAAATCCGAGGCGCGCATCTTCAGCATCGAGGCTTCGGGGCCGATGTCGCTCTCGCCGCGGTCGATGAGGCCGGCGACATGCCAGAGCCAGGCCTCGCACATCGCCAGATCGGTGGCGAGGTCGGCGAGCAGGAACTGGATGCCCTGGAACTCGACGATGCGGCGCCCGGACTGGCGGCGCTCGTTGATATAGGCGACCGCGTCGCCGAACGCGGCGCGGGCGATGCCGAGCGCGTGCGCGGCGACGCTCGGCCGCGACTTGTTGAGCGCGGCGAGCAGCAACGGCAGACCCTGGCCTGGCTCGCCGAGCACGTTGGCGCGTGAAACCTTGCATTGGTCGAAGGCGAGCGCCGCGGTCGACGAGGCGCGGTGGCCGAGCTTTTCCTCTTTGCGCAGGATCGAGAAACCGGGCGTGTTTTTTTCGAGATAGAGCGCGGTGATCGCGCCGCGTCCGTCGGGCAGGTCGCTCCATTTGCCGAATAGCAGGATCAAATCGGCGACATCGCCATTGGTGATGAATATCTTGCCGCCATCGATGGTGACGGCGTCGTTGCCGGCGGGGGTGAAGCGGGTCTTCATCCCGGTCGCGTCGGAGCCGGCGTCGGGTTCGGTGATCGCCAGCGCCAGCAGCGCGCCCTCGGCGACGCGCGGCAGCAGGCGGCGCTTCTGCTCCTCGCTGCCGAAATCGATCAGCGGCTTGGCGGC
>DASYXG010000131.1:0-4698 GCA_035935235.1 Allostellaceae bacterium
CACGAATTCGGGCCGCGCGACCGCCGCGGTGTTGATCGACACCTTGTCGGCGCCGGCCAACAGCAGCCGGCGGATGTCATCGACCGTGCGCACCCCGCCGCCGACGGTCAGCGGCATGAAGCATTGTTCGGCGGTGCGGCGCACCACGTCGTAGATCGTGTCGCGGTTCTCGTGGCTGGCGGTGATGTCGAGGAAGCACAATTCGTCGGCGCCCTCGCGGTCGTAGATGCGCGCCTGCTCCACCGGGTCGCCAGCATCGGTCAGGTCGACGAAATTGACCCCCTTGACGACGCGCCCATCCTTGACGTCGAGGCACGGGATGACGCGCATCTTCAACAAGATGCGCCTCCCTCGGCGATGGCGAGCGCCGCCTTTGGATCGATGCTGCCGTCGTAGAGAGCGCGGCCGATAATCGCGCCGGCGATGCCCTCGCTTTCGTGCGCCTTCAGCGCCGCGACGTCGGCGAGGGACGACACCCCGCCCGAGGCGATGACCGGAATCCCGACCTCCTTGGCGAAGCCGGCAAGGGCGTCGGCGTCGATGCCCATCATCGCGCCGTCGCGCGAGATGTCGGTGGCGACGATCGCCGCGACCCCTGCATCGGCGAAGCGATGCGCCAGCTCGACGATGCCGATCTCGCTCACTTCGGCCCAGCCCTCGACCGCCACCTTGCCGTTCTTGCCGTCGATGCCGACGACGATGCGGCCGGGATGGTCCTTGGCGGCGCGGCGCACCAGCTCGGGGTCGCGCAGTGCGACGGTGCCGAGCACGACCCGGTCGATGCCGAGATCGAGCCAGGCGTCGATCGCCGCGCGCTCACGTATCCCGCCGCCCAGCTCAATCCGCAAATCGATCGCGCGGCGGATCGAGCGCACCGCCTCGCCATTGACCGAGGTCCCGGCAAAGGCGCCGTCGAGATCGACGACGTGCAGCCAGCGGAACCCGCACAGCGCGAATTCGCGTGCCTGCGCCGCGGGGTCGCGGTTGAACACGGTCGCCGTCTCCATCTCGCCGCGCACCAGACGGACGCAGACCCCGTCCTTCAGATCGATCGCCGGGAAGAGGATCACGACCCCTGCTCGTCGAGCCGCTTGTAGTAATAGTGGCCGGGCACGATCTCGCCATCGACCCGGGCGTAGACCGGGTGTGTGCCCCAGCGCCGGTAGTTGAGCCCCTCGTAAAGGCTGATCGCGGCGCGCTGGGTGGCGCGCAGGTCGAGGTTCAGCACGACGAGGCCGAGTTCCTCGCGCGCGATTCGCTCGATCTCGAGCACGATGCCGCGCGCCAGACCGTGCCCGCGCGCCCACGGCGCGACAAAGGCACCGGTCAAGGCGCCGGCGAAACTCTGTGCCTCGTTGTTGCGCGGCGCCTTGGATAGTTGCGCCGAGCCGGCGATGACCCCATCGAGGCGGCCGACAACCAGCCGCCGGTCGGGGATCAGCAGCACGCCCTTCCAGTAGTTCTCCAGCACATGGCGCGGCGGCGGCTTGAGCCAGCCGAACCCGCCGCCCTCGACGATCGCTGCTTCGGTTGCCTCGCACAGATCGTCGAGATCGGTGCCGCTACATTGCGTCAGCCGCTCGATCGTGACCTTGGTCTGGCGCTTCAAATCGCTCATGGCCGCCACTTGAGGAAATTGGCGATGAGCCGCAGCCCCGCCGCCTGGCTCTTTTCGGGGTGGAACTGCGTTCCCACCATATTGTCGCGCGCCACCGCAGCGGTCAGCGCCTGCGCATAGTCGGTCGTGGCGACCAGATCGGCGCGGTTGCCAACCGCGAAATGGAAGCTGTGGACGAAATAGGTGTGGGTTCCCGGCGCGATCCCGTCGAAGACCGGGTGTGCGCGCTCCGGGACCAGCTCGTTCCAGCCCATATGCGGGATCTTGAATGTCGGGTCGGCGGGCTCGATCGCCACAACCTCGCCGTCGATCCAGCCGAGCCCTTCGACGGTCTCGAACTCGCGGCCGCGCGTCGCCAGCAGCTGCATGCCGACGCAGATACCGAAAAACGGCCGCCCGCGCCCGGTCACCGCTTCGCCGACCGCTTCTTCCAGCCCCGGCACCGCCGCGAGGCCGCGTCGGCATTCGGCGAAGGCGCCCTGGCCGGGTAACACGATACGGTCGGCGCCGGCGACCGCATCGGGATCGCTGGTGACGATGACCGTCTCGCTGCCGCCGCTCTCGCCGCCGGCGCGTTCGAACGCCTTCGCTGCCGAGCGCAGATTGCCCGAGCCGTAATCGATGATCGCGGTCAACATCTCAGGCGCTCAGCGTCCCCTTGGTCGAGGGCACCGTCCCGGCGCGGCGCGGGTCGATCTCAACCGCCTGACGCAAGGCGCGCGCCAACCCCTTGAAGCAAGACTCGACGATATGATGATTGTTTTCACCGTAGATGTTCTCGACGTGGAGGGTGACGCCGGCCGATTGGGCGAACGCCTGAAACCATTCCTTGAACAGCTCGGTGTCCATCTCGCCGAGCTTGGGCTTCGAGAAATTGACCTTCCAAATCAGATAGGGCCGGTTCGAGCAGTCGAGGCTGACGCGGGTCAGGGTTTCATCCATCGGGATCATCGCGCTGCCCCAGCGCTGGATGCCGGCGCGGTCGCCGAGCGCCTTCGCCACCGCGCCGCCGATCACATAGCCGGTGTCCTCGGTCGTGTGGTGGAAATCGATGTGCAGATCGCCCTTCGCCTCGATCGTGATGTCGATGAGGCTGTGGCGCGCGAGCTGGTCGAGCATATGGTCGAGAAACCCGATCCCGGTGGCGATCTTGCCGGCGCCGGTGCCGTCGAGATCGACAGTGCCCTTGATCCGGGTCTCCTTGGTGTTGCGTTCGACCGTCGCGACGCGCACCGCACTTCTCCTGATCCCGATATTGGGACAACAACCGCCGCCGGCCCGGGCGCCGACATCTGCGCCGGTTTGTCGCGGGCGTTCTTTTAATACGAACTGCCGGCGCGTACCACTCTCGCGGCGAGTGGTGAAGCCGCCGTTACGACCGTGCTCCGCCTATTTGGCGGCGGGACCAATAGGTCATCGCCGCGATGACCAGCCAGATCGCCGCGATCGCTACGTCCGGGATCCAATCACTAGGGCCGTCCGCGTTCAGGATCAGCGCCACGCAGACGCCACTGATGCCAATGCCGAGCCACATGAACCGCGTCGCCTGCTTCAGGTAAAACGCGGGATAGTCCGCGGCGTCGCCGGTGAATTTGGCCGGAACCCACCCGTCAGCGATCCTGCGCGTGTTAAACGGTATGTAGAAGATCAGGGCGAGACCGCTGACGATCGCGATCGCTTCCTTGATCAGCAGCCACATTGGGTCGGAGCCGCGGCTACGCCGACTTCTGGTTCAGCTGGCCCCTTGTGTAAAAGGCGATCGCGGCGACGGTGAGCCACAGGACGCTGCTGATCAGATTGAAGATCCAGTCGCCGCCTTCGGCGTTGAGCGGCGCCAGCACCAGATCGACGATTCCGATACCGACCCCGATCCACATGAAATAATTCACCTGTTTGACGTAGGCGGCCCGAAATTCCTCGGGTGTTCCCTTGAAGCTCTTGCGCACCCAGCCATTGCGCACCTTGCCGGCCTCGATCGGCAGATAGACGCAAAGAAAAAGGCCGCAAGCCAGTGCGATCAGCTCCAGCATCCGAATTTCCCCAATATGGCCTGGCCGCTAACTGTCGATGAACCCGGCGATCAGGCGATTGACCTCCGCCGCTTTCTCCATATGGGGAAGATGTCCGGCCGAATCGAGGATGCGGACCGGTACGCGCCCGGCCAGCGCCTCGCCATGCGCGGCTGGGATGACTCGGTCTTCGCGCCCCCAGATGATCTGCACCGGCATGGGCAGCGATCCGATGTCGAATTGCTGACGCTGCTTGCCGTCCGGGAACCACTCCGCGGCGATCGCGGCGAGGGCCGCTGCGACGCCGTCGAGGCGCTTATAGCGCAGCACGTCCTCGACCATTGTCCGGCTGACCAACTCGGGGTCGTGGACGAGGAGGCGCAACACCTCCTGCGCCTCGCGCCGGCGCTCCGCCTTGGCAAAGCCATCGATGAATTCGCTGTTGATCTCGGGTCCGAGACCGGTCGGCGCGATCAGCGTCAGGCTCGCCACCCGCTCGGGATGCGATCCGGCGAACGATGTCGCGATCGCGCCGCCCATCGAATGGCCAACGAGGTGGACGCGGCCGACGCCGAGCGCCGCCAGGACATGGTCGATGTCGCCGGCGAAACCGGCGGCGTCGAGTGCGAAATCCATGATCTTGGTCGAGCCGCCATGGCCCGAAAGGTCGAGCGCGATGGTGCGGTGGCGCTCGGCCAGCGCCGGCTGGTTGAACATCCAGGTGTTGAGGTCGGCGCCAAAGCCGTGAACGAAGACGATCGGCGGGCCGTCCCCGCTGCCGATGTCGAGATAGCGCAGCCGTTTGCCGCCCGCTTCGGTTACGTGCGGTCCAGGGGCGTCGCTGGCCGCGTCGTCTTCGCCGGCGGCTTCCGGGACGACAAACCCCGCGACAAAAATGTCGATTTCGGTGTCGGCTATTTCGGCCGGCGCCAGCACCGCCATCAGCCCACCGATCGGCAAGGTCGCGCCGGGTTGGGCAACGATGCGGCGCAAGGTGCCGGTCTCGCCCGCCTCCATCACATTGGTGATCTTCGGGGTCTCGATCTCCAGCAGCTCGTCGCTCGCCGCGAC
>DASYXG010000132.1:0-8171 GCA_035935235.1 Allostellaceae bacterium
GGCAGCTGATCGGCACGCGGCATTTGGGCGCGCAGCACAAGAACAGGGATCAGCGGAACTTTCTTGCGCAGCGCGGCGTCGATCTCGACCCGCACCGGATCGGCGGCATTGTCGAGCCGGCTTTGCCCGGGACGAGGACCGATCCATTTTGGGCCGACCACCGCCACCATGATGTCAGTGTCGTCGATCACCGAATTGACATGCTTACGAAAATCGACACCCAGCGGGATGCTGTCGATGTCGCGAAACACGGTTTCCCGGCCGTAATGCGCCGATAGCCGGTCAAAGATCCGGCCGGTGATTACATCCGAGTCGTCTCGCCGATAAGAGATCGTAATTCGCGGCATCGCCGGTTCTCTTTGTTCCCCTGAACCGTGACGCGTCCGGATATCCCGGCCGCATGGCCAGTTTGCGGGGCGCTACGCTACAGCACGCGCGGTTTACCGAACAATACTTCGCGTGATCCTAGTACCTAACCCCACCCATCCCGGCGTTGCCAAAAGGCCGCACCCGTTATTTGGCGCGAGACTCCGTCTCGATTGCCGCCGTTTCATGGCAACAACATGGCGTCCTGCACGCCCGTTGCGCGTGGTTTCACATTGCTGGCATTTTCAGCCGCGGCCAAGACCATGGGAGCGAGATATTGACGGCATCTTCGGCGATCCGCCCGGCCCTGTGGTTTTTATGCGCCACGCTCGCGTTTGCGCTTCCCATTTGCGGCCACGCGCAAAACCGGCCAATCACCATCCCGCCGGCGACCCAGATCTTCCCCCCGACGTTGCCGCCGGCGGCAACAACGCCAGCATCGCCGGCGCCACAAGGAATTCCACCGGCGCCGCGCGAAACGCTGCCGACCAGTGTCGAGATTGTACGCGACCCGCTGAGCGCCGGGATCGTCATGTATGGGCAGTTGGCCGGGAAGGCCAATTCGGCGCTCGCCGTGATCTCGGCGATCTTCGCCTACTCGGGCGCCTTCGACCGGGCTCCGGCGCCGCTTCTCGCGGTCGCCGATAAGGAAGACCGCTCGGCGCAGACGCTGTTCACCGCGACGGTGCATGGCGCGACGGTCCACGGCATCGCCGTCGTTGTGCTTGACGACACCGGCGGCAATGTCAGCGTCTTCTACGACTATGCCGATTCATTTACTGCGTCATTTCCGCGGCTGCAGCAGGCGCTGGGGCCGGGTGGGGTCGAAGCCGGACTGACCGCGCTGCATCTGGCCGATGGCAGCCAGATCAGCGTCACCCCAGGCTGGCGCGTGATCGGACAAGGCAAGGGTGTCATTGACCTGGCCGGTGCGCTTGGCGAGGCGATGACGCTCGGCGACACGATCCCGATCTCTGACAGCCCAAGCCCGCTCGTCGGCTCGGTGGCGCAGGAGCAATGCTGTGATCCGGCGGCGGCGCTGCGGGCGGCCTTCCCCCGCAGCGCCGCGCAGCGTCACGGATCGCCGCCGGAGCTGTTGACCGACATCGTTGCTTCGACGGAGGCGCCGGCGCCGACCGGTGGGCAAGCCGCGTTTCTCCTCGCCAATCTCAGCGTCGACGGAAGCTCGTACTCCTATTTCGCGCTTGCCGAGGCGATTAGCGGATTTGCCAACCCGTGGACCCTGCGCCTCTCGGGCGTGATGGCGCCACGGCCGGTCTTCGCTGCCGAGCTGCCCAGCCTATTGTCCATCTGGAGCTCGTATTCGGCCAACCCGCAAGGTTTCGGCGAGCGACTGAAGGCGGCGGCGCAAAACATCGCGGCGCTGCAGCCAATGCTCAAGCCGACGCCCGACGCCACCCAGTATCGCGCCGATGGTGGCTGGAACGATGTGATAGGCGCGATTATCACTCATCCAGGGGCCGCGGGCGGCGACCCGGTGGACGACGCGACCGTCCGCAAACTTCTCGACCGGCTAGCAAAAGATAGCGGCGGCCCTTGGCGCGTCATGCCATGGCCGTCGCCCTGAGCCGACGTCGTACCTTGCGGGGCGAACATCCCGCGGGTTATTAAAACGCGCCTGTTATGATGTTGAAAAATATGAATCGTCAGATCGGGCGCGCGATTACTGGCGTTCGAGTTGGACGAGCTCGTCCTTGATTCGGAGTTTCTGGCGCTTCAGATCGTAGATCGCCGCTTGATCGGGCAAGGGCCGGTGGCTTTCCTCATCGATGGCGCGCTCGAGCGATGCATGCTTTTCTTTGAGCGCCTCGATGCGATCCTGCTGCGACATGCAGTTCCTCCTGGCAATGGTCAAGGCGACCGATGGTAACGCCGGATCGGCCGCGGAACCAGATATGAGATGGTCGAGAGCCGGGATGAAGGGGGAAACATGCGACAAAAACCCGGACGGCCGCGGCTGATTGTCGGAATCAGCGGCGCCTCGGGCGTCATATACGGCGCGCGGCTGTTGGAACTCCTGCGTGAGTTACCGGTGGAAACCCATCTCGTCGTCAGCCGTTCGGCCGAAATAGCGCTCGCCCTCGAAACCGATGTAAAACCTGCCGGCCTGCGCGCCCGCGCCGATGTCGTGCATGCAATCGGTGACATGGCGGCGCCGATATCGTCCGGCTCGTTCCAGACAATGGGGATGATCGTCGCACCGTGCTCGATCCGCAGCATGAGCGAGATCGCCACCGGAGTGACGACAACGCTCCTTACCCGCGCCGCCGACGTCGTCTTGAAGGAACGCCGCCGCCTCGTGCTGGTGGTGCGCGAGACCCCACTGCATCTCGGGCATCTGCGGACGATGACCGCGCTCGCCGAGATGGGTGCGGTCATCGCGCCGCCGGTGCCGGCGTTCTACGCCAAACCCAAGACGCTCGACGACATGATCGATCACAGCCTCGGCCGGATGCTCGACCTCTTCGGCCTCGACAGTGGGACGGTGAACCGCTGGGGCGAGACCGTGTCGCGAGCAACGGCAAAGTCCTAGAGGCGCGCCAGCGCCTCGCTCAACGCCTTACCCTCCCGCGAGGCAAAGTCTGCGCCGAGAATCAGTCGCAAATTGGCCTCGGCAAGCGCGGCGCGGCGGGCTTTGGCCACCCGGCCAGTGACACTCGCGGCCAACCGCCCCTGGATTCGCCGCTCTGCCGCCACCTCGAGCGCAAGGACGCGCTTTCGCAGCTCCCGGATGTCGGGATCCGGAATGTCCCTGAGGGCCCGCCGCAAAGTGCGCAGCGGCTGAACGGCAGCGCGGTCGAGATTCTCGATCGCGGCCCGTGCCCGCGCCAATCCCGTCGCGTCGAGGCGGCGGCCGCGGGCGACTGCCAGCCACAACCCGAACAGGATCAGGTTGACGTTATGTCCACCGCGGTCTTGCAATCCGATGAGCGCGGTCGTGATGCCGGGGCGGCCGTAGACCATCAGCGAAAATCGCCAGAAGGCTTCTGCCTGTTTACTGGTCGCCACCCCGATCACGGCGTAATGAAACCGAGCCGCATCGTGCTATACTCGGCCCGAGCTCGCCGGGAGAATTCTGACGCGGCGCGCCCCCCGCAATCGGCAACATGCATCGCTCGCGATGGACCTCGACGTCGAAGCCTTGAAGGCCAGGCTGGCCGCTCTAACCATTGAGCACCGCGACCTCGACGACGTCATCGCGCGCATTGCGGAGCGCGCACCGTTCGACCAGCTCCAACTACAGCGTCTCAAGAAGCGCAAACTCGCGTTGAAGGATCAGATCTCGAAGATCGAAAGCGAGCTCCTGCCCGACATCATCGCCTGACAACGCATCAACCCACCGGCGCGACTCGCTTCCGTTTGTACATCGCCTTGTCCGCGGCTTCGATCGCGACTTGAGCATCGTCGCTGCCCGAGAAGGAATAGACGCCGTAGGCGGCGCTGACCGGAATTTTGAACCTGCCCCAACGCAGCGCCGTCTTGCTGATCTCCTCAGCCAGCGACACCGCCTTGGCCGTGGCCTGCTCTTGATTGGTCTGCGCCAGGATGACACCGAACTCGTCGCCGCCGAGGCGGCCGACAAGATCGCTCGACCGCACGTTCTTTTGGAGGATATCGGCGACATGGCGCAGCGCTGCATCCCCCGCCGGATGACCGTGGGTGTCGTTGATCTGCTTCAGGCCGTTGACATCGAAATAGACGACGCTTGATGGCGGCCCATAGCGCCGAGTGAAGGCGATCATGCGCGACAACTCACGGACGAAAGCGCGGCGATTCGCGATCGGCGTGAGTGCGTCCTCGTCGGCGAGGCGTTCAAGCTGCGCGATCCGCGTGCGCGAATCCGCGAGCTCGCGGTGCATCGCCTCGTTCTCCGCGAGCACCCGGCGCAGCGTGTCGCGCGCCTCTGGGCTGAGGGCGCTCTCGTCGATTCCGGCCAACTCCGCGATGTTTTTATCTGCGCGGAGCAAAGCAAGCCGGTCGGACGCTCGACGCTTTCGCGACGCACCGCCCGCCACCGGCTTCGATCGCCTCATCGCCATTCGCCAGCCTCGCCCGGCAGAAATGGGTGGACCCCGTCCGTGTCTATAAACGAGTGGCGCGGGTTCGCAAGTCGCGAAATTTCACCGCCTCGCGCGGCCTTCCGCCGGTGTACACTGAAGCCTCTCGGGACTTCGCTTGGGGAGGTAGGGCATGGCCGACCCCGGCCACGCGGTTGGCATCATCATGGGCAGCCAGTCCGACTGGGAGACGATGCAACATGCCTCCCAGACGTTGGATACGCTCGGCATCGCCCATGAGACGCGCATTGTCTCGGCCCACCGCACACCGAAGCGGCTCTACGATTATGCGACGAGCGCGAAATCACGCGGCCTCAAGGTGATTATCGCCGGCGCTGGCGGGGCCGCTCATCTGCCCGGGATGGCAGCGGCGTTGACCCCGCTACCGGTCTTGGCCGTGCCGGTGCAGAGCCGAGCCCTCAAGGGCATGGACAGCCTATTGTCGATCGTGCAGATGCCCGCGGGAATTCCCGTCGCGACCTTCGCGATCGGCCAGGCCGGGGCGGTCAACGCCGCGCTTTTTGCCGCCGCGATCCTGGCGCTTGAGGACAAAGCGGTCGCCGAGGCGCTCGACCGCTGGCGCCGGACCCAAACCGACGCCGTCGCGGAACGCCCGGCTTGATCCTGGTTCGTTAATGCTGGCGCGTGAATGTTAGCCCCAGGGGCCACGATCGGGATTCTTGGCGGCGGCCAATTGGGCCGCATGACGGCACTGGCGGCGGCGCGGCTCGGCTACCGCGTGCATGTCTTCGCCACCGAGCATGATAGCCCCGCCGCACAGGTCGCGGCGGGCGCGACGGTCGCCGCTTATGACGATAGCGCGGCGCTGGCGCGCTTTGCCGACGCAGTCGACGTCGTGACCTTCGAGTTTGAGAACATTCCCGCCGAGGCGGTGCGCGAAGTCGCGACGCTAAGGCCGGTAATGCCCCGTCCGGAAATTCTCGAGATCAGCCAGGACCGCCTCCGGGAGAAAGATTGCCTCAGCCGCATAGGCGTCGCCACTACCTCCTATCAAGAGATCGGCGACGCGGCGGCGCTGGCAAAGGCGCTGGCCGGCCTAGAAGGCCGCGCCGTCCTCAAGAGCGCGCGCCTGGGTTATGACGGCAAGGGTCAAGTCGCCGTCGATCGAAACACCCGGCCCGACCAGGCATGGCGGCAGATGGGCGGTCCGCGCGGCATCCTGGAGGAGTTTGTCGACTTCCGTTGCGAGGTGTCGGTCATTGTCGCCCGTGCCGCCGACGGCGCGATGGCGACCTACCCGCCGGTCGAGAACCGGCACGTCAACCACATCCTCGACACCACAATCGCACCCGCGACGCTGCCGCCGGCAACAGCACGCGAGGCGGAAATCACCGCCCGCGACATCGCCGCTCGACTCGATCTCGTCGGCGTCCTCGCGGTCGAGATGTTCGTGACCAAGGACGGCAAACTCCTCGTCAACGAGCTGGCGCCGCGGCCGCATAATTCAGGGCACTGGACGATCGACGCCTGCGCCACGAGCCAGTTCGAGCAACTGGTGCGAGCGATCTGCGGCCTGCCGCTGGGCTCGACCGAGCGGCACGCCGATGCGGTGATGAAGAATCTAATCGGCGACGAGGTCGAAACCTGGCGCGAGGCGATCGCCGACCCAACAGCGCGCGTCCACCTTTACGGCAAACGCGACATCCTTCCGGGCCGCAAGATGGGCCACATCACCCGGCTGGTTCCGCGCAAACCTTAGCGGCAGCGCTCGACCCGCGGGCGCGGCAGGTTACCGCGCAGCACCTTCCACACGCAGCCAATCAACTCGTACGCGCGAAACGGCTTGGCCATGAAATCGTCGAGCTCGGGATCGCAGACCACGGGCGCGCGTTGCCCGGAGATAAAGAGGCACTTGAGGGCGGGGTGGCGAATGCGCGCGCATTGAGTCATCGCGAGGCCGCTGATGCCGCCCGGCAGTTGGATGTCGGCGACCAGCAGGTCGAACGGCCGCTCTTCGATGATCGCGAGCGCCTCCAAGCCGGTGCCGACGGTCTCCACTTGAAAGCCGCTGCCGGTCAGCATGTCGCTGATCGTCCTGCGAACGTCAGGGTCGTCCTCGACCACCAGTATAGCTGGTGAGTGTTCGGGCATCCTCGCCCTCCGGCACCAGTTGGCGAAGTGCAAATGCCCGAAATTGCAAAAGGTTCCGGCCGCGGCGTTGGAATTTGACCTAAGCGTTACACGCCGAGTTTCTCGAGGTCGATCCAGCGGCGCTCATGGTGGCTGCGGTGGCACGCCTCGGCGAGTTGCACCCCCTTGGCGCCCTCGATGAGCGGCGACGGAAACGGCCCATTTTCGGTGACGTGGCGCAGGAACAATTCCCAGCCTTCGCGATAGCTGTTCTTGAACGGGTCGAGCGTCGGCATTTCCTGCCATTCCTCATCGAACACCGCGCTCTGCGGCCGCTCGGGGTCGAAGAACGGGCGAGGCGTCGCGGCCAGCGGCTGGATGAAACAGCGGTGTAGGCCGCACACGGCCGAGCCCCTGGTGCCGTCAACCTGAATTTGCAGGAGATCGTCGCGCTTGACCCGGTTCGCCCAGGACGAACTCACCTGCGCAATCGCGCCGCCTTCCAGTTCGAAGATCGCGAAAGCGTGGTCCTCGACATCGACAGGGTAGGCCTTGCCGGCTTCATCGATGCGGCGCGGCTGCGCGGTCATCTCGCGACAGGAAACCGATGCGATCGGCCCCAGCAGGCGGTCAAAGATGTAGCGCCAATGCGCGAACATATCGAGTATCAACCCGCCGCCGGTCGCCTTCTGGTAATTCCAGCTTGGCCGCTGCGAGGGGGCGAATTCGCCGTCAAACACCCACCAGCCGAAATCGAGACGCACTGACAGCACGCGACCGAAAAACCCGCAGTCATAGAGCCGGCGCAGCTTCTTAAGACCCGGCAAAAACAACTTGTCCTGGACGACGCCGTTTTTGACCCCGGCGCGCACCGCCTCGCGCGCCAGAGTGAGCGCCTGCTCCAACGTCTCGGCGACCGGCTTCTCTGTGTAGACGTGCTTGCCGGCGGCGATGGCAGCCCAGATGCGCTCCGGCCGACCGCCGGTCGCTGTCGCGTCAAAGTAAATCGAGATATCCGGGTCGGCGAGGCAAGCATCGCGATCTGTCGCGTACTTGAGGCCACCGCTCGTGGCGGCGAGCGCCGCCAGCTTTCCGGCATTGCGGCCGAGCAGCATCGGCTCCGGCATCAGCCGGTCGCCATTCTTGAGCGGCAGCCCGCCCTCGCCGCGGATCGCCAGCAGCGCCTTCAGGTGCTGGGTGGTGCCGAGCCGCCCGGTCGCGCCGTCGATGACGATTCCGATGGTCCGGACAGACATCAAGCCGTCGCGGCGATTAGCGAATCGCGGACGATCTGCGGAATTTTCTCCAGCGTCTCATCCGGCGTCATTAGCGGCGGCGAGAAGCACAGCGTGTCGCCGATCGCCGGGTCGGGACTGCCGGGCCGGGCGCGGATCAGGAGACCGCGCGCGCTCGCCTCGCGGGCCACGCGTGGCCCCAGACCGATCGCCGGTGCCTTGGTCGACTTATCGGTGACGAGTTCGACGCCGCACATCAATCCGAGGCCGCGCACATCACCGACATTGGGCAGGTTGCGTAACTCCTCCAGCGCCTCCAAGAGCTGCTTGCCCTTGACCGCACCACGCTCGACCAGCCCCTCCCGCTCGATGATGCCGACATTGGCGACACCCACCGCGC
>DASYXG010000133.1:0-15928 GCA_035935235.1 Allostellaceae bacterium
CGACGGAAAGCGGGCGTCGCAGCTCGCCGAGGAAATCGTCGCTAACGGCGATCGGGCCGCAGCCTTAGCTTGTGACGTCGCAGACTACGGGTCGGTTCAGACGATGGTCGACGAAACCGAGCGCCGGCTGGGAAGCATCGACATTCTGATAAACAACGCCGGCGTCATCGAGCCGATCGGTGCACTGGCGCAAAGCGATCCCGCTGCCTGGAAACGGAGCATCGAGGTCAACCTGGTCGGTGCCTATCACACGGCGCGTGCGACGCTCCCGCGAATGCTAGAGGCGGGCAAAGGCACGGTGATCAACATCTCCTCAGGCGCTGCGCATCGCCCGCTCGAAGGCTGGAGCGCCTATTGTTCTGCTAAGGCCGGGCTCGCCATGCTGACCAGCGCGATCACGCTGGAGTGCGCCGATGCGGGGGTGCGGGTCTTCAGCTTGGCGCCCGGCGTTATCGACACCGACATGCAGGCGACTATCCGAGCATCCGGGATCAACCGGATCAGCCAGATCCGTCAGATCGACCTGGCGCCGGTGGGCCATCCCGCCGCGGCAATCCGTTATCTTTGCACCGCTGCTGCCGATGACCTTGTCGGCAAGGAGCTTGCGCTAAACGACCCCGATTTCCGTCGCCGCGTCGGTCTCGTTTGACCGCCCCTGGGGAAGGGTGGAAACTCGCGCTTAAGGTGTTACCTGCCGTTCCGCTGGGTGATGCACCAGGAACAGCACGGCACACAAATTGGCATACATCTTTGGAAATCGCATCATAACTGATTGATAATATGATATAGCTATCCGTCGCGCAGCCGACTTCGCGCAGGATGACTTTTTCGCTCATCACGATCTCCCGGGAGGATTTGCGGAGAATCTATGCCGCGTATTGAGGCGCGGCAACCGGCTAGACGACGTGCTCCGGCGTCAGCGCGCAGACCGCCTCGCTGTCGCCGATCTCGATCTGGATCGTCGCGTGGTGGATGCCGAACTCGTGCTCGAGTTCGTGCGCGATATGAGACAGCACGTCGTCGCCGGGGTGCCCGCCGGGCATCACTAGATGGCAGGTGAGCGCGGTCTCGGTCGTGCTCATGCCCCAAATATGCAGGTCGTGCAGCGCCGCCACCCCGGGTAGCGCCAGCAGATGCGTCCGCACCGCGCCGGCGTCGACCCCTTGCGGCACCGCGTCGAGCGCCAGGCTCAGCGCCTGCTTCACCAGGTCCCAGGCGCCGTAAATGATAACCGCCGAGACAATGAGGCTCACCGCCGGGTCGAGCCAGAAGAGCCCGGTCAGCAGGATCGCAAGACCCGCGGCGACGACCCCGGCCGTCACCAGCGCATCGGCCGCCATGTGCAGGAAAGCGCTGCGGATGTTGAGGTCGCGCCCCCGGCCCCGGGCAAAGAGCAGCGCCGTCGCGCCGTTGACCGCGATCCCGATCGCCGCGACCGCGGCGACGAGCCCGCCGGTTACCGGCACCGGATGGCGCAGGCGCCAGACCGCCTCCCAGGCGATGCCGCCGGTGACGACGAGCAGGATGATCGCGTTTGCCAGCGCGGCAAGTATCGTGCTCGACCTGAGGCCATAGGTGAAGCGCGCACTCGGGCCGCGTCGGCCGAGCATCGCCGCGCCCCAGGACAGCGCCAGGCCGAGCACATCGCCGAGGTTGTGTCCGGCATCGGCGAGCAGCGCGAGCGAGCCGGCGACGAGCCCGTACCCGGCCTCGACCGCGACATAGGCGAGGTTAAGCGCGATCCCGATCGCGAAGGCGCGGCCGAAATCCGGCGCGCCGTGCGCGTGGAAATGCGAGTGGCCGTGATGGTCGTGGCTCAAGGCAAGTCCCCCGGCTCTAGCCTCGGCATCATAGCGGAAACGTGGGTGGCGGGAGAGTCGCGCCGCCGTGGCAATGCGGCCTTGACAGTTTCCCCGCGTCGCGCGGGAATGCGACAGCCACAGAGGAATCGCCCCATGCTCGACGCCTATATGTACACCGGTAAGCGCAGCCCGTTCGGCCGGCATGCCGGCGCGCTCGCCAAGATGCGCCCCGACGATATGCTCGCCAGCGTCATCGCCACGGTCGTCGCCGAAAGCGGCTTTGCCCCCGAAAAGATCGAGGATGTCGTGGTCGGCTGCGGCAATCAGGGCGGCGAGGACAGCCGTTGTGTCGCGCGCCATGCGGCGCTGGTCGCCGGCTTGCCGATCGAGGTGCCGGGTTCGGTGCTGCAGCGCAATTGCGGCAGCGGCCTCAACGCGATTGGGGTCGCCGCCCAGCAAATCACTTGCGGCGAGGGCGACGTGTTTGTCGCCGGCGGGGTCGAGAGCATGAGCCGCGCCCCGTTCGTCATGGGCAAGGCCGAAAGCCCCTATAGCCGCGAGATGCGCATCTTTGATTCGACCATCGGCGCGCGCTTCCCGAACCCGAAGGTCGAGGGGCGCTACGGCGCCGACACCATGCCGGAAACCGCCGATAATTTGGCCCGCGATTACCAGATTACCCGCGAGCAAGCCGACATCTTCGCCGCCGCATCGCAGGCGAAATATGCCGCCGCCAAAGCTGCCGGCTTTTTCGACGGAGAGATCATCGCGGTCGAGGTGCCGGGCGGCCGCGCCGGCCCGGTTACCGTCGCCGAGGACGAGCATCCCCGGCCGCAGACCAATCTGGAGGCGCTCGCCAAGCTGCGCCCGCTGTTCCAGGATGGCGTCACCACGGCCGGCAATGCCTCTGGCGTCAATGACGGCGCGGTGGCGATGATCGTCGCGTCGCGCAAGGCGGGCGATGCCGCCGGCCAGCAGCCGATCTGCCGCATTCTCTCGACCGGGGTGGCGGGTGTGGCGCCGCGGATCATGGGTTACGGCCCGGTCCCCGCGGCGAAGAAGGCGCTGGAACGCGCTCGCCTCACTCTCGCCGACATGGACGTGATCGAGATCAACGAAGCGTTCGCCTCGCAGGTGCTGGCCTGCCTGCGCGGCCTTGAAGTCCCGTTCGACGATAGCCGCGTCAACCCGAACGGCGGCGCGATCGCGATCGGGCATCCGCTCGGCGCTTCCGGCCCGCGTATCGCCCTGACCGCGGCTCGCCAGCTGCAGCGCGTCAACGGAAAGTACGCGCTGGTCGCGATGTGCGTCGGCGTCGGCCAAGGCATCGCCGCGGTGATCGAGCGGGTGTGACGCGCCTCGCCAGGGGTGACGAGTGGCCGCCACACGCGGCCACTCGTTAGCAGGCAACTCATCTGAATCAGAGCTTTTTAACCATTCCTTGTTAGCCTCTTCGCATCGCGGCGGGTGCCCCGCCTCTCGGTGCGGACGGAAGAGCATGAGTGCTGTGGAGCTTTGGCCGGGCGGGTCGCCGGTGATCGCCGGATTGGACCCTGAGCCGACGGCGCAGCAGTGTGCACCGCCTGTCGAACTCACGGTCGTTATCCCCACGCTAAACGAACGCGACAATGTTCCGGTCATGGTCGACCGCCTCAACCGGGTGCTGGCCGGCGTGGCCTGGGAAGCGATTTTTGTCGATGACGACTCCGCGGATGGCACCGCCGATGCGGTACGCCAGCTGGCGCGGCGGCAGGGCAACATCCGCTGTCTTCAACGGGTCGGCCGACGTGGCCTCAGCTCGGCCTGTATTGAGGGCATCCTCGCCAGCGCCGCACCCTATGTCGCGGTGATGGACGGCGACCTCCAGCACGACGAGACGCTGCTGCCGGAGATGCTCGCGAAGATCAAGGCCGAACATCTCGACGTTGTCGTCGCCAGCCGGCACGTCGCTGAGGGTAGCCTCGGTGAGTGGCAGCAATCGCGAGTTCGCATCAGCGATTTCGCCACGCGCCTTAGCCGCATCGTGGTCAAGGCCGAACTCAGCGACCCGATGAGCGGGTTCTTCCTCATCGAGCGGTCGGCGTTTGCCGGGGCGATGCGACGGCTGTCGGGCCAGGGGTTCAAGATCCTGCTCGATCTGTTCGCCTCGACCCCGCGCCCGTTCGCCTTTGCCGAACTGCCGCTGCGCTTCCGCCAGCGTCTCTATGGCGAGAGCAAGCTCGATACGCTCGTCGCCTGGGAATATCTGATGCTGCTGTTGCAGAAGCTGATCGGGCCGGCAGTGCCGGTGCGCTTCCTGCTGTTCTCGCTGATCGGCGGGCTCGGCGTGGGGGTGCATTTGGCGACGTTGTGGACCGCGCTGACGGCTGGCGCCTCGTTTGCGGTGGCGCAAGCAGTTGCGACAATCGTGGCGATGACCGGCAACTTCCTCTTGAACAACCTCTTCACCTATCGCGACCGGCGTCTGAGAGGCTGGCGCATCGTCAGCGGGCTTGCCTCGTTCTACGCGGTATGCGGCGCCGGGGCGGCGGCCAATGTCGGGATCGCCGCCTATATTGCCGGTGGCCATTCGTGGTGGCTCGCCGGGCTTGCCGGCGCGGCGGTCTCGGCGGTGTGGAATTACGCGATGTCGTCGATCTTTACGTGGTCGGCATCGCCCCGGCCGGTTCCCGCGAAATCCTGACCCAGCCCAATTCGGCGAACGCACGCCACGTTGCCAGTGCGAACAGCACCAGCGCAGCGATAGTATTGACCGGCAGCGCGATCTGATCGGCGAGGCTGCGGCTGTCGATCAGCGCGGCGTAAAGGATTGCCAGCACCGTCTTTTCCCAGGGCGCGGCGTTGCGGCCCTGGCCGCGCATCAGCCAGCAGGCCGCCACCGCACCGAGCATCAGATCGTAGAGCAGCGACAGCGGCACCGCGACGAGGGTCGCGGAGGCCAGCACCGCGGCGCGCGTGGGGAGCGAGGCACCGCGGTACCAGACGATCGCGACGACCGCGGCGGCGATCACCGAGAAGATCGCTTGTACCGCGTAAGAGGCCGCAATACTCGCGCCCCAGAGCCGCATGGCGCCGAACGGGTTGACGAAACCGCCGAACAGGATGCGCCCGGATTCGTACATCGAATGCGAGGCGCCGGCGGTGAGCAAGAAGGCATGCCAGGTGTCCCAACCGAGCAGCGCTACGGAAATGAGCACCAGCGTCATGGCGGAGAACGCCGCCGCGGCGAAGGCGCACCAATGCCCGCCGACAGCGAGCGCCAGCGGCACCAGCAGCGCGAAATGCGGCTTGTAGCAGAGCGCGCCGAAGCAAAGCCCTGCCAGTACCGGACGGCGGTCGATGAACAGGGTCGCCGCGCCGAACAGGGCGGCGGTTAGAAACGCATTCTGACCGAGCCCGATATTCCACCACACCGCCGGAAAGGCGAGCAGCGCCAGCAGCGCGGCGGCGCTGTAATCGTCGAGGATACGCCGCGCGACGGCCAGATAGAAAAGGAGCGTCAGGGCGGCGACAGCAACAAAAGCGACGAGGTAGGGCAACAGCGCGATCGGCGCGAACAGCGCCTCATAGACCGGCGGATAGTTGAAGAATTGATATTGGATGCCTTTCCCGACGATCGCCTCCTCGGCGGCGAGATGCGCAGTCTGGTCGTAGGCCAGCGCTGGGGTGCCGGCGTCGGCGAGTCGGCCGGCAGCATAGAAGCTGACGAAATCGGTGGTGTTGGGCTTGTCGAGCGGGACGATCCAGCCATGCGTCCCGGCGACCAGGAAGCTGAAAACCGCAACTTCGATGACCAGGAGGATCGTGGCGTAGGCGCGCACGCGCTGACGGGTGAGCCAATCGCCGCTGCGCATCCGCGCCGCCAAATTCGTCAGGAACGCCATCCACCGCCTCGAACGAGAAGGCTCTATGGATAGGTGGCGGCGTTTAGAAATTCGTTAACCATGCGCGACCGCAGCCGCGCTTGTCGCTACGCGGTCGCGAAGCGCTCGTCGTGTCGCGCGACTTGGAGCTTGTAGTTTTCGCGATACCGGTCGCTGACCGCCTGATGCGTCGCCAGCGCGGTCGCATCCCGCTCAGCCTTGGGCGGGTCGATCAGATCGAAATTGCCGTGTTTGTTTTCGCCGCGAACCAGCATCGCCTTGAGCCGCACCGGGCTATTCACCCGGATCTGCGCCGGCACGTAATTGAGGCCGAGGCCGATCCGGCGGTGCGCGGCGTGGTTGGGCGCCGAGCGGTGAATCGCGAATTCGTGATGCAGCGAGAACTCGCCGGCCTTCAGCGCCATCGCGGTGGGATCGGATTTGTCGAACGGCTCGACGATGGTCTGCCCGGCGCGGTTGATGCTGTGTTTGAGGCCCATCGCGGCGTGGTGATACATCCGCGGCTCGCCCTTGCTCGATAGCATCTCCATGCAGCCGGCTTCCTTGCTGGCGTCGGTCAACGCGACCCAGGCACAAACCTGCTCGTTCGGTTCCAGCCCGAAGAAGGCGCCGTCCTGGTGCCACGCGGCGAAGGTCTTCGAACCCGGCTCCTTGATGAAGAAGGTGCTGGTCCACACCAGGATATCGGGGCCGATAACATCCTCGACCGCATCGAGGATGCGGGGATGCCGGATCAGGTCGTTGAACCAGGGCGAGTGCGCGTAGGCATGGGATCGCCATTTGACGTCGGCATCGGCGATCGGAGAGCCGAGCTCGGCCTCGAGCCGTTCGACCCCCGCGACGCAAGTGGCGATCTCGGCTTCGTTCAACGCCGGAATCGGATACAGGAAGCCATTATAGTAGAACGAGGCCAACCTGCTCGGCGGTCAATGCCTTCATCATCTCTCCCCGCTGTCGGCGGTTGATCTCCCAGCTTATATCAGCGCTAGCAGCGGGTTAATCGCGGGTTAAGCATGCCCGGGCAAAATTTGCGGCATGGCCGCGCGGTGTTCCAGTGGTCCGAATCCCTTCGTCGAGCTGTTCGCGTTTCTCGGATTGGCGCGGCTAATGGCCAGACCGGCGGTCGGCGGCGCGCGCCTCGTGGGGCCGGCGCGGTGGCCAGCATCGCGACCGCGCACATCATGTGGGTGCTCGATATGCTCTCGCCGTTCGGCCCTGCCGGGAAGGTGATGGGCTCGCTCGGCATCATCGATTTTTACAAGTCGCTGTTCCAGTCGCTTGTAGCGATTGCCAAGAGCGCCGATCTTTGTGACCTTGGCTTAACGAACACCCCGTCAGAGAGTATCGATGCCTTCCTTGCAGCCGGTTCGCGGCACGCAGGACCTATTGCCCGACGCGGCGCGCCGCCACCGCCAGGTGAGCGAGACCGCGCGCGCGGCCGCCGGGCTCTACGGCTTCGACGAGATCGTCACGCCGATCTTCGAGTTCACCGAGGTCTTCGCCCGCCCGATCGGCGAGCACACCGACATCGTTGCCAAGGAGATGTACTCCCTCAAGGATCGCGGCGGCGAGGATCTGAGCCTGCGGCCGGAGAACACCGCCGGTGTGGTGCGCGCCGTGCTGTCGAACGGCCTCACGCAATCGACGCCGCTCAAGTTCTTTTACAGCGGCGCGATGTTCCGCTATGAGCGGCCGCAAAAGGGGCGGTTCCGCCAGTTCCATCAGATCGGCGTCGAGCTGTTGGGCGTAGCGCATGCCCAGGCCGATATCGAGGTGATCGCGTTGGGGCGGCGCATCCTCGAAGCGCTTGGCGTCAGCGAGCGGGCCATCCTTGAATTGAACACGCTCGGCGATCCCGAGAGCCGAGCCGACTATCGCAGGGCGCTGGTCGAGTACTTCTCGTCGCGCCGCTCGGATCTGTCCGAGGACAGCCAGCGCCGGCTCGACACCAACCCGCTGCGCATTCTCGATTCGAAAGACCCTGGTGACATCCGCATCAACGCCGACGCGCCGTCCTTCGATCGTTATCTCAACGAGTCGTCGCGCGATTTCTTCGCCGCCGTGCGCGACGGGCTTGACCGCCTCGGCATCGAGTACCGCCTCAATCCGCGCCTGGTGCGCGGGCTCGACTACTACACGCACACGGTCTTCGAGTTCGTCACCACCGATCTCGGCGCCCAAGGGACGGTGCTGGCTGGTGGGCGCTATGACGGTCTCGTCGAGCTGATGGGTGGGCCGACGATGTCCGGGGTCGGCTGGGCGGCCGGGATCGAGCGGCTGGCGCTGCTGATCGCCGAGCCGCCGCCCCCGAAGCGCCCGATCGCGCTCGTGCCGGTCGGTGAGCAGGGCGAAGCACTGGCGCTGACCATCGCCGAGGTATTGCGCGGGCAGGGTTTTTCTGTCGATCTCGGTTATTCGGGGAATCTCAGCCGGCGCATGCGCCGCGCCAACCGGGTCAATGCCCGCGTCGCCGTGCTGATCGGCGACGACGAGGTTGCGCGCAATGTGGTGACGTTGCGCGATTTCGACAGCGGCGAGCAGGCTGAGGTTCCGATCGTCGCCTCGACCCTTCCCGAACTGGTCGAGAAGCTGAAGGCGCTCGCGTGATGGACGCAACGCTCGAATCCCGCCTCGATCAGCTTACCCGTCGTCACGAGGAACTCGGCGAAGCCTTATCCGGCACCGGCATCTCGGGTGCGGATTTCGTCAAATTGTCGAAGGAATACAGCGAGCTTTCGCCGATCGTCGAGGTCATCGCCGCGTTACGCCAGGCGCAGTCGGAGATGGACGCAGCAATCGAGATGGCCGGCGCCGCCGACGATGCGGAGATGAAGGCGTTGGCCGAGGAGGAAATCCAGTCCCTACGCGAGCGGCTGCCCGAGCTTGAAATGCGCGTGCGCATGTCGCTGGTGCCGAAGGACGAAGACGACGAGCGCAACGCGATCCTCGAGGTGCGCGCCGGCACCGGCGGCGACGAGGCGGCATTGTTCGCCGCCGAACTCTTCCGCATGTACCAGCGTTACGCCGCGCTGAAGAACTGGAAGTTTGAGGTCATGGACCTGTCGGAAACCGGCATTGGCGGGTTCAAGGACGCGACCGCCTCGATCACCGGGCGCGGCGTCTTCGCCCGGCTCAAATTCGAGAGCGGCGTGCATCGGGTGCAGCGCGTGCCGGAGACAGAGGCGAGCGGCCGCATTCATACTTCGGCGGCGACCGTGGCGGTGCTCCCTGAAGCCGAAGAGATCGACATCGCCATCGACGACAAGGATTTGCGGATCGACGTCTACCGTTCGAGCGGGCCAGGCGGACAATCCGTCAACACCACCGACAGCGCGGTGCGCATCACCCATATCCCGACCGGGCTTGTTGTCATCCAACAGGACGAGAAATCGCAGCACAAGAACAAGGCGCGGGCGCTGAAGGTGCTGCGCGCCCGACTCTACGAGATGGAGCGCCAGGCTCGCGACTCGGCGCGCGCCGCGGACCGCAAGAGCCAGGTTGGCAGCGGCGACCGATCGGAACGGGTACGCACCTATAACTTCCCGCAAGGGCGCGTCACCGATCACCGTATCAATCTGACCCTCTACAAGATCGAGAAGATACTCTCTGGGGAAGCCCTCGACGAGATCGTCGACGCGCTGACCGCCGCGGATACGGCCGAGCGGCTCGCCGCCGCTGCCGAATAACCTTGTGGAATGACCCCTCCCGAAACGATCGGTTCGACGCTCGGCGCGGTCGCCGCGGCGCTGGAGGCTGCCGGGTTCGACGAAGCCCGCCGCCGCGCTCGCCGGCTCGTCGCCGCCGCGCTCGGGCTGTCGGCCAGCGAGGTGTTCGCGCGGCTCGACCGCATGATCACCGAGGAGGAGGACGAGCGGGTCGCGGAATTCCTGGCTCGCATGGTCGCGCACGAGCCGCTGAGCCGCATCCTCGGGATGCGCGAGTTCTGGGGTCTCGAATTCATGCTGTCGACCGATACGCTCGATCCACGGCCCGAGAGTGAGACCGTGATCGAGGCCGCCCTGGCACGCTTGCCGGACCGGGCGCGCGCCTACCGTATTCTCGACCTCGGCACCGGCAGCGGCTGCTTGCTGCTGGCGCTGCTGTCGGAGCTGCCGGCGGCGAGCGGAATTGGCGTCGATGCCGCGCCCGGCGCGGTGGACATGGCGCGGCGCAACGCCATGCGGCTCGGACTCGCGGCGCGCGCCGAGTTCGCCGTCGGCGATTGGGCCAAGTCGCTGACTGAAACCTTCGACGTCGTGGTCGCCAACCCTCCATATATCGCTGCCGCCGACATCCTTGGCTTGCCGCCTGAGGTACGCGATTTCGACCCGCGCCGCGCGCTCGACGGTGGGTTCGACGGGCTTGACGCCTATCGCGCAATCGCCGCCGAACTCCCGCGACTGCTGGGGCCGGGAGGCGTATTCGCTGGCGAATTCGGCCAAGGGCGGGAGGCAGCGGTGGCGGAACTGATCGTTGCCAACGGTTTGACGGTCGGTTGCGTCATCCCCGATCTTGCCGGGATTCCGCGCTGTGTCGTCGCACAGCGAGGCAGCGGCGAGAAAATGGTTGGAACCGGTCAATCTCCCGCCTAGGATGGCATACATCCAGCCGGCGAAACGTTGATAGCGTCACGGGGCCGGAATGCGCCGCATGATGGATCGGATCGCAGCACCAAAGAGTGGGTGCCGGGCATGCGGCCGGACAACGATCCGATAGGGTCCACCGCGACAAGACAGGTGAGATGAGACCACAAAAGCGATCGCGCGGCCGCAACGGCGGCGGTAATCCCTATCACAGTAACCCGAACCGGGGTGGCGGAGGGCCGCGCCCCCAGCACCGGTCGCAAACCTTCGACAGCAACGGTCCCAACGTCAAAATTCGCGGCAACGCCTATCAGGTGTTCGAGCGCTATCTGGCGCTGGCGCGAGAGGCGCAGTCCGCCGGCGACCGCATCGCCGCCGAGAATTTCTTTCAGCACGCCGAGCACTATTTTCGGGTGATGAACGCTCAGGGCGAGGGGTTCCAGGGCCAGCCGCGTCCGCAGCATCAGCAGACCCCGAGCGATCCGGAGATGATGAATGGCGAGGGCGAGCAGCCCGACGAACAGCATCACGGCTACGATCGCCAGCAAGGCTACGACCGTCCACAAGGCCACGATCGTCAGCAGGGTTACGATCGCCAGCCGCAGGGCCCGCAAGGCTCTCAGCCCCGTCACGACGGGCAGGGGCATAACGATCACCGAGGCCATAACGACCACCAGGGCCACGATGATCTTCAAGGACACGACGATCATCAGGGCCATCAGGCGCATGTGGAGATACAGCAGGCGCCGCCGCCTCCGCCCCCGGAGCCGATCGAAGACGACGATCAGCTGCCGTCGTTCATTACGGGGCGGCCGGAATAGCCCGCCGCAAATGCGTGCTGGCATTGACCTCGATCAATGAGCTAGCGGGCTGAACTCCTAGGCTTGAGTGGCCTCGCGGCCGCTCCCATATCTACCGGTGAAGGGCCGTTGGACCTGCCTGATGGGGGGTCGGGGCGGCTGGTTCAGCGGAGACAAGTCTCATGGATCTCGAGAAATATACCGAGCGGTCGAAAGGATTTATCCAGGCCGCCCAGAATCTGGCGCTGCGCAGCGGGCATCAGCGGCTGACGCCGGAGCACCTGCTAAAAATCCTGCTCGACGACAAGGAAGGGCTTTGCGCCAACCTGATCAACGCCGCTGGCGGCAACGCCAAGACCGCGCTGCAGGTGGTCGAGACCGAACTCAACCGCCAACCCAAGGTCGAGGGCAGCGGCGCTGGCCAGGTTTATATGAGCCCGGAGCTGGCGCGCGTCCTCGACGAAGCCGAGAAGATCGCCGAAAAGGCCGGCGACAGCTTTGTCACGGTCGAGCGGATGCTGCTCGCCCTGGCGATGGACAAATCCACCCCTTCGGGCAAGGCGTTGGTCGCCGCCGGGGTGACCCCGCAAAGTCTCAACGCCGCGATCGAGCAGGTGCGCAAGGGCCGCACCGCCGACAGCGCCTCGGCTGAGGATAGTTACGACGCGCTCAAGAAATATGCGCGCGACCTGACCGCGGTGGCGCGCGAGGGGAAACTCGATCCCGTGATCGGCCGTGACGAGGAAATCCGCCGCACGATCCAGGTCCTGTCGCGCCGCACGAAAAACAACCCGGTGCTGATCGGCGAGCCTGGGGTCGGCAAGACCGCGATCGTCGAAGGATTGGCGCTGCGTATCGTCAACGGCGACGTGCCGGAGAGCCTCAAGAACAAGAGCCTGCTGGCGTTGGACCTTGGCGCCCTGGTCGCCGGCGCGAAATACCGCGGCGAATTCGAGGAACGCCTGAAGGCGGTGCTGTCGGAGATCACCGCGGCGGCGGGCGACATCGTCCTCTTTATCGACGAACTGCACACGTTGATCGGCGCCGGTAAGGCGGAAGGCGCGATGGACGCCTCCAACATGCTGAAGCCGGCGCTGGCGCGCGGTGAATTGCATTGCGTTGGCGCCACGACGCTCGACGAATACCGCAAGCACATTGAAAAGGATGCGGCGCTGGCGCGGCGCTTCCAGCCGGTCTTCGTCACCGAGCCGTCGGTCGAGGACACGATTTCGATCTTGCGTGGCATCAAAGAAAAATACGAGCTGCACCACGGCGTGCGGGTAACCGACGCGGCGATCGTCGCGGCGGCGACCCTGTCCAACCGCTACATCACCGACCGCTTCCTGCCGGATAAGGCGATCGATTTGATGGACGAGGCCGCGTCGCGGTTGCGCATGGAGGTCGATTCGAAGCCCGAGGAGATCGACGAGCTCGACCGCCGCATCATGCAGCTCAAAATCGAGCGCGAGGCGCTGAAAAAGGAAAGTGACGCCGCGTCAAAGGACCGCCTCACCAAGCTCGTCAAGGAGCTGGAGGAGCTGGAACAAGAGTCGGCCGAGTTGACCGCGGAGTGGCAGGCCGAGAAGGGCAAGCTCGCCGGAGCCCAGAAACTGAAGGAACAGCTCGATCAGGCGCGCGCCGAATTGGAGATCGTGCAGCGCCGGGGCGATTGGGCCCGTGCCGGTGAGTTGACTTACGGGAAGATTCCCGAGCTGGAACGCCAGATTGCCGAGGCCGAGTCCGTGGGCAGCGGGCGGATGCTGGAAGAGGCGGTGACGCCCGAGCATATCGCCGGAATCGTTTCGCGCTGGACCGGCATACCGGTCGACAAGATGCTCGAAGGCGAACGCGAGAAGCTGCTCACCATGGAGCAGAACCTGCGCCGTCGTGTCGTCGGTCAGGAAGAGGCGGTAGTCGCCGTGTCGAACGCGATCCGCCGCGCGCGCGCCGGCTTGCAGGACCCGAACCGGCCGATCGGCTCGTTCCTCTTCTTGGGGCCGACCGGCGTCGGCAAGACCGAGCTCACCAAGGCACTCGCCGAGCTTCTGTTCGACGACGAGAGCGCGATGGTGCGCATCGACATGTCCGAATACATGGAGAAGCACACCGTCTCGCGTCTGCTCGGCGCGCCGCCGGGCTATGTCGGCTATGACGAGGGTGGCTCGCTGACCGAGGCGGTGCGGCGCCGGCCCTATCAGGTGATCCTCTTCGACGAGGTCGAGAAGGCGCACCCCGACGTCTTCAACGTGCTGCTCCAGGTGCTCGACGACGGCAGGTTGACCGACGGGCAGGGCCGCACGGTCGATTTCCGCAACACGCTGATCGTGCTGACCTCGAATCTCGGCAGCGAGGCGATCGCCAATCTGCCGGACGACGCCGATATCGAGCAGGCGCGGCCGGCGGTGATGGAGGCGGTGCGCCATGCGTTCCGGCCCGAATTCCTCAACCGGCTGGACGAGATCCTGCTGTTCCGCCGGCTGTCGCGAGACGACATGACCGGGATTGTCACCATCCAGCTCGGCCGCCTGCGTCAGCTCCTCGCCGACCGCAAGATCGCGCTCGACCTCGATGCCAAGGCCAACGAGTGGCTGGCCAACGCCGGCTACGATCCGGTCTACGGCGCCCGGCCGCTCAAGCGGGTGATCCAGCGCGAGCTGCAGAATCCGCTCGCGCAGCAGATTCTAGAGGGAAAAATCCCCGATGGCGCGACGGTCAAGGTGACCGCGAGCCCGCTGGGTCTGATGATCGGAGAGGCCGCGCCCAGCACCGCTGCTGCAGCGGCCTAAGCGAGAATCGAACGGCGGAAAGGCGCCGGAATTCCGGCGCCTTTTTCTGCGCGCGAAGGGCTAGAGCTTGGTCGCGACGGTGTTGAAGGTGGTCGACAGGTGCTGGCCGATATTCGTCATCGCACTGATCGCCGCCAAGGCGATAAGGGCTGCGATCAGGCCGTATTCGATGGCCGTAGCGCCGGTTTCGTCTTTGAGCAGTTTTGCGAAGAGTTTGAGCATCTACGGTCTCGCCCCCGGCTGACACCGTTCTCATATCCCTTCCCGGATTAATTTGAGGTAAATGGTGGCGTTCGATTACTAAAATCTTACAGAGTGCGCGATGACGACGCCTCATCGCTAAAAAGTCGCTCGAAGAATTTCGAATTACGAAAAGTCCAAAGGAAAGAGATGCGCGACGAGGATGCCGCAGCGGCGCGGGCTGGAATCGGCCAATCGGTGTTGCGTCGCGAGGATTTGCGTTTCCTCACCGGACGCGGCCGCTACGGCGACGACCGCAATCTTCCGAGGCAGCTGACCGCCTATATCCTGCGCTCGCCGCATGCGCATGCGGCCATTGCATCGATCGACGTCGCCGCTGCCCGCAGCGCGCCCAGCGTCGCCGCGGTACTGACCGCTGCGGACTATGTGGCAGACGGGCTGCGGCCTATGCCGCACGCGCCGAAATCGACCAGCCCCCCGGACATCACGCTGGAGAACCGCGACGGCTCGGCGATCGAGGCGCCCGCGCAGATGCCGCTTGCGATTGGCCGCGTACGTTTCGCCGGTGAGCCGGTCGCGCTGGTCGTCGCCGAAACCCTTGCGGCGGCCAAAGATGCGGCCGAGCTGATCGCCGTCGAATATCGTCCCCTGCCGGCGGTCGCGAAAGCGACCGTGGCAGGCGCGGATGGCGCGCCGCGGGTATGGGATACGCCGAACGTCGTCGTCGACGCGATGGTCGGGGATGGCGCTGCGACCGAAGCGGCCTTTTCTCGCGCCGCGCATATCGCCCGCGTCGACACCCATGTGCAGCGGGTGACCGGGGTGCCGATGGAAGCGCGGACCGCGCTTGCCGAGTACGATCCGGCGAGCGGCCGTTACATGCTCTACGCGCCCGGCGGCGGGGTCGGCCGGCCCAAGCGCGACATTGCCCACATGCTGGGGATCGACGCGGATCAGATGCGCGTCGTCGCCGACGATGTCGGCGGCAATTTCGGCACGCGCAACGGCACCTATCCCGAGCTGGCGCTGGCGTGTTGGGCGGCAAAGCGCACCGGACGGCCGGTAAAATATCTCTGCGAGCGCGGCGAGGCGCTGGTGACCGATTTCCAGGGCCGCGACCTCACCGTGACCGCTGAGCTGGCGCTTGATGCGGAGGGCAACTTCCTCGCCTTCTGCACCTCGAACCTCAGCAATGTCGGCGCCTACGCCGCCTCGTTCGTGCCGCTGACCAAGGGCACTGAATTGAGCACCAGCCTCTACCGCATTCCCACCGCCCGAGCACGAGCGCGCGCGGTGTTCAGCAACACGGTCTCGACCGCGCCCTATCGCAGCGCCGGCCGGCCCGAGGTGATGTTCGTGATGGAGCGGTTGATCGACCGCGCCGCGCGCGAGTTCGGCTTCGACCGGGTGGCGTTGCGCCGCCGCAACCTGATCCGCCAGAGCGAGCTCCCCTATCCGAACCCGTTCGGTATGACCTACGACAGCGGCGCCTACGAGCAAGTCCTCGATCGCACCTTGGCGCTGGCCGATTGGGAGGGCTTCGCGGCACGTCGCGAGGAAGCACGCAGCGGCGGCCGCTATCGGGGAATCGGCCTCGGGACTTACGTCGAATCTCAGTCAGGCGCATCGCAGGAGGAAGCGGTGGTGACCGTGCTGCCAAGGGGCGAGGTGGAAGTCGAAATTGGCACTCTTTCGAGCGGGCAGGGCCACGAGACCAGCTACGCCCAGCTGCTCGGCGAGTGGCTCGGCATCGAGAACGACAGCATCCGCCTCGTCACCGGCGACACCGACCGCAACAAATTCGCCGCCGGCTCGCATTCGGGCCGCTCGATCCGGCTCGCGTCGATCACCATGCACGCCGCGTCGCAGCAG
>DASYXG010000134.1:0-5688 GCA_035935235.1 Allostellaceae bacterium
CAATCTGTTCGATCCACCACAATTCGGCGCCAAAGCGATGCTCGAACGACTCGACCGATTCGAGAATGACGCCGCCGACATTGACCAGAATCAGCACCGCCAACGCCGTATTGAAAATCCGGCTGCCGAGGGTCGGCGGCAGATCGTCGTCGAACAGATGAGCGAGCCGGCGGCGCTCGGCGGCCAGGGCGGAGAGCAGCATCGCCGCGATCTTACCGGCGCGCCGTGACGGTTACCGCACGGTCCGTGCCGTTTGTCCGCCGCAAAACAACGGGCGCGGTGAAAACCGCCTTAGTTCACAAAGCGGTAGAGCTTAGCCGCGTTGTCGCAGACGATCTTCTGCTTGACCGCCGCCGGCAGATGGCCGAGCTCCTTCTCGATGTATTCCTGCGAATCCGGGTAGATGCCGTCAGGATGCGGGAAGTCCGAGCCCCACATGATGTTGTCTTCGCCCAGCTCCGCGATCAGCTTCACCCCGATGGGATCGCTCTGATAGGTGGCGTAGCACTGGCGCTTCCAGTACTCGCTCGGCTTCATGGTCAGGTCGAGTTCCTTGAACTGGTCTTCCCACTCGGCATCCATGCGATCGAGGATATAGGGGATCCAGCCGGTGCCGGCCTCGCCGATCACCATCTTCATCTGCGGCCGGTGGTGCAGCACGCCGGCGAAGATCATCGACATCAGCACATCGGCCATATGCATCTGGAAGCTGGTGATGCTCGCCGCTCGCGCGGCCAGCAGGGTCTTGCCGGTCAGCTTCGAGAAGTCGCGGCCCGGACCGCCGATGGTGTGGAAATGCACCGGCAGCCCGCTCGCCGCGATCGCGTCCCACACCGGGTTCCACCACGGGTCCCACAGCGGCGTCATGTCGTGGCGCCGGGCAACCTCGAGGCCGCGGACATTGCCACGCCGGGCGACGCGCTCGATCTCGGCGACTGCCTCCTCGACGCTATGGTTGGGGATATTGGCGAGCCCGCCATAACGCTCGGGATGCTTTGAGCAGAAATCGGCGAGCCAATCATTGTAGATACGCAGCATCGCCCCGGCCGCCTCGTTGTCGTTGAGCCGGTTGGTGGCGCCGAGGATGCCGTAGAGGATTTCGGCCTGGATGCCGTCGCGGTCCTGGTCCTTGAGGCGCAAATCGGCGTTGGTAAGGCGGCGGATGCGCTGCTGCTCCTTGTCGTAAAGGCCGGTCGTCGCCATGCGGTCGGAGCGGTGGATCTTGCCGGGCTGATAGGGGCGCCCGGCCGAGCCCATGCCAGCGTCGAGGCCAAACGACGCACCGTTCTTTGTCACCCATTCGCGCCCTCGCTCGCCCTCGGTGACGTAGGGCATGCGCTCCTTGAGCGCGGCCGGCGCATTTGCGGTGAAAAGGTCCGGCGGCAGCCAGATCAGATCGACATGGCAATCGGCCGAGATCACTTTGTACTGCATCATCCGCCCTCCATTCTCCGTTGCGACGAGCCTAGCGCCGCCATCCGGCCATGCCTACATCGATCTCGCGTAAAAGAGGGCGAGGCAACACCATGCACAAATGGCCGCTGCGAACGGCGAGCGCTCTGGGCGGCACCGCCGCCTATCTGGGCCTCGCCGTCTTGGGATCGGGCGGAGTGGCCGCGTTCTTTTGCCGTCCGGCCTTCATTGCGCTGACGATTGTCTTGGTCGCTCTCGCCGTCGCCGGGGTTTTTGCGGGCGGCAATCTCAGCGCCGGCGTGCGCGAGGATCGCGGCAACCGCTGGGTGCTGATCTTCTTCTTCGGCATCGGCATTGCGCTCGGGTATGTCCCCGCGCTAACCGATCGCCTCGATGTCTGGACGATCGACGGCAATGCCGTGCGCTGGCCGGGCGTTGTGCTGTTCGGGCTCGGCGGTGCGCTGCGCCTCTGGCCCGTCTATGTGCTCGGCGACCGGTTTAGCGGGCTGGTCGCGATCCAGCCGGGACACACTCTGGTCACTACCGGCATTTACAGCCGCATTCGCAACCCGAGCTATCTCGGACTGTTGATCAACTCGCTTGGCTGGTCGCTGGCATTTCGCTCCGGTATCGGCGTGCTGATGACCGCGGCGCTGGTGCCGCCGCTCGTTGCCCGCATGCGCTCGGAAGAGCGGCTGCTGGCCGGCGAATTCGGCACCGAGTACGAGGCTTACCGCGCGCGCACCTGGCGCCTTTTTCCCGGGCTGTACTAGCCCCGTAAAATCATCTCAGTCAGCTCGGCCGGCATCGACAGCATCGGGTAGTGGCCGGTGTCGAGCTCGTAGAACGGCGCCTGTAGCTTCTCGGCGGTGCGGCGCTGGTGTGCCTCACCGGGGTTTTGCGCGCGCTTGCACCAGATGACGCTCGCCTCCCACGGCATCGACCAGAATTTGTCGAGTACGACGCCCTCGGTATAGATGCCCGCCGGGTGCTGGGTGTAGCGCGCCAACGCCCATTCCTTCATCTTGGGATCGAGGTCGGCGAAGAGCCGGTTGGCGGCGTCCTCGCGCGACGGGCCGCGAGTGAGACCGCCGGGCGCGCCCGCGGCGGTCGAGCGGGTGACGATATCGCCGATCCTCTCGCCCGGCAGCAGCGCCAGCGCGTCGACAAAGACCAGCCGGCCGATGCGGTCGGGGATCAGCTCAGCGACGCGGCACGCCACCATGCCGCCCGAGCTGGTGCCGACCAGCACGACATTCTCCAAATCCTCGAAAAACAGGAGCTGCGCCACCTCATCGGCCTGAGTCTCGGTAGTGATGCCGGGGCGGACCTGCTCGGCGCGCTCGCCGCAGCCCTCGAGGCTCGGCGCATAGACCTCGTGCCCCGCAGCGCGCAGCCGCGTCGCCACTTGCTTCCAGATCCAGCCGCCCTGATACGAGCCGTGGATGAGTACGAATGTCGCCATAACTCAACTCCCTCCGGTGACGTCGATGGTGACGCCGGTGACGAAGTCGGCGTCCTGCGACGCGAGAAAGCAGATGACCCGCGCCTGGTCGACCGGCTCGGCGACGCGGCGCAGCGGCGTCGCGTCAATCGCTCGCGCCTGGTCTTCCTGGCTGCGCCGCTGCCAATGCGGGCGGATGCGCTCGGTCAGGGTGACGCTCGGCGCGATGGCGTTGATGTTGATGCCGTAGGGCCCCAGCTCGTAGCAGAGCTTCTTGGTGAAGGCGATGATGCCGCCCTTGGCCGCGGCATAGGCGGCGGATGACGCAACGCTGCGGCCGCGCCCGGCGATCGAGGCGAGGTTGACGATCTTGCCGCTGCGCTGCCGCTTCATCACCGGCACCACCGCGTGGGTGAACAGAAACGTGCCGTCGAGGTTGAAGTCGATCAGCTTCTTCCAGTCGTCGAGCGACAACTCGTCCACCGTCGCGCTGGAGCGCGCGATGATCGTGCTGCCGCCGACCGCGTTGACCAATATGTCGATGCCGCCGAATTCCTTGGCCACCGCCGCGACCAAGGGATCAACCTCGTCCTTGTCGAGCGCGTTGCAGAGCCGCCCGTGCGCTTTGCCGCCGCCGGCGGTGATCTCGGCGACGGTCTTCTCCAGCCGCTCGGCGTTGTTGTCGACGCCGACGATCGTCGCGCCCTCCTTCGCCATGATGTCGGCGGTGGCGCGACCGATGCCGCTGGCAACCGCGGTGATCAGCGCGATCTTACGGTCGAAGCGCATCGCTCCCCCCTTTCCGACATCCCGTCGTTGCGGGCATCTTAGAGGAGCAAGATACGAGGGGAAGGAATAACGATGCAGATCGGGATGCACCTGCCGCATGCCGGCAGCCAGGCGAGTCCGGCGCTGATCAAGCGCCACGCTCGCAAGGCCGAGGATATGGGCCTCAGCGATGTGTGGGTCAGCGAGCACATCATCGTGCCGCGCGCGCAATTCCCGCGCTCGCCGCTGTTCTACGATCCCGTCCTGACCCTGACCTGGGTCGCCGCCGTCACCGAGCGGGTGCGGCTCGGCACCAGCGTTCTGGTGCTGCCGATGCGCCACCCGCTGCCGCTCGCCAAAGAGCTGTCGACCTTGCACAACCTCTCCGGCGGGCGGCTGATCATGGGGGTCGGGGTCGGCTGGCTCGAGCCCGAATTCGCCGCGCTCGGCGTGCCGTTCAACGAACGCGGCCGGCGCATGGACGAAGGCATTGCGATGATGAAGGCGGTGTGGTCGCAAGACCCGGTGAGCTTTGACAGCAAATACATTCCGTCCGAGATCAAAGACATGACGATGCTGCCGCAGCCGATCAGCCCGATCCCGATGTGGCACGGCAGCCGCTCCGAGGCGGCGCACAAGCGCACGGTGCGTATCGGCGATGGCTGGCACGGCAGCCAAGTGACGCCGGAGCAAGCCGGCGACGTGGTCAAGCGGCTGCGCCGCGATCGGCCGGAACCGAGCTTCACCATCTCGGTACGCAGCCACTGGGACGGCAAGGATGTCGGGATGATGAAGGAGCGCGTCGCCGCCTACGCGGCCGCCGGGGTGCAGCACGTCATGGTGCATCCGCAGGATCGCGAAATCGACGACTGGGACACCGTGATCGAAGGCGTCGGCAAGCTCATATAGAGGGGCATGAACACCGCCGCGGAGCTATCGCGCTACCTGATCGCAGCAATGTGGCTGACCTGGCTGGCGATCTGGATGGCCGCGTCACTGGGAGTGAAGCGAACCCGCGTTCCGGAACCGTGGCAGAGCGCCTTCTATAACCGCGCGCCGGTGGTGATCGGCACGGCAATGCTGGTCGCGCCGCAATGGCTTCCCCCCGTGCTGGCCTGGCGCTTTTTGTCCGGTGCGGGGCCGCCCGCGCTTGGCACCGCCCTGGTTTTCGCGGGCCTGGCTCTTTCGATGTGGGCGCGCTGGCATCTCGGCCGCAACTGGAGCAGCGCGGTAGTGGTCAAGGAAGGCCATACACTGACCCGTAGCGGACCCTATCGTCTGGTTCGCCACCCGATCTACAGCGGCATGGTGTTGGCGTTGTTCGCAACCGCGCTCGCTATCGGTGAGACGCGCGGGTTTATTGGCGCCGGACTGATCCTTTTCGGCTTCGTGCTCAAACTGCAGGCTGAGGAGGAGCGGATGCGCGAGACCTTCCCCGAATACGATGATTACGCCCGTCATACCGCGCGGCTAATCCCGGGAGTGTATTGAATGAACGACAGTGAAATCGCGGCGGCTGTCGCCGAATTCGCGGCGGCGCGTGAGCGCGGCGAATATTTCCCCAAGGCCTGGTTCGACCGGCTGTCGCTCGACGACGCCTATCGCATCCAACTGGCGCTGATCCGCCGCCGCGGCACGCGCCGGGTCGGCTGGAAGGTCGGGCTGACCTCCACGGCGATCCAGCAGCAGTTTCAGGTGCATGAGCCGGTGTTCGGCTGCCTCTTAGCCGACGGCCGGCTGGAGTCGGGTCATGCCTTTCGCCGCGGCGAGCTGATCCAGCCCGGCTTCGAGAACGAGCTGTGCATCGTCATGGGCCGCGACCTGGCGCCAGGTGCTACTAGAGAGGACATCGCCGCCGCGGTCGCCCGGGTGCACCCGGCGTTCGAGATCATCGAAACCCGCGGCGACCTCACCTCGCAACTTGCCCTGGCGCTCGCCGACAACGCGCAGCAGAAGGCCTTCGTCCTCGGGCCACCCGTCGAACACAGGGCGATACCGGAGCTCGATCGCGTCGTGGTCAGCGTGCGGATCAACGGCACGCCCGTCGCCACCGCCGATGGCGC
>DASYXG010000135.1:0-19962 GCA_035935235.1 Allostellaceae bacterium
TGCTTACGTCTTTTCGACGTTCCAGAGGAGGAAGGCTGGAGCCGTGAGCACGCCTTTCAGGTTCTTGCGGAATGCGGTTTTCGGCATCCACTGACCCGTCGGGATATAGGGAACGATCTCAAACGCGCGCAGCTGGATCGCATCCGCCAACTGCTTGCGCTCGTCGGCGCTCGTGGCGTTGATCCACTTGGTGCGCAACTCTTCGATCTTGTCGTCGGTCGGCCAGCCGAAATGTCCCTTGTCGCCGTTGGTGCGCAACGCCGGGTTCTCCGCGGGGTCGATCAAATCGGCGCCAACCCAGCCCGTGGCAAAGACGCTCCAGCCACCTTTATCCAGCGGCTCCTTGATGGCGCGGCGCGTCACCAGCGTGCCCCAATCCATCGATTGCACCTCGACGTTGAGGCCGAGCTTTTTCATCAGGTCAGTGACAACGAGAGCCTGGGTGTGCGAGACCGGCTGATCGACGGCATCGAGGACGACGACTTTCTCGCCCTTGTATCCGGAGTCGACCACCATCTTCTTCGCCTTGTCCCAGTCGCGCGGACCGGTCAGCGCCTGTGAGCCGGCGTTACTTTCGCTCGGTCCACCACAGGTGAAGAACGATGGGCAAAGCTCCCAATTGTCCTTGTCGCCGGCGAGCGCGGTGAGGAAATCCGTCTGGTCGGTCACCGCCATGACCGCCTGACGCAGCTTTTCGCTGTTGAAGGGCGGCTGCAGGTGGTTGAACTTGACCATGATCGGCGCGGGGAGCGCGTCGGCTCGCTGGACGACGATGTCGGGGTTTGCCGCCAGAAGCGGCAGCACGTCGGCCGGCGGATTTTCCCACCAGTCGGCCTCGCCGGCGTTGAGCGCGGCGACCTTGGTCATCGCGTCCGGGATGTAGAGCCACTCGACCCGGTCGACCTTGACTACCTTGCCGCCCGAGGCCCAGCTCGGCGGCTCCTTGCGCGGCACATAATCGGCGTTCTTGACATAGACCACCTGGTGCCCGGGCTGGAACTCGTCCTTGACGAACTTGAACGGCCCCGAGCCGATCGCCTCGGTGATCTGCTGAAACGGATCGGTGTTGGCGAGGTGCTCGGGCATCATGAATGGTGCGAGGCTCGAAACCTTGGCGAGCGCGTCGATCAGCAGCGAGAACGGCTCCTTCAGTTTGATCGAGAAGCTTTTCTCGCCGTCGGGCTTGATTTCGTCCAGCACCAGCGCCAGCGACTGACCATGGGTGTCGCGCGCCATCCAGCGCTTCACCGAGGCAACGCAATCGGCGCCGCGCACGGGGCTGCCGTCGTGGAAGCCGAGCCCGTCGCGCAAGGTGAAATGATAGGCGAGCTTGTCGGGCGAGACGGAAAAGTCGCCGACCATCTGGGGATGCGACGCGAACTCCGCGTCCATCGCAAACAAGGTGTCGTAGACCATGTAGCCGTGATTGCGCGAGATGTAGGCAGTCGTCCAGATCGGATCGAGCACGCGCAAATCCGATTGCGCGATGAAGCGCAGGATCTTCTTGTCGGCGGCGCTTTGGGCGCGGGCCAGGGGCGCGGCGGCAAGCAAGCCAGCCGATGCTGCGGCGACGCCAAAGGCGCGGCGGGTCAAATTGCGCATGATCGAACTCCTCCCGTCCAACGGTTGGTCGAATTATCGTTGAGCAAGAACCACACCATAATTCGCGGACCCGGCATAGCTTTTGCGTAGCCTTGGCTATCGGCGGAGTTTCGCGGTGTGAACGTGGACAAGTATGGCGTAAGGTCGCTCGAAAGCGTTGAGCGAACGGGAGGCAATATGCGCCATTTCTGGCGCCGGACACGAATGGTCATGGCGTCCGGCCTTGTTTTATCTGCTGCGCTCTTGAGTAATGGACCGGCCGAGGCGGAGGAAACGACGCTGCGGTTCATCCCGCAAGCCGATCTGCGCAGCATCGATCCGATCTGGACCACCGCCTACGTCACGCGCAATTTCGGCTACATGGTCTTCGATACCTTGTTCGCGCTCGACAAGGATCTGAAGCCGCAACCGCAAATGGTCGACAAATGGTCGACCAGCGACGACCAGCTGACCTGGCGCTTCACGCTGCGCGATGGGCTCAAATGGCATGATGGGCAACCGGTGCGCGCCGCCGATTGCGTTGCTTCGATCGAGCGATGGGGCAAGCGCGACCCGTTCGGTCAAAAATTGATGGAAGCCGTCGCCTCGATCTCCGCTGACGACGACAAGACCTTTACCATTGCGTTGAAGACGCCCTTTCCGCTGATGCTCAACGCGCTTGGCAAATTGTCGAGCAACGTCCCGTTTATGATGCCCGAGCGGCTCGCCAAGACCGATCCGTTCCAGCAAATCCCGGAAGCGATCGGCTCGGGGCCGTTCAAGTTCGTCAAGGCCGAATGGGAGCCCGGGCATAAGGCCGTGTTCGTCAAGAACACCGACTATGTGCCACGCGCCGAACCGCCAAGCTTTGCCGCCGGCGGCAAGGTGGTCAAAGTCGACCGGGTCGAATGGCTTTATATCCCCGACAGCGCCACCGCCTCGGCCGCGCTCAATGCCGGCGAGGCCGATTGGTACGAGCAGCCCCCGGCCGACCTCGCGCCGGTCCTCGCCCAAAATCCGGATGTCGTCGTCACCACGGTCGATCCGCTCGGCAATATGG
Source organism: Allostellaceae bacterium (assembly GCA_035935235.1). Lineage (GTDB taxonomy): Bacteria > Pseudomonadota > Alphaproteobacteria > ATCC43930 > CGMCC-115725 > DATARH01. Next base: position 2,642 of record DASYXG010000135.1, read on the forward strand.
GGGTACTGCGGTTCAACCAGCTGCAACCGCCTTTCGACAATCTGAAGATGCGCGAGGCGGTGCTGAACCTGGTCGACCAGAAGGACTACATGGCAGCCGTCGCCGGCGATCCGAAGTATTGGAAGACGTGCTACGCGCTGTTCATTTGCGGCACCCCACTGGCGACAGATGCCGGCGCTGATGTGCTCGAGCACGCGCCGAATTTCGCCAAGGCGAAAGCACTGATCGCCGAAGCCGGTTACAAGGGCGAAAAGATCGTACTGCTCGACGCCACCGATCAGCCGATCGTTCACGCCCAGGCGCTGGTGACCAACGCAGTGCTGACCAAGGCCGGGCTCAACGTCCAGGTCGACGCCAACGATTGGGGCACGCTAATCACCCGCCGCGCCTCAAAGGAGCCGATCGACAAGGGCGGCTGGAACATGTTCCACACCTGGACCTCGGCGCCGGACATGCTATCGCCGGCGCTCAACGGGCCGCTCCGCGCCAATGGCGCCCAAGCCTGGTTCGGCTGGCCCAACGATCCCAAGCTCGAAGCGCTGATCGACCAATGGTTCAAGGCGCCCGATCTCGCGGCACAGAAGGAACTGGCCAGCGCCATCCAGGTCGAAAACTACACCAACGAGATCGACTACGTTCCGACCGGACTGTTCCAGATACCAACGGCTTACCGCAAAAACTTGAGCGGGATCATCGTCGCCCCCGTCGTATTCTTGTGGAACGTCGAGAAAAAATGACCATGGAGCCGAAGGCGGAATGGTCATCCCGACGAAAGTCGGGATCCATTAAGCTACTGCACTTGTGGTTGAGCGCACGGGTCCCGGCCTTCGCCGGGACGAACATCGGCTGACACCGATGTTCACCTATATCGTTCGGCGCATTCTCGCGACCGTCCCGGTGATGGTGGTGGTCGCAATCTTCGTCTTCGCCCTCTTGCACCTGAGCCCCGGCGATCCGGCGGCGATCATCGCCGGCGACTCCGCCACCGACGCAGACATCGCCCGCATCCACGCCCAGCTCGGTCTCGATCGCCCGTTTTATGTCCAGTTCGTCGACTGGGCGTGGGGCCTGTTGCACGGCGATCTCGGCATCTCGATCTTCACCAACCTGCCCGTGCTAAAGCTGATCGGGCAGCGGATCGAGCCGACGATCGCGCTGACCGTCTCGACGTTGATCATCTCGGTCCTGGTGGCCATTCCGCTCGGCATTCTCGCGGCGGCGAAGGCCGGAACCTGGATCGACCGTGTGGTGATGGTCTTTGCGGTACTCGGCTTTTCGGTGCCAGTATTCGTGCTGGCCTACGTGCTGATCTACATTTTCTCGATCGCGACCAGGCTGTTGCCGGTGCAGGGATATGTCGCGCCCGGCGACGGGTTGCGGCCGTTCCTGTCGCATCTGGTGATGCCGAGCATCGCCCTTGGCTTCGTTTATATCGCGCTGATCGCACGGATCACCCGGGCGAGCATGCTCGACGTGCTGGCTCAGGACTACATCCGCACCGCGCAGGCCAAGGGGCTGCCAAACGAGAATGTCCTGATCCGCCATGCGCTCCGAAACGCAGCGGTGCCGATCGCGACGATCATCGGCATCGGCGTCGCGCTGTTGATCGGCGGAGTCGTCGTCACCGAGACCGTGTTCGCGATCCCGGGGCTGGGCCGCCTGACGGTCGACGCGATCCTGCGCCGCGACTATCCGATCATCCAGGGCGTCATTCTGATCTTCTCGGCGGTCTACGTGCTGATCAATCTGTTGGTCGATCTGAGCTACGCCGTGCTCGACCCCCGTATTCGCTACTGACACCAGTTCAATGGCAGTTGCCCCCACCGACCTCACCCTGGCCGCCGCACCCGCCACACCGCGGGGCCGGATGGCGACCTATGTCCGCCGTCATCCGACCATCGTCGTCGGTGGCGGCCTGTTGGCGCTGATGGTGGCGATGGCGATCTTCGCGCCCTATCTCGGCACGGTCGATCCGCAGGCGCTGGCGCCGGCGAAGCGACTGAAATGGCCGTCGGCCGAGTATTGGTTCGGCACCGACATGTTCGGCCGCGATGTCTACAGCCGCACGATCTACGGCGCGCGGGTATCGCTGGCGGTCGGCATCAGCGTGGCGCTGCTCGCGGTTGGCCTCGGCATGGCGATCGGGCTGGTGAGCGGGTTCAACCGCTGGGTCGATGCGATCGTCATGCGGGTGATGGACGGGCTGATGTCGATCCCGGCGATCCTGATCGCGATCGCCCTGATGGCGCTCAACCGCGCCAGCCTGCAGAATGTCATCTTGGCCATCACCGTCGCCGAGGTGCCGCGGGTGACGCGGCTCGTCCGCGGGGTGGTGCTGACCTTGCGTGAGCAGCCATATGTCGAAGCGGCCATCGCGAGCGGCACCGTCAGCATCAAGATCCTGTGGCGGCATATCGTACCGAACACGATGGCGCCCGTACTGGTGCAGGGCACCTTTATCGCCGCCTCGGCGATGATCACCGAGGCGATCCTGTCGTTTATCGGCGCAGGCACGCCACCCACCATCCCCAGCTGGGGCAATATCATGGCCGAGGGACGCAGCCTGTTTCAGCTCGCCTACTACATCGTGCTGTTCCCCGGAATCATGCTGTCGGTCACGGTGCTTGGGATCAATCTGCTGGGCGATGGGCTGCGCGACGCGCTCGACCCGCGCCTCGCCCGGCGCCTGTAGGTCAGCCGTGTCGGTGGTGGAACAATTGACGCCGGCAACAGTGGCCGAGATCGGCGCGTCGCCCGCTGCCACGCCGGCGATGCCGCTGCTCGATGTCGACGACTTGCACACCTGGTTCTTTACCCGCGACGGCGTGGTGCGCGCCGTCGATGGCGTGTCGTTCCGGGTGATGCCGGGAGAGACCTTGGCGATCGTTGGCGAGTCCGGCTGTGGCAAGAGCGTCACCGCCTTGTCCATGTTGCGACTGGTACCGTCGCCGCCGGGGCGGATTGTCTCGGGCTCGATCCGCTTTGAGGGACGCGACCTCCTGTCGCTCAGCGACGCGGAGATGCGGGACATCCGCGGCAACCATATATCGATGATCTTTCAGGAGCCGATGACCTCGCTGAACCCGGTGATGACGATCGGGCGGCAGATCGGCGAAATACTGATGCTGCATCAGAAGCTCAGCCGCCCCCGAGCGCGCGCTCGGGCGGTGGAGATGCTTCGGCTCGTCCACATTCCCGAGCCCGAGCGCCGCATCGAGCAATACCCTCACGAGCTATCCGGCGGGATGCGACAGCGCGTGATGATCGCGATGGCGCTGGCCTGTAATCCGAAACTGCTCATCGCCGACGAACCGACGACCGCGCTCGATGTGACGATCCAGGCGCAAATCCTCGATCTGATGCGCGAATTGAAGCAGAAGATCGACGCCGCGATCATCCTCATTACCCATGATCTCGGGGTCGTCGCCGAGATGGCCGAGCGGGTCGTCGTCATGTATGCCGGGCGCAAGGCGGAAGAGGCGCCGGTCAGGGCGCTGTTTCGCCGGCCTCTTCATCCCTATACCAAGGGGCTGCTCGGCTCGGTGCCCCGGCTCGGCGTCGCCTCGGCCGAGGGCCCGCCGCGTCTGGTCGAAATTCCCGGCACCGTGCCGTCCTTGAAAGAACCGATCGCCGGCTGCCCGTTCGCGGCGCGCTGCTCGTTCGCCACCGACATTTGCCGCTACCAGATGCCCGCTTTCGAGGAAAAGGAACCCGGCCACTACGCCGCGTGCTTCCATTCCGACGCGGTGGGGGCGGTATGAGCGTGACCGAGGTCGCTCCGCTGCTGTCGGTCAAAGGGCTGGTCAAGCATTTCCCCGTCAGGAAGGGGCTGTTGCGCCGTACGGTCGGTCAGGTTCATGCGATCGACGACATCTCATTCGACATCGCGCCCGGCGAGACGCTCGGTCTGGTCGGCGAAAGCGGCTGCGGCAAATCGACGACCGGCAAGGCGATCCTCAAGCTTATCGACCCCACGGCGGGTGAGATCAGCATAGGCGGTGAACGCATCGACCGGTTGTCGCGGCGCGAGATGCGCCCCTATCGACGGCAGCTGCAGGTGGTTTTTCAGGACCCGTATTCCTCGCTCAACCCGCGCCTCAAGATCCGCGACATCATCGCCGAGCCGCTGGTCAATTACGGCGTTGGTGGAGGAAAGGCGATCGCCGAGAGAGTGGAGGAGCTGGCCGGCAAGGTCGGGTTGCGCCCCGATACGCTCGACCGCTACCCGCACGAATTTTCGGGGGGACAGCGCCAGCGGATCGGTATCGCCCGCGCGCTGGCGCTGCACCCGAGCCTCATCGTCTGCGACGAGCCGGTGTCGGCGCTCGACGTGTCGGTGCAAGCGCAGGTGATCAATCTGCTCGTCGATTTGCAACGCGAGTTTTCGCTCGCATACCTGTTTATCGCCCACGACATCGCGGTGGTCGAACACATCAGTCACCGCGTCGCGGTGATGTATCTCGGCAAGATCGTCGAGATCGCCGAGCGCGCCGAGCTTTTTACCCGGCCGCAACACCCCTACACCGAGGCGTTATTGTCGGCGGTGCCGCTGCCGGACCCCGACATTCCCAAGAAACGGATCGTCCTGCAGGGAGATGTGCCGAGCCCGATCAACCCGCCGCCGGGGTGCCGCTTTCACACTCGCTGCCCCTATGCCTTCGACCGCTGCGCGGTGGAAGAGCCGGAGTTGCGTGAAATCTCCAGCGGTCACCAAGTAGCCTGTCACCTACGGCAGCCGCTTTTGCCGGACCCAGGCATAACGCAGAGCATCGCCGCCGGGTCGGCGAACTGAGGCGATCGCATCCGGCCCGATCGCGGCGTCAGCGTAGCGAAGCGATATAGGCAAGCAAATCGGCGATCTCGGCCCGACTCAGCGACAGTTGCGGCATCGCGCCGTGGGGGTGCTCCAAGAATACCCTGAGTTGGTCGGGCGTCTTGTTGTCATGCGCGATGGCGCGGAAGCTGGGCGGGCCCTGCAGGGCCGGTCCGCCGGATGCGCCGGGAACGACGTGGCAACTGGCGCACCATACTTGCGCCAGTTGCGCCCCATGCGTCGCGTCGTCAGCTACGGCCGGCGCGGCCAGCACGCTCACCGCGAGCCCGGCCGAGGCCGCCAGCATCATTTTGTTCAAGAGACCATCTCCTCCGCTCGTGCCGCAAGGTCATCCATCCTAGCGCGGCCCGCGTTGATCTGTATCAGAGCCGACGTTCCTCGGCGCTGATTGCACGCTTCGTGCTCCCGCATATCAGCTCTGGCTTCGAGGTCCGGGGATGACGATCGGTTGGTCCACCGGCACCGCAATTGACGAACCTCACGGCGCTCGCGAAGTATAAAGCCCACTGCGCGCGTTCCGACGAGGGTCAAATCCGGCGCGCCACTCCGGCGAACGGTAGAGGGTCGCTTCTAAGGCATCAGGAACGATATGGCCATGACGATACCGGTGACCAGATGCGATGCCGCGCTCGGCGCGGAGATCGACTTCGATTTGTCGGGGCCGATCGACGAACCGACTTTCCGCGAGATCGAAAACAGCTTTCACGACAACATCGTGGTGTTCTTTCGCGGCCAGAAGCTGACCGAGGCGCAGCACATCAGCTTCAGCCGCCGTTTCGGCGAACTCGAAATCCACATCGTCAAGAAGTACCTGTTGCCCGGCCATCCCGAGATCCTGCTGGTCTCGAACATCAAGGACGCGGCGGGCGAACATATCGGCCTCGCCGATGCCGGCTTCACCTGGCATAGCGACGTCTCCTACCGCACGGAGCCGAGCCGCTGCTCGCTGCTCTATGCGAAGGAAGTGCCGCGCGCCGCCGACGGCGCCGTGCTGGGCGACACGGTCTTCACCAATTGCATCGCCGCCCATGAGGCGCTGCCGGCGGCGATGAAGCGGCGGCTCGAGGGGTTGAAGGCAATCCATCGCTATTCGTCGCGGCGCCGGGTCGAGAACAGCCCGCGCCCGAAGCTGACGGCGGCGCAGCTCGCCGAAACCCCCGATGTCGCGCATCCGATCGTGCGCACTCATCCCTATACCGGGCGCAAGGCAATCTACGTCACCGCCGGCGAATGCATCGGCATCGAGGGCATGCCAGGGGACGAGGCGCTGGGTCTCATCGCCGAGCTCGATTCGCATTGTGTGAAGCCGGAATTCTGCTATCGCCACCGCTGGCGGGTGGGTGATTTGGTGATGTGGGACAACGCCAGCGCGATGCATCTGGCGATCTGCGACTACGCGCTCCCGCAACGCCGCCTGATGCATCGGACGACGGTGATTGGCGGCATCCCATTCTGATTCAGCAGATTTTCGCCTTTAGGTAATGGCAGCGGGGCTGCCTGTTTGTTACCCTGGGCGAATGAATATGACTGCGCGGTTGAAACGGATCGGCGTGGTTCTGGCGATCCTGTGGCTAGTCGGCGCGTCGCCGCCGGCAAACGCGCAGGCTCCTGGCGGCAACGACATCGCGGCACTGACGGCGCAAAAAAATGCGCTGTTCCAGCAGATGCTTCACGATCCCACGAATCTATCCGTGACCTTTGCCTACGCCGACGTCTCCGCCCGTCTTGGCGACAACGAGGCCGCGGTATCGGCGCTCGATCGACTGCTTCTGTTCAACCCCAATCTCCCGCGCGTCGATCTCGAATTGGGCGTGCTGTATTATCGGATGGGCTCGTTCGAGGCGGCGCGCAGCTATTTGCAGCGGGCGGCCGCGCTCAACCCGCCGCCCGACGTGCAAGCCCGGATCGACCAATATCTGACGAAGATCACCGTTATCGACGCCCCGCAACGGCTGACCGGCTATCTGATGTTCGGCGCCCAATACCAATCGGACATGACCGTTTCGTCGGGCTCGGCCTTGCTTCAATCGGCTGTCGCCAACCAGCTTCTCACGACGCAGTTCTCGCGTCAGGCCGGCGGGAATCTGTTCGTCACCGGCGGCGCCCTCTACAGCTACGATTTGGGCACCCAAAACCGCGACGTGCTCGAAATCGGCGGCGCCGGCTTGGTCAATCACTATTTCAAGAACAGCGAGTTCGACCTTGATTTCGGCGAGATGACCGCGGGGCCGCGGTTCCGCTTCCCGAACCTCGGAATACCGTTCGTGCAATGGGCCTCGTTGAAGCCCTACTTGATCGTCGACGAGGTCGGCCTCGGCGAGCAGCAGTATTTCTATACAATCGGCGGCGGCGTCGAAGGGACGGCAGTGCTGTGGGGCGATCTCTCGGCCCGGATCGCCTACGAGTTTCGCGATAAGAACTTCACCGCCGCGGCGGACCGCCCATCGTCGGTCGGTCTCACCGGCGACGACAATCTGGTGATCCTGGCGTTTAAAAAGCCAGTGACCGAGAATTCGGTTCTGACGGGCGAGTTCGACTTTCTCGACCAATCCACCCGGTTCAACTATTTCAGCAACAAGACCTACGCCGTCTCCGCTGCCTACCGGGTGAGCTACGCCGACCCGACCGGGATCATCAAATTGCCGCTCGAAACCGAGTTTTTCGGCAGTCGCAGCTGGTCCATATACGAGGCGCCCGACCCTTGCTGCAGCACCAACGGCAGCACCACGGCGCCCTCTGGCAGCAACCGCTTCGACCGGCACTGGCGCTTCGGCGTCACGCAATATTTTCCGGTCGCGGCGAATATCTCTTTGGTACTGCAGCTTGAACGCGACATGGTGTTATCCAATCTTCCGATCTACGGATACACCAGCAACACGGTTTTGTTCGGTCCGCAAATCCGCTTTTAGGGGTATGCCATGACCGCCCGCATCGTCACCCCCCGTCGACTCGCCGGTCCGCTCGCCGCATCGCTACTCCTGACCGCGAGCCCGCTCGCCTTGGCGCAGGAGAAGGTCGGCGCCGCTACCGCGGTCAACCCCGACACCACGGGCACGCCCCCCGGCGCGACTGTGCGACAAGTGGTGATCGGCCAGGACGTCGTCCACAACGAACGGATCACCACCGGCCCGACCGGTCAAACCCAACTGCTGTTTCTCGACCAATCCTCGCTGACGGTCGGCGAGAACGCCGATCTGACGATCGACGATTTCGTGTACGACCCCTCGACCAGCACCGGCAAGCTGGCGATGAGCACCACCAAGGGCATCCTGCGTTATGTCGGCGGTGCGCTCTCCAAAAACGCCAACGCGGTATCGCTGGTCACCCCGTCGGGGACGCTCGGCATTCGCGGCGCGGTTGTTCTGGCATGGCTGACGGCAGCCGGGCAACTTGACGTGGTGCTGGTTTACGGCGACGAGCTCAAGGTGACTCCGACTTGTCCGAGCTGCGCGCCACAGATCATCACCCACCCCGGCTGGTTCGTCAGCATTCCGTTTCCCGGAGCCCCGGCTTCGAACCCCGCTCCGGCTCCCGCGGGCCTGATCGCCCAAATCCTTGCCGCACTCAACCCAAGCACGGGAAACGGGGGATCAACCCATCCACCGACTGATTGGGTTGTCTTCAATAGCGGGTTGCCGAACATCCTGTCGGGAAATCCCGGCGGCAGCGACTGGTCTGCGCTCCATCACGTTCCGCCCTTCACCCCGCCGCCCGACTTGAACCCCAACACGCTTCAGACGACGCTTGGCATCAACAGCGCCTTCAGTCACGGCCATACCATCACGGTCAACAACAACCCTAAGTCGCCGCCACCACCGCCGTCGCCTCCGCCTCCGCCTCCGCCTCCGCCTCCGCCTCCGCCTCCGCCTCCTCCGCCACCACCTCCACCGCCGCCACCACCTCCTCCACCGCCGGTTCCCTGAGTGGCAATCGCTACCGCGTGAGTAGTTGGATGTCCCGAGCGGATTGCGCGGGAATTGAGGTACTTGACAGCGGCGTGAGAATTCGGTGACCTCCATGTTGCACTGCCTTCATCCCCCGAAGGGGTCACCCGATCGCGACGGAAACCGAACTTAAGCTGGCTGCCCGCACCGGCGACCTGCCGGCAGTGCGGCGTGCGCTCGAATCGATGGCGGGTGGCAACGGCGTGTCGCGAGCGCGCCTCGTCAGCACCTATTACGACACGCCCGATCACGCCTTAGCCCGGCGGGGGTCGAGCCTGCGCGTGCGCCGCCAGGGCCGCCAGTACATCCAGACGGTGAAGGCCGCGGGCGAGGTCGGCGCGATCGCGCGCGGCGAATGGGAAGACGCGGTCGCAGGCGAGCGCCCCGACCCGCAAGCCGTGCAAACCGGCCCGTTCCTGTCGCCGGAGATCGCTGGGCAGCTGCGCCCCTTGTTCCGCACCGAGGTCACCCGTACGACGATCCCGCTGACGCCCGAGCCGGCCACGCGGATCGAAGCGGCGATCGATCGCGGCCGCATTCGTAATGGCGGTGACACGCCACCGGCGCGCATCAGCGAGATCGAGCTCGAATTGAAGAGCGGCGCGCCGAGTGCACTGTACGATGTCGCGCTCAAACTCCTGCATGTGGCGCCCCTGCGCCTCGAACCGCTTACCAAGGCCGAGCGCGGCTATCGCCTCAGCGACCATGGCCACGGCCCGGCCAAGGCGGTTCACGCCGCGGCGCTCAACTTGCGCCCCGGGATGAGCGCCGAGAGCGCGTTGCAGCGGATCGGCCGCGCCTGCCTCGACCATATGTTGCGCAACGAGGACGCGGCACTCGCCGGCAATCCTGAAGGCATCCATCAGATGCGGGTTGCGGTGCGCCGGCTGCGGGCGATCCTGTCGGCCTTCGCCCCGCTGCTGCCGCGCGAGCCGCGCCGCTGGGCTTCGATCGAGCTGCGCTGGTTTGCCGACATCCTTGGGGACACCCGTAATCTCGACGTCTTTGCCAACGGGCTCGTGCGCCCGGCGCGCGCCGCGTTGTCGCCGTCGAGCGATTTCGATCCGTTGGGCCTTGCTGTCGCGCGGCGCCGGCGTGCGGCGCACAAGGAGGTCGTCAAGGCGATCTCTTCGTCCCGCTATACCGAAGCGATGCTGGCGCTGTTGCGCTGGTTCGACGGCCGCGAGTGGCGCGCTTCGTCCGAGAATGGGGCGCTCGATCGGCCAATCGAAGAGATTGCCCCGATGCTGCTCGAGCGCTGCCGGCAAAAGGCCGAAAAACGCATCCGGGATTTCGTCGGCCAGTCGGCGAGACAGCGCCACCAGCTGCGCATCGCCCTGAAAAAATTGCGCTACACGGCAGAGTTATTTGGCAATCTCTACGATGGAAGCGAGTTTCGCCACTTCGTCCAGAGGCTGAAACGCCTGCAGGACGACCTCGGCGACATCAATGACGTACGCGTCGGCCGCGGCATCATCACATCGTTGTCCCGCCCCGGGTCGCGCTCGAGCGTTGCCCGCGCCGGGCGCCGCGTCTTGGCCTGGCACAAGCGCCGGCTCGACCGCAACGAGCACCGCCTGCGCCAGCGCGTCAGCGAATTGAAAGACGCCAGCCGGTTCTGGTGAACCTCAGGCCGCGAACCGCGGCATCACCTCGCTGGCGAAAAGCCGCATCGAGCCCATCGCCGCGTCGAACGGCATCAGATTAAAGTTGACCTGCAGCGAAGCGTGCTCGAAGCCGCCGAAATCCGCGTCCATGCGGGCGATCGTAGCGGCAATCTCACCGGGGGTGCCGATCCAGGCGGCGCCACTCTCCATCTGGTCGGCTGCATTCGAGGCGCGTAAGCCCGCGATGACCTTGTCGTATCCCGGATAGTCTTGCGATGTTCGCCCGTCGAGCCAGTCTGACGCGGCATCGACCAACGAGTGTAGGTAGTTGTCGATCAGCGGCGCAGCGAGCTCGCGCGCACGGTCACCGTCGCGGTCGCAGAACATGTGAAAGGCGATCATCACCTCGCCTTCGCCCGCGTGACCCGCAGCCTTCCACGCCTCCCGATAGGCTGAAAGCAGCGGCCGCATTTTGTCGGCGACAAAAGCGATCGCCATCACCGAATAACCCATCTTTCCGGCGTACTCGAAGGATTCTGGCGTGTTGAGCGCGGCGACGTAGAACTTGGGCCGTGGAAGCTGGGTCGGGCGCGGCAGCGAGGTGGTGTTCTCGATCGCATGAAAGCGGCCGCGATGCGTGACGCTTTCCTGCCGCAACAGGAGATCGACCTGCTCGATCCCCTCGCGGAACCGGGCCACAGACTCGTCGGGCGATCGGGCGAAGCGGCGGAACTCATGCGGGAGGAAGGCGCGTGCGAAGCCGACATCGAGTCGTCCGCCGGAGATCGCGTCGAGCATCGCGATCTCGCCCGCCAGCTTCAGCGGATTGTTGAACGCCGGCAGCACGGCGCCAGTGACGAGACGCGCGCGTTTGGTGCGCTGCGCCGCGGCGGCGAGGAAGACGATCGGGTTGGGGCTGTAACCGCCGTAATAGTGGAAGTAATGCTCGACAATGCGAATATGTGAGTAACCGAGCCGGTCCGCCTCTTCGGCGATGTCGAGCGCCTCGCCGAAATACTGCTCGGCCGAACGATCCTCGGGCCGCACGTCGGGGAAAAATTGCACACCGAACTGCACTCTCCCCCTCCGCAGTAGGTGCTACTCTGCCGCAACGCTGGTGCCGATCGGGCAGCTGACCCCGGTGCCGCCGAGCCCGCAATAGCCAAACGGGTTCTTCGCCAAATATTGCTGGTGGTAGTCCTCGGCGAAATAGAATTGCGGCGCCTCGCGGATCTCGGTAGTGATGGCGTTGTAGCCGGCGCCCTTGAGACGCGGCTGATAGCGCTCACGCGAAGCCTCGGCCGCCTTCTGTTGCTCGGGCGAATAGGTGTAGATCGCCGAGCGGTATTGGGTCCCGATATCGTTGCCCTGGCGCATGCCCTGGGTCGGATCGTGGCTTTCCCAGAAAATCTTCAACAGCCCGTCATAGCTGATCTGCTTCGGGTCGAAGACGACGAGCACCACCTCCGTGTGCCCGGTAAGCCCGCTGCACACCTCCTCGTAGGTCGGGTTTAGGGTCGAACCGCCGGCATAGCCGACCGCGGTCGTCCACACTCCCGGCGCCTCCCAGAATTTACGCTCGGCGCCCCAGAAGCAGCCGAGCCCGAAGACCGCCATTTCCAGCCCCGCCGGATAGGGGCCCTCCAGCGGGTTGCCGTTGACGAAGTGGCGGGCCGGCACCGGCATCTTCATCGCCCGTCCAGGCAGGCACTGTTCGGGCGGCGGGACTTCAAGCTTCTTGCGCATCATTCCGAACATCGCCGCCTCCTCCAGCCGCATCGATACGTTGATGTAGCGCGCCGTAAACGCGCTGCCAACCTCAATGGGCGCATCAATCGGCGGAACGCGTGGGTCAGACGCCACGGTCCGGTTGAAGACGCACGAAAGAATTCCGCTTACGGTAGCTCCATTAACCAAGTGTTAGCCAAGACTTAGCAGGGTCTTCATTCAGTTGGGGGATATCAGCTGAAAGTTAGAGCGGATCGATTGGACCGGCGGGGATCCCCGTACCTGTCGGTCCCGGACGGAGGTTTGAATTGCTCGTCGACGAAATCCTTGACCGCAAGGGTCGCCACGTTCACGAGGTCGGTCCGGATTGGCCGGTGAGCAAGGCCGCCGCCATGCTCGCCACCTGGAACGTGGGAACGACCCTGGTTACCGATTTTCGCGGGGCCATGCTGGGCATCATTTCCGAGCGCGACATCGTCCGATCCTTGAACGAGTTCGGCGGGAGCGTCCTGCGGATCCGAGTCCGCGATCTGATGACCCGCTCCGTTATCACCTGCGTTCCCGAGACCGAGATCCGCGAGGCGCTGTCGTTGATGGCGTCCCACCGCATCCGCCATTTGCCGGTCGTACGGGGCCACAAGATTCACGGGATCATCAGCATTCGCGATGTGCTGAAGTTTCGCATCGACAGCCTTGAAGAAAGTTTCACCGCCCTGGTCCGCAGCGAGCGGGAATCCACACAGGCGCGGGCCGAGGCCGAGCGCGCGAACCGCGCCAAAACCGAATTCCTCGCCCATATGAGCCATGAGCTGCGCACGCCGCTGAACGCAATCATCGGATTTTCCGACCTCATCGCCAACGAGCCCTCCCGACCCAACGCGGCCGCCGCCAACCGGCAATACGCCGCCCACATCAACACTGCCGGGCGCCATCTCCTCGGCCTGGTGAATGAGGTGCTCGACTTGTCGAAGGTCATTTCCGGTCAGCTCGAGCTGGACGAGGCGGCAGTCGATTTGGCGCCGCTGCTGCGCGACTGCGTCGAGCTGATGGGCGGAGAGCTGGCCGAAAAAAGGCTGACGCTTCGTACCGCGGTCGCCGTGGGCAATCTGTCGCTGACCGCCGACGGCGCGAGGCTGAAACAGGTGCTGCTCAATCTGCTGTCGAACGCGGTTAAGTTCTCATACGATGGCAGTGCGATCGAGATGCGGGCCGAATTCACCGGCGCCGACGATCTGACAATCGCCATAACCGATCACGGAAGCGGCATGAAACCGGAGCACATTCCGATCGCGCTCGAGCCGTTCCGCCATATCGACGGCAACCCCCTACACGCCAACAACGGCACCGGCATCGGGCTGCCGCTCGCTAAGATGCTGATCGAGAAGCACGGCGGAACGCTGAATGTGATCAGCGAACTCGGCGATGGAACCTCCGTCTCGATCACGCTTCCCGGATGGCGGATCAACTGGGACGGCGCCGCGCAACAGCTGGAAGTCGCGTAACTTAGCCGAGCCAGTCGAGCGTCGCTTCGTCCTCAAGCGCCATCAGCCGCTTGTAGACCCCGGCGCCACCGCCGGAACCGGCCATCGCCTTGCGGGTGAGCCGAGCGAATTTGTCCGGCAGCTCGCCAGGTTCAAGCATGCCGCCGGCCTCGTGCGTCTCGAATTTGCGGCCATCGGTGAGCTCGACGGTGACATGGCTGGCGGTCGCGCCGTGCCCTGAACCTTCTTCCGCCACGAGCTTGACCTTGCGCGTGAGCGCGCGGATCGCCGGATCGGCGAGCGCGCTCTCGTCATAGCTCTCCGGGTCGCGCGCCTCGCGGAACAGCGCCAGCGCGACGCAAAACGGGATGGAATACTGCGCCAGCATCAGATCGGGCGGCTCGATGATGTTGTGGCGCTCGACCATGCGCGGCGTGCCGGTGACAGTGATCGCCGCAACCTCGCCACCGGTGAATTTGTGTGCCGCCTGCAGGTCGCGCACCGCCTTGACCGCCGGATGCGCCGTCGCGTGGACAGGATATCGTTTCAGCACCGCGCTCGTCGTCACGAAATCGCTGCCGAGCCCGCGCGTCAGATGGCTGTCATCCCATTCGGTGCAGAACACGCGCAGAAAGCCGAACTCGCCCTCAATCACCGTGCGCGGGGCCTCGAAGCCGCCCTGCGCGAGGCTCGCCGCCATCACCCCGGCCTCCGAAGCGCGGCCGAGATGCAACCGCTTGACCATGCCGCCATTGCCCTTGGCGAATTCGAGCAAACCGCCGGCGAGCGAGCCGGTGATGCCGATCGCGTTGGTCATCGCCTTGTCGTCGAGCCCGAGCAGCAGCCCGCATGCCACCGCCGCGCCAAAAGGTCCGGTCGTGCCCGGCGCATGAAACCCGCGCGCCTCGTTGGTGTGGCCGGTGGCGCGGCCGATGCGGATCATCACCTCGTTACCGGCGACCACGGCGGCAATCAGCTGCTTGCCGGTTGCGCCGACCTGTTGCGCGACCGCGAGGGCCGGCGGCAGCACCGTCGCCCCGGGATGCGCGCCGGCACCGGGCCGGGTCAGGCTGTCGAGCTCAAAGGCATGCGCCAGCGCACCATTGGCCAACGCCGCCGCCGGCGCCTGCACGCTGGTGCCGCGGCCGAGGATGCGGCTGTTTCCGCCCGGTCCCGTACGCTCGGCATAGTCGATGACAATGCGGCTCCACGGCATATCCGCGCCGCAGATGCAGGCCGCGACCGTGTCGGCGACGATGTCCTTGGCCTTAGCGACGACCGCTGGCGGCAGGTGTTCATAGCGCAGCCCCGCGGCATAGCGGGCGAGGGTCACGGTTTCGTTGGCCATCGGCGTCCCCCTTTCCCTCAGACCGCACGGTTCCAGCCCCACCACGCGCACAGCGCCTCGCCCATGACAAGTTCGAGGTCGCGGCCTTTGAGCCACGGCAGCTCCTCGGTGAACATCGTCGCGCATTGCCGCCACGAGCACGGCATCTTGGTGATGTCGGTGCCCCAGAAGACGCGGTCGGGGCCGAATGCGTCGTAAATCTGGCGCAAATAGCCCTGCATCGTCGGGTACGGGTAGGCCTCGGCCGAATAGCCCGGCGCGCCGGTGGCCTTGACCGCGACGTTGGGCAATTTCGCCAGCGCCAGCAGCGCGGGGATGTGGGTCATGGCCGCGTGGTCTTTCAGCGTGGTGAGGCCGCCGCGCCCGCCGAGATGGTCGATCGTCAGGCGCAGCCCGGGGTGGCGCTCGGCGATCCGGCCGAGCACCGCCAGCGAGTCGGTGGCCAAGGTCGCGACCGGCACCCCGGCCTTTTCCGCCTCGACAAACAGCCATTCGTATTCGCCGTCGGCGAGGCGCTGCTTCGCCGGGTCGTGCAGGAACCCGTAACGCAGACCGAGCATCCCGGGCTGGTCGCGCCAGCTCGCGATGCGCTCGCGCGACTCCGGCCGGTCGAGCGGCACCGCGCCCATGATCGCGAAGCGGCCCGGGTAATCCCGCACCGCCGTGAGCGCCATTTCGGTCGAATTCGGGTCCCAGCCCGGCGGATGGATCACGGCCGCGGCGATCCCGCCCTCGTCCATCAGGGCGATCGCCTCGGCCGGGGTGAAATGCGTCACCTGGATATGCGACTGGTTGCTCGGCAGCCCGCTGCCCCAGGTATGGATTTGCGCGTCAACGATCTGCATCTCGCTCCCTCGGCGCCATCGCGTTCCAGTGCTTCAACGAGATTGCTTCGCTTCGCTCGCAATGACAACAAAGCGACGTCATTGCGAGGAGCGCGGCGACGAAGCAATCTCCCGACAGTGCTTGCGGGAAGCGTATGAGGGAAACGATGGAAATCGCCGAGCGGGATGTGATCGTCGTCGGCGCCGGGAACGCGGCGACCTGCGCGGCGCTCAGCGCCAGCGAGAACGGCGGCAGCGTGCTGATGCTGGAGATCGCGCCCGAGGATGCGGCCTGCGGCAACTCGGCCTTTACCGGCGGCGCGTTCCGCATCGTCTATCACGGCTTCGACGACCTCGCGGAGCTCATCCCCGACATGGGCGACCACGACCGCAGCAACGTCGATGTCGGCACCTACACCGCCGAGCAGTATTACGACGACGTCGGCCGGCTCACCGAATGGCGCTCCGACCCCGACCTCACCGAAATCCTCATCACAAGGAGCTTCGAGACCGGCAAGTGGATGCGCTCGAAGGGCGTGCAATTTCAGCTCGGGCTCGGTCGCCAGGCCTTCAAGGTCGACGGCAAGTTCAAGTTCTGGGGCGGGCTCGCCTGCCATATCTGGGGCGGCGGCAAGGAGCTGATGAAGGCGCTGCACGCGACCCGCGAGCGTGAGCAGATCCCGGTCTACTACCAGACCCCGGCGCTGGCCCTGCTGCAGGGCGACAACGGGGTCGAGGGCGTGCGCGTGCGCCACCAGGGCCGCACCGTCGACGTCCGCTCGAAGGCGGTGATCCTCGCCTGCGGCGGGTTCGAGGCCAACGCCGAGATGCGCGCCCGCTATCTCGGCCCCAACTGGGATTTGGCCAAGGTGCGCGGCACCAAATACAACACCGGCCAGGGCCTCAAGATGGCGCTCGACATCGGCGCCGCGCCCGCCGGGCACTGGTCGGGCTGCCATGCGGTGCAGTGGGATTTGAACGCCCCGCCGGTCGGCGACCTCGATGTCGGCGACCGCTTTCAGAAGCACGGCTACCCGTTCGGCATCGTCGTCAACGCGCTGGGCAAGCGCTTTATCGATGAGGGCCTCGATTTCCACTCCTACACCTACGCCAAATACGGCCGCGAGGTGATGAACCAGCCGGGCCTGTTCGCCTGGCAGGTCTTCGACCAGAAGACGCTGCATCTGCTGCGCGACGAATACCGCATCGCCCGCTGCACCAAGGAAAAGGCCGACACGTTCGAGGAGCTGGTCGCCAAGATGGAGGGCGTCGACCCCAGGGGGTTCCTCGACACGATCCGCGAGTTCAACGCTGCTCCGCGCCCCGACGTGTCGTTCAACCCCAATGTCCATGACGGGCTCCACACGCAGGGCCTGGCGATCGACAAGAGCAACTGGGCGCAGAGGCTCGACCAGCCGCCCTACGAAGCCTACGGCGTCACCGCCGGTGTCACCTTCACCTTCGGCGGGTTGAAGACCTCGAACGATTGCGAGGTGCAGGACAGTGCCGGCACCGCGATCCCCGGCCTCTTCGCTGCGGGCGAGATCATCGGCGG
>DASYXG010000136.1:0-4966 GCA_035935235.1 Allostellaceae bacterium
CCATCGCCACCGTATCGATGTAAAACGCAATGTTGAACAGCAGCGCCCGCAGCAGCCGGATCATTGCTTGCGATCTGCTGCGGAGGTGGTGGTGGCTTTGGCCAAGTGCGCGGCATGGCCGGACAAGGCCCCGCGCGGCCAGAAAAATGCGAGCGGCGGCCTTACCAACGTCGCCAGAAACTTGTTGTATTCGCCGACCGTCAGCATCGCGACGTCCAACCACTCGGACCACGACTGAGGGTCGCTATGCGCCGCGAAAACCGGTTCGGCGACGACTGTCGCATCCGGCATCGCTCGCGTGAATTCGAGGAGACTGCGCTGCATGTGATACCAGCTCGTGACCAGGCGCAGGCTGCGATAGCCCTGGTGCTGCATCCACTCGGCGGTTTCTCGGGCATTGCCCAACGTGTTCTCGGCTTCATGACCGATCTCGATGCGGTCGGCGTCGCCGTTATCCATCCGTCCGGCGACGCGCAGCAGCGCGATCCGATCGACATGCGGATTGACGCCTGAAATGAACAGTTTTTGCGCGCGCCCGGCGCCGAGCAGGTCGAGCGCGGTCTCGAGCCGCAGCCGTCCCCCGGTTAGCACCACGATCGCATCGGTCGGGGTCGTCCGGTCTACCGCAATGGTCAGTGAACTATGGACGAACCATGCAAGCCCGCCCAGCCAGAGTAACCCAAGCAATGCAAAGCAGAGCCCGGTAACTCTGAGCGCCCGCCGCCAACGCATCAGAGGATGCGGGTCAATTGGCGCGACACCGCGATCCGCGCCGTCACCATCGCCACGCCGC
Source organism: Allostellaceae bacterium (assembly GCA_035935235.1). GTDB lineage: Bacteria > Pseudomonadota > Alphaproteobacteria > ATCC43930 > CGMCC-115725 > DATARH01. The sequence goes on from DASYXG010000136.1 coordinate 794, forward strand.
CGGCGGTCAGCAGCGCCACAATCAGCAGCAGCCAAAATCGCCAATCGAAAATGCCAGGGGTCGTAGCCGGCATCGGCAACATGAATATATGACGCACCGGCCCCAGGGCTACCACGGTTACCGCTGCGGCGACGCTGCCGATGACGCCGCCACGCAGGCCGAGCGACAGCGCATGTACTTGAAACTGCCGGGCGATATACGCGTCCTGAGCCCCGAGAAGGTGCAAGAGCTCGATGACCGAGTGATGAATTGCCAGACCGATACGGGCCGTGAACACCACGATGGTCACCGTCAGCAGGGTGACCACAATGACGCCGAGGCCGATCAAACCTTCGATGCGCCGGGCAAATTTGCGCATGTCGCCGAGCCAGGAGCCATTGTCCTCAAGTTGCGCATCGGGAACGATCGCGTCGAGTTGCTTGTGCAGCGTTTGCAAATCGACCGGTATGTTCGGATCGATCTGGATATCGATGAGCTTGGGCAGCGGCAATGTATCGATCGGCACTGCGCTGCCGAGCCAGGGCTCGAGCAGCTTGGCGGTCTCGGTCGCGTCGAGCACGCGGGCGGAAACAACGCCGTTGGTTTGCCGCAACGCGGCCAGGGTCAGCCCGATCCGCGCTGGCGAGGCCTCGGCTGGCACCTGCAGCGTCCACGTGCTGGCCAGCACCGAGCTCCAATCGTGGAGCGCATCGCCCAGCCAAATCAGGGTGATCCCGCCCGTCGTCGCGAGATAAACTATCAGCGCGATGATCCATGGCAGGAAGCGGCCCGACGCATCCTGGCGGAGCGGCAGGTCAAGCCGTAGTTGCTGCGGCAGGGAAAAGGCGCCGTTCATTCCGCGTGCGCCTCGTGATGGGCCACCGACAATACGCCTCTGTCGAGGTGAAAGCGCCGATGGGTGAACTGGTGGGCGAATGCGATATCGTGCGTCGCGATCAGCACCGTCGTGCCCAGCCTGTTGATGCGCTCGAAGACACGCACCAGCAGCATCGCGATATCGTCATCCACATTTCCGGTCGGCTCGTCGGCGATGAGCAGATCGGGGCGGCGGACGATGGCGCGGGCGATAGCGACGCGCTGCTGCTCGCCGCCCGACAAAGTAGCCGGGCGGAAATCGAGCTTGCCGTCGAGCCCCATCCAGCTCAGCAGCTCCGGTACGTTCTCGCGGATCTCGCGCTCTGGGGCGCCGGCGATTCGCAGCGGCAGCGCGACGTTGTCGCGGACGCTCAGGTGTTCGACCAGGCGGTAATCCTGGAAGACGATCCCGAGCCGCCGCCGTAGTGCCGTGCGGGTCGTGCGGTCCGTCTTGGCGATATCGGTGTCGAAGAGCGTGACCGTTCCGCGGGAAGGGATCTCCGCGAGATAGATCAGCTTCAATAGGGTCGTTTTGCCCGCGCCGCTGACGCCGGTGAGGAAGTAAAATCCGCCGGGATCGAGCTGCATGGAGACATCGCGCAGGATCTCTGCATCGGCGCCGTATCGTTTGCCGACGTTCTCCAGTCTGACCACGCAACGCTCCGAGACTTTCTCACCCCCGTATGCCCGCCTCATGGGACGGCGTCCGCGACCTTGACACAGGCGGCGCAAAACCGTCCAGCCGCGGTCAGCGACTTCGGCCGATCATTTCCAATGGCGGCCGCGGGCGGCGCCGGTGCCCGTCCCCTAAGCCAGCCCCGGCGCCGAACTCGTTCAGCCGATCGCGCCCCTCAGCAAGTCGCCGAACAGGTTCCAACGCTGCCCGTCGAACTTAGCCATCTGAACTTGCTTGACCGGCGCGAAATCGGTCGGACTGGTATTGGCGGTGATACCCGGGAGTAGCATCGGGACCGCGAAATCATGAAGGCTGGCGGCCTGCTTCATGACATTTTCCCGGGTCAACTCGTCGCCGCATTGCTTGAGCACCTGCGCCGTCATCGCAGCCAAGGAGGAGCCGGCGACATAGCCGGCGTCGCTCTTGTCCGCATCGGGCAGGTACTTGTCCATGAACGCCGCCCAGGTCTTGTAGCCGTCATCATCCTTCCATTTCGGATCGCTCGGATCTTTCAGGTAGAAATCCGAGACGATGTCCTTGGCATTCTCGAAACCGGCTGGTTTCAATGTCGCGCCGACCGAGTTGCCGATGCTGCTCAGGATGTGGAGCGGCTTCCAGTCGATTTCGGCCGCCTTGCGGATCGCCTGGGCCGCAAACTTCGGGATCGCCGTGTTGACGAAGACGTCAACCCCCTTGGCCTTCATGTCGACGACCTGCGAATCCACGGTCGGATCGGTCGTTTCATAGGTGGCTTCGACAATGATCATCGACACCTTGTCGCCAAGGCCGTCCTTTACGCCCTTCAGATAATCCTTGCCGAAATCGTCGTTCTGATAGAGCACGCCGATCTTGCCGTTCGGCTTCTCCTTCAGGATGTAGGTGGCGTAAATCCGCCCCTCGCTCTGATAGTTGGGCTGCCAGCCGATCGTCCAAGGATGTCCCTTCGGGTCGTCCCATTTGGTCGCGCCGGTAGCGACGAACAACTGCGGCACCTGCTTCTGGTTCATGTAGTGCCAGATCGCGCTGTTCGTCGGCGTGCCGAGCGGGCTGGCGACCAGCAGCACCTCGTCCTCCTCGACGAGCTTGCGCACCATCTCGACCGTTTTCGGCGGGGTGTAGCCGTCGTCGTATGAGAGGAAATTGATCTTTCGGCCGTTTATCCCACCCTGGTCGTTGATCATCTTCCAATAGGCGACCTGCGCTTTTGGGACCGCGCTATAGGACGAGGCAGGGCCGCTATAGGGCCCGGTATTGCCGATCTTGATCTCGCTATCGGTAACGCCGGGGCCGTAGTTCTTGGCATGGGCGGAATGGACCGACAGAAGCGGCGGGGCAAAGGCGAGCGCTGCCGCGCCAGCCCGGAGAATGCCGCGACGGGTTAACTGCTTCATGGTGACCTCCCTTATGAATTGCGGTTGCCGCTATGGTTGTCGAAAGCGAGCCAGTTGCGCCAGCGCGAACCGCATGAAGCCGGGCGCGCCGGATGGCATGACGAAGATGACGATGAGCAAGATGAGGCCATAGATTGCGCCGGCCAAGCCAGTCGAGAGGCTGTTGGCGATGTTGGGCACGAACAACACGAAAAGCCCGCCGAATAGGCACCCCGGGATCGAGCCGACGCCGCCGATCACCAGACCGACCAGGAGCGAGATCGACAAGAAGACGGTGAAGCTGTCCGGCGCAACCGACGCGACCGTTAGGGCCCCTAAGGCGCCGGCGACGCCGGTATAGAGAGCGCTCACGCCAAAGGTCAGAGTCTTATATAGCGATGCGTTGACGCCCATCGCCGCCGCCGCGATCTGATTGTCGCGGATCGCCTTGATCGCCCGCCCGCTGCGGCTGCGCACGAGGTTTGACGCCGCGGCAAACATCAGCAGCACGATGATCAGCGTGAAGTAATACAGCCACTGATCGCTATTGATTGGCAGGAAGCCCGGCGCGTCAGGTTGATCGACATCGAGGCCCTGGACGCCCCCCGTCCAGCTTTCGAGCGCGTGGAATTTGAGGATTTGCGGCATCGCCGTCGCCAAGGCGAAAGTGGCAAGAGCCAGATAAAGGTTCTGCAGCCGCAAAGCCGGCAGCCCGAATAGGAAGCCGATGACGAAGCAAAGGCCGCCTGCGGCCGGCAGCGTCCAGTAATACGCGACGCCGTAATTGTGCATCAGGATCGCGGTGGTATAGGCGCCGATCCCATAGAAGGCGCTGTGCCCGAGCGAGAACTGACCGTTGAACCCGGTGAGCAGGTTCAGCCCGAGGATCGCCAGTCCGTAGATCATGACCTCGGTCAACTGAAAGAGCAGGAAGCTCTTGGCGAACAGCGGGATGATCGCGGCGATGATCACGGTCGCCGCAATGACGAGTTGATGCGTTGTCGGGCGCGCTCGGACTGGCCGTTCTATCGGGACTGCCGTCACCGCGGCGCCCGCTTCTTTTGGTGCCGTCGTCATACGCGGCTCACGACGCGGCGCCCGAACAGGCCGCTCGGGCGGAACATCAGGACAAAGACGATCAGAATCAGCGCGAGGGTCAATTTCAACTCGCGTCCAAAATACGGAATAAAGGTGCCGGCTAGGTTCTCGATGACCCCGACCAGGAATCCGCCGAGTACCGCGCCTGCGGGGCTCGTCAGCCCGCCAAGCACC
>DASYXG010000137.1:0-2885 GCA_035935235.1 Allostellaceae bacterium
GCGATCAGCTGCGCCTTGGTGCCCTCGAGCTGAGCGCGTGCCTGATCGACCGCCGACTGGTCGGCGGTGCCGCTCTTGTACTGATTGGTGACGATCTGCAGCGCCTGGGTAAACGCCTTCACCGACGCCGACAGCAGCCGCTGCAACTCGTCGGCGACCCGCAGCTGCATATAGGCGGTGGCGAGCGAGGCCTGGGCCGCGAGGCGCGCGTTCGCCAGCGTCGCGGCGCTGGCCTGGGCGCTGGCGGTGCTGGCCTCGATCTGACGTCGCACCGAGCCCCATAGGTCTAGCACCCAGCTGGCGTTCAGCGTGGTGCGAAACGTGTTGGAGATGTTGCCGGTGCCGAACGTACTGCCGCTGCTGCGCGATCGCACTGCCGAGGCGGCCGCGTCGAGGGTCGGAAACAGCCCGGCTCGCGCCTCGGTGACCAGCGCTTCGGACTCGCGGAACGATGCTTCCGCGGCCTTCAAATTCTGGTTCGAGATATCGATCTGTCGCTCGAGCTTGTCGAGCACCGGGTCGGGGTAGATCGACCACCACGCGCCGCGGTCGATCGCGTCGTTGGGCCGGCCTGGCGCCCAGCCCTTTTCCCGTGGCCCTGGCTTCCACGCCTCCTTGTAGGTCGCCGGCGCCGGTGCGTCGGGGCGCAGGTAATCGGGCCCGACCAGGCAGCCGCTCAGCCCCACCATCGCCGCCAGCGCGGCCGCTCGCCGGATTGTCGTCATGCCGCTCACTCGCCCGGCTGGGCGGCGGCGCCGTGCCGCATGCCGCGGCGACGGAACCCCCAGTGCTGCTGCGCCCAGAGGCGGAAACGGTCGAGGTAGAGATAGATGATCGGCGTCGTATAGAGCGTCAGCGCCTGGCTCACCAGCAGCCCGCCGACAATCGAGATGCCGAGCGGCCGGCGCAGCTCGGAGCCTTCGCCAAACCCGATCGCCAGCGGCACCGCGCCGAGCATCGCCGCCATCGTCGTCATCATGATCGGGCGGAAGCGCAGCACCGCCGCCTGGTGGATCGCCTCGCGCGACGAGAGCCCGCTCTCGCGCTCCGCCACCAGGGCGAAGTCGATCATCATGATCGCGTTCTTCTTGACGATGCCGATCAGCAGGATGACGCCGATCAGCGCGATGATGCTGAACTCGGTGTTGGCCAGCATCAGCGCCAAGACCGCGCCGACCCCGGCCGAGGGTAGCGTCGACAGGATGGTGATCGGGTGGACGTAGCTCTCGTAGAGCACGCCGAGCACGATGTAGACCGCCAATAGCGCCGCGGCGATCAGCACCGGCTCGTTGTTGAGCGATTGCTGGAAGGCCTGCGCGGTTCCCTGAAAGCTGCCGTGGATCGTACTCGGCACGTGCAGCTGCGCCATCGCCCGGTCGACGGCCTGAGTGGCCTGGCTCAACGATGCCCCCGGCTTGAGGTTGAATGAGATCGTGCTGGCGACGAAAAGGCCCTGGTGATTGACCGCGAGCGGCGTCGTCCCCGGCCCGTAATGCGAGAAGGCGGCGAGCGGCACCATCGTCTCCCCGAATGTGCTGACCGCCGCCCCGGTCGATGCCGCGGTGTGCCCGGTCGAAGCGATCGCGTTGCTCCGCTGGTTGCGCGCGGCGTCGGCGGCGACGGTCGCCGCGGCACTGGCGGCTGTCGACTTGGTTTTCGCGACGCTCGACGCCGCCACCGTCCCGGCCACCGCATTGGTGCCGGCCGTGCCCTTCACCGACCCGCCGGTGCTGCTGACATAGATTTGCTTCAGCATGTCCGGGCTCTGCCAGGACTGCGGGTCGACCTCCATCACCACATGATACTGGTTGCGCGCCGCATAGATGACCGAGACCTGGCGCTGGCCAAACGCGTCGTAGAGGGTGCTGTCGATCTGGCTGGTGGTCAGGCCGAGCCGGGCCGCGGTCGGCCGGTCGATCACGAGATCGGTCTCGAGCCCGTGCTGTTGCTGGTCCGAATTGACGTCGGTCAGGATGTCGAGCTTCTCCATCGCCGCGGTGATCTTCGGCGCCCAGTCGTTGAGCTCGGTGAGCGAATCCCCTTGCAGCGTGAATTGGTACTGCGCGTTCGATTGCCGGCCGCCGACGCGGATGTCCTGCACCGCCTGCAGGAAAAGGCGCGCCCCGGGAACCTGGTTGAGCTTGGGCCGCAGCCGGCCGATCACCTGATCGACCGACAGCTTGCGGGCCGCCAGCGGCTTCAGCGCGGCAAAGATAAAGCCGGAATTGGTCTGGCCGCCGCCGGTGAAGCCGACGACGCTCTGCACCGCCGGGTCCTGCCGGATGATGGCGATGAAGCGCTGCAGCTTCTGCCTCATCAGCTGAAACGAGATGCTCTGGTCGGCCTGGATGCCGCCGATCATCCGGCCGGTGTCCTGCTGCGGGAAGAAGCCCTTCGGCACCTCGTAGAACAGGAAGATGTTGAGGCAGACCGTCACCAAGAGGACCACCATGACCTGAAGCGGCCGGCGCAGCGCCGCCACCAGCGTGCGGTCGTAGAAGCCGAGCATCGCGTTGAAGAACCGCTCGCTCCAGTGATACAGCCGGCCGTGGCGCTCGGGCTCCCGCCGCAGCACAAAGGCGCACATCATCGGCGTCGTCGTCAGCGAGATGACCAGCGAGATCAAGATCGCGACCGACAGGGTCACGGCGAACTCGCGGAACAGCCGCCCGACGATGCCGCCCATCAGCAGGATCGGCACGAACACCGCGATCAGCGACACGCTCATCGACAGCACGGTGAAGCCGACCTCGCGGGCGCCCTGCAGCGCCGCTTGCCGGCGTCCCATGCCCGCCTCGATATGGCGCGAGACGTTCTCCAGGACGACGATGGCGTCGTCGACGACAAAACCGGTCGAGATGGTCAACGCCATCAGCGACAGATTG
>DASYXG010000138.1:0-2999 GCA_035935235.1 Allostellaceae bacterium
CGGTTGGTCGGTTGGTCGCGAGAATGTGATCGTCAACATTTTCGACGACCTCGTCGCAGATCCCGCTGCTATGTACCGAAGGACTCTGGCTTTCTTGGGCGTGGACCCGTCATTCACAACGACATTCGACGTCTTCAACAGCAATAAAATCGTCCGCAGTCATTTAGTACGCGCTTTTAAATGTGATCCACCGAAACGCATCAAACGGGCGTAAGCGGTGTTTGGGCGGCACCTTTCGGTCTGGCGGTGGAAGGGTGATGTTCGGAGCCGACGGGGGTTCCGACACATGTCGATTTCAGAGCATAAGCATATGCCGGAGCCAGCCCGGCGCATTGAGGTGTTCACGGGCGCCGGCCGGCGGCGAAGTTGGTCGGCGGCGGAGAAGGCTGCGATCATCGCCGAGAGCTACGGGGCAGGCGAAACGGTTTGCGCTGTCGCTCGGCGTCACGGCCTGACGCCGCAGCAGTTGTTTGCTTGGCGCCGGCTGGCGCGGCAGTCCGTCCTGGCATCGCCACCGATGTTTGTGCCGGCGGTGATGGAGCCGCCGCAACCCGAACCACCGATAAGAGTGGTGTCGCCACGCCGCGCGCGTCGCCGCCGCCTGCGGTCTGATGGTATCGAACTCGAGATCGCGGGGGTCGAAGTACGGGTCGGTGCGGACGCGAAGCCACGGACCATCGAGGCGGTGATTCGCGCGCTGAAGGCGACCCCGTGATCGGACCATCCGGCAATGTCCGGGTTCTGGTGGCGACGAAGCCGGTCGACTTCCGCAAGGGAGCAGAGGGGCTCGCGGCGGTGGTGCGCGAGAGTATCCGCACCGACCCGTTCTCCGGCGTGGTGTACGTGTTCCGGGCGAAGCGGGCCGACCGAGTGAAGCTGATTTTCTGGGACGGCAGCGGCGTCGTGCTCGTTGCCAAGCGCCTGGAAAACGGCCATTTCCACTGGCCGGCGGTGCGCGACGGCGTAATGCGGCTGAGCGCAGCGCAGCTGCAGGCGCTGCTCGAAGGGCTGGATTGGCGGCGCGTGCACGAGGTGCGGCGGACGGTAGTGCCGACCGCGGCGAGCTGAGCAAGAAAGCCGGCCACGACCGGCGGTAAAAACCGTCGCGAACTGATCGCCGGCATGATTCACTCGCGGTGTGACGAGCACCGCCGCAGCCCTCCCCGATGACCCCGCCCTGCTCAAGGCGATGCTGCTGGCCGAGCGGGCGGAAAGCGAGCGGCTACGCCAGATCATCAAGGAATTGCAGCGGCATCGCTTCGGGCGGCGAGCCGAGAGCCTGCCCGAGGAGCAGCTGCAGCTCGGCCTGGAGGAGGCCGAACAGATCGAGGCCGCCGGCGATGCCGAGAACGAGGAGAAAGCGCCGGCCGAGCGGAAGGCGGGCGCCGAACGGCGACGAGCGAACCGCGGCGCCCTGCCGGCCCATCTGCCGCGGATCGAGACGGTCGTCGATATTGACCGCACGACCTGCCCCGGCTGCGGCGGCGCGCTGCATCGGATTGGCGAGGATGTTGCCGAGCGGCTCGACATCGTGCCGGTGCAGTTCCGGGTGCTCGTCGTGCGCCGGCCCAAATACGCCTGCCGAGCTTGCGAAGATGTGGTGGTGCAGGCGGCGGCGCCGGCGCGGCTGATCGAGGGCGGGCTGCCGACCGAGGCGACTGTCGCCCAGGTGCTGGTGTCGAAGTACGCCGACCACCTTCCGTTGTACCGCCAAGCGCAGATTTACGCCCGCCAGGGCGTCAAACTGGATCGCTCGACGCTGGCCGATTGGGTCGGCCGCGCCGCCTTCCTGCTGCGGCCGATACACGAGCGGCTGCTCGACAGGCTGCGAGCATCGGCCAAGCTGTTCGCCGACGAGACGACCGCCCCGGTGCTCGATCCCGGCCGGGGCCGGACCAAGACCGGCCAGCTCTTCGCCTATGCGCGCGACGACCGACCGTGGGGCAGCACCGACCCGCCGATCGTCGCCTACGTCTACGCGCCGGACCGCAAGGCGATGCGGCCGATCGCGCACCTCGCCGGGTTCCGCGGCATCCTGCAGGTCGATGGCTACGCCGGCTATAAAGCGCTGGCCGAGAAGGGCGAGGTGCGGCTCGCCTTCTGCTGGAGCCATGTCCGTCGGCCGTTTTACGAGCTGGCACAGGGCGGCATGGCGCCGATCGCCAGCGAGGTGCTGACGCGCATCGCCGCCCTGTACCGCATCGAAGACGACATCCGCGGCCGCTCCGCCGAGGAGCGCCGGACTGTGCGCCAGGAGCGCAGCCGACCACTGGTCGAAGCTCTCCAGCCATGGCTGCGGGAGAAGCTGTCGCTGATCAGCCAGAAGACCAAGCTCGCCGAGGCGATCCGCTACGCGCTGTCGCGCTGGGCGGGGCTTTCTCTCTTTCTCGACGACGGCCGCATCGAAATCGACAACAACGTCGTCGAGCGTGCCATCCGCCCGCTTGCGCTCAACCGCAAGAACGCCCTGTTCGCCGGCTCCGACGGCGGCGCCGAGCATTGGGCGGTCATCGCCTCGTTGATCGAAACCTGCAAGCTGCTGGCGGTCGAGCCGCACGGTTACCTGGCCGACGTCATCACTCGAATCGTCAACGGCCACCCGCAGACCCGCCTCGATGACCTGATCCCCTGGGCTTATCCAACTACCCAACACCTCTCGGCCGTGGCCTGAGAACGGCGCTTACACTGAAGCTTGCCGAGATCTATAAGGAGCGCGGTGCCCCAGGCGCCGAGGGCCATAGAAGTTGCAAGGAACACGGTGGCGGTGGCAAAGAGGGCGATTGCGAGAGCCCAACCCCAAATCGGGATGGCGTGGGCAGCGATACCGGCGGCAGTCGTCGCTATGGCTGACGCGAGGAACCCGGCCGCAAGGACAAGCAACGTGGTTGCTTGCGATTTGAGGCTTGCTCGTTTTGGCATTCGATCCCTAGCTGGATCTGCCGCTTGTTTATCTCATTCTGCAAGGCCTTGCACCTCGGGTTATTTAGGTTTTGATTGCG
>DASYXG010000139.1:0-10455 GCA_035935235.1 Allostellaceae bacterium
GTCATTATTGGCGAAGAGCCCGGCGTGATCGTGGCCAAGCGCCACGATGATCGCGCCGGTCAGGGTCGCGAGGTCGATCATCAGCGCCGGCTTGAAACGATCCTGGCAGTACCAGAGCGCGTCGGCGAGTACGAGCCGGCCCTCGGCGTCGGTGTTGAGCACCTCGATCGTCTGGCCCGACATCGACTTGACGATATCGCCGGGCCGCTGCGCCGATCCCGACGGCATGTTCTCGACCAGCCCCACCACCCCAACCGCATTGACCTTGGCGTTGCGCGCGGCGAGGAGCCGCATCAGGCCGATGACCACGCCGGCGCCCGCCATGTCCCATTTCATCTCGCCCATGCCGGCGGCGGGCTTGATCGAGATGCCGCCAGTGTCGAAGGTCACCCCCTTGCCGACAAAGGCGAGCGGAGCCGCGCCGTCGGCACCGCCATTCCAACGCATCGCCACGAGCCGTGGCGGCCGCACGCTGCCTTGGGCAACGCCGAGGATGGCGTGCATCCCGAGCTCCGCCATGCGGGCTTCGTCGAGCACCTCGACGTCGAGGCCGAGCGCAGCGAGGCCCGCCGCCTGCTCGGCCAGCGTCTCGGGGTAGATAATGTTGGCCGGTTCGGACACGAGGTCGCGGGTAAACGCGACCGCCTCCGCGGCGAACGCGAGATCACGATAAGCGCGCCCAGCCGCGGCGGCAGCGGAACTTCCCACGGTGAGAGACGTCAATGTGGGCTTGCGCTCCGGCCGCTCGGTCGTGCGGTACTTGTCAAAGCGGTAAGCGCGGAGCGCCGCGCCCAGTGCGAGGTGCGCTGCGGCGGCGGCCGGCGTGATCGACGGCGCATCGCCGGCATCGATGGCGACAGTCGCTTCGCTCGCCCCGACGCCGTTGAGGTGCGCGACGAGAGACCCGCCGACGTCTTCCGCCGCTCGGAGATCGAACGATTCCGCCTTCCCAAGGCCCACGACAGCGATGCGGCCCGCCGGCAAATTAGCCGGACCTACCACCGGCACGATTTCACCGCGCTTGCCGCGAAACCGCGGCGAGGCGGCGAGCGCCCGCGCGATCGCGCCGCCGCTGGCTTCGTCCAGCTGGCGCGCCGGAGGGGTCAATTTCCCCTCTTCCCAGACGCCGACCACCACGGCGCCAGAATGCGACGGCGGTCTGAACTCGGCGAAACTGATTTTCATCGTCCTAGCTCGACACTGGTTCGGCGGCGCAAGGCAATTCGGATGCCAAGAAATGCGGCGCTGCCGCCGCGATAGAGGCTACGAAACCGAGTGTCAATGCCGGAAGTACGCGCGGGAGGTTACATCGGAACTGTTTTCGCGCACCCGCGATTTGCGCTAGACAAGGCAATGCCTTCGGCCGCCGAAGTCACCGCCTTTCCCTGCGACATCGACAATCCCGGCGAAGCGCGGGCGAACAGCGCCGGCCGCGCCGCCCATCCACACGACATAATCTTGCCATACCAATGCTCCGCTATTCAGCAAACGAGGGTGCGACAGACATTATGACGGCGGGAATGGCGGAAGCTGATCGATGAATTCGCTCAGCCGCTACATCCTGAAGCAGTCGTTTAGCGTCATGCTGCTCGTCACCGGGGCGTTGACGGCCGCCGTGTGGTTTGCGCAGTCGCTCAGACTGGTCGATCTGATCGTCAATCGCGGGCTTTCCGCGGAGATATTTCTCTATCTCGTGCTTCTGATTTTGCCGCGATTTCTCGACATCGTTTTGCCGATCGGCACGTTTATCGCAGTGCTCTTCGTCTTTAACCGCCTCATCACGGAGAGCGAGTTGGTGGTGATGCGCGCCGCGGGCGTGAGCCAATACGGTCTGGCCAAGCCGGTCCTGGTGCTGAGCGGCATCTGCTTTCTCTTCTTGATGACGGTGTCGGCCTATTTCCTGCCGGCGGCAAACCGCGAGTTCAAGGACCTTCAGTTTGAGATCCGCCACCGGTTCGTTTCCAGCCTCCTGCAGGAAGGCGCGTTCACGACGATCAACGACAAGCTGACGATCTACATCGGCAGCCGCAACAATCGCGGTGAGGTGAACGGACTGCTCATCGATGACGAGCGCGATCCGCGGCACCCGGTGACTCTGGTCGCCGAGCGGGGCGCATTCGCCGATGCTGGCGGCGCGGCGCGAATCATCATGGTCAATGGCAACCGTCAGCAATTCGATCGCGACTCGGGCAAGCTCAATGTGTTGACTTTTAGCCGTTATGTGCTCGACCTCGACACGATACGCGAAGCGAATGAGGGGCATTTTCGCGAGCCGCAGGAGCGGTTTCTCGGTGAATTGCTGTTCCCTCCGTCCGATCTCGATCCGACGACGCAATACAGCTACCTCATTGAGTTCAACCAGCGCCTCACGGTGCCGTTGACGGTATTCAGTTTCGCGATGATTCCGCTCGCCTGCCTGTTACCTGGCGAGTTCAATCGCCGCGGCCAATTGAGACGCGTACTGATCGCGATCGGCGCCGCATTAGCGTTCCAGACGACGGACCTCGCGATCAAGAATTTGGCCGGGCGCTATCCAATAGCGATCACCCTCACCTACGTCGTCGATCTCCTGCCGTTCACCGTTGGACTTGGAATCCTCTTGCACCGTGGAATAAACTTCAAATTCTGGCGGTTGCCGATGGCTGCCGCCACGGCGCGATAGTTACGCGCGACGGAGAGGAGACGCCCGTCGGTGCTGCTGGCTAAGACCCTCTCGTCCTATATCGCGCGCCAGTTCTTTACCTGGTTCTGCAGCGTCTATGGAGCGATGCTCAGCATCAGCTTTCTGCTCGACTACATCGAACTATTGCGGCGCGGCGCGACAAAATCGGGGGTCACGCTCGGGGTTTTGCTCGAGATGGCGGCGTTGAAACTGCCCCATACCGCGCAGGAGGTGATGCCCTTCGGCGTGCTGTTCGGAACGATGCTCGCGTTCTGGCGGCTCACCCGCAGCAACGAGTTGATCATCGCCCGGGCGGCCGGGTTGTCGGTGTGGCAATTCCTCGCCCCGGCGGCGCTTGTAGCGCTTTTCGTCGGGATTCTGGCGGTAACCGTGTTCAACCCGGTCGCGGCCTCGCTGCAAGCCACCTACGAGCAACTCGATGCGCAGTTCCTGCGCCAGTCCGGCGACCAGCTGGCGTTGATGAATTCGGGTCTGTGGCTGCGGCAGAGTGAGCCGGGCGGCGGCCAGGTCATCATCCACGGCAATCGGCTTGCCGCACCGGAACTGCTGCTGGGTGAGGTCACGCTCTTCTATCTCAACCGCCAGCACCAGTTCACGTCCCGGATCGAGGCCAAAAGCGCCCAACTCGACGATGGCACATGGGTCATTCAGAACGCTGAGCGCTGGGAGAACAGCGACCAGTCCGAGCCTGTGTCGGAAATGCGTTTGCCGACCAGGTTCACCACCCGCCGGATCGAAGAGAGCCTTGCCTCGCCCGACACGATGTCGTTCTGGGCTCTGCCAGGGTTCATCTCGCTGCTCGAAAAATCCGGGTTTTCGGCGCAGCGCCACCGGTTGCAATTCAACATTCTGCTCGCGCGGCCCTTGCTGTTTGCCGCGATGGTCTTGGTCGCCGCGACCTTCAGCCTGCGCATGCAGCGACGCGGCGGCGTGACCATCATGATCGTCGGCGGCATCGCGGCGGGCTTTATCCTCTATTTCGTCTCGAACGTCGTCTTTGCCCTAGGATTGTCGGCCAAATTGCCGGTGTCGCTCGCGGCGTGGACGCCCACCGGCATCGCCATAATCTTCGGAGTCTCGATGCTCCTCCATCTTGAAGACGGGTGACGCGGCCGAATACAGGCGATATTCCTGAGGTGACAAGAACCAGGGGTTGGTGGGGAATCGGTCCATAGCGCGATGAGGGAGCTTCGCCGATCAGGACGCAAGCGCGCGACCGGACAGGTGTTACGCCTGACGGCGGCGGTGCTGCTCGGCCTGGGGCTGACCGGCGCCGCCGCCTTTGCAGATCCCCCAACGCCGACCGCGGCCGGCGCGCCGATGACCTTCCAGGCGGATGAGGTCGAGTACGAAGAAGAGCATTCGCTGACCATCGCCAAGGGACATGTCGAGATTGCCCAAGGCACCCAGGTCCTTCTGGCTGACGTCGTCACCTACAACCAGCGCACCGATACGGTGACCGCTTCCGGCCACGTCAGTCTGATGACGGATGACGGCCAGGTCGTGTTCGCGGACTACATGGAGTTGCGCGACTCGATGAACAACGCGTTCGCCCATGATGTCCGCGTGTTGCTGAACGACCGTTCACGGCTCGTGGCGAATGCGGCGCGCCGTACGAACGGCAATCACCTCGACCTGCGCAAGGTCGTCTATTCACCATGCGATTTGTGCGCAAGCGATCCGTCCAAACCGCCGGCCTGGCAGCTGAAGGCAAGTCAAGTCACCGACGATAAGGATCTGCAGAAGCTTGAGTTCCGCGACGCGATCATGGAGATCGAAGGGTGGCCGGTCTTCTATACGCCGTACATCGTGACCCCCGACCCGTCGGTAAAGCGCGCGAGCGGTTTCCTAACGCCGTCGATCGGAAATTCCACCAGCCTCGGGTTCCACGTTGGGATCCCCTATTACCAAACCTTGGGACCCAGCGCGGATATGACGATATATCCGAGGTTCACCACCTCGGCCGGTCAGGACCTCGCGGCGGAATATCGCCAGCGCTTTTCGAACGGCGAATTCAACGGCATCGCCAGCATCGATTACAGCAATGTCGGCTTCGCCGCCGATCCGACGATCAAACACGATTGGCGCTGGCATGTGAGCCAGGCCGGGATTTGGGATATAGACGACACCTACCGCGCCGGCTTCAGCCTGCAACGCGTCTCCGATCAGACCTACCTGCAGCGCTTCGGTTTCCCGGTGCCGGGCATGGGGACGGAGGTCAGCCGCGTCTATCTTGAAGGCTTTCCGGATAACGGCTCCCTCGACGTCAATGCCTATGCGTTCGAGCCACTCACCCCGAGTTTGGGCGACTCGACCCAACCCATCGTCTTGCCGGTGATCAACCGGGATTGGCAGTTCAAGCCTGACAGCGTCGGCGGCACGCTGAGGTTCAATGCCAATCTTCTCGACATAACCCGCGAGGTCGGCACCCAAACGCGGCGCCTGTCTGGAACGGCCGGTTGGGATCGGATGTTCCGCGATGGGCTTGGCGGCGAATACAAATTCCAGGTCAACGTGCGGGGCGATGCCTATTCGATCCAAGGCCTGAGCAACCTGTCAAATCCCGACCTGCCGAGCGCTTATTTTTCGCAAAACGGCCAGCCCCCGATCCAGCATGTGCCGAGCGATTTCTTTGCCGCTCGGCTGTTCCCACAGATGGGCCTGACCTGGGATTACCCGGTGGTCCATCATGGCGATCCATTCGATCTGATGATCCAACCGACTGTCGCCACGTTCATCGGCCCGAACGGCGGAAACACCCACCGAATCCCCGACGAAGACAGCCTCGGCTATCAGTTCCGCGACACCGATCTCTTCCGCGCCGATCGGCTGCAAGGCTACGACCTGCTCGATACCGGACAGCGGGTCGATTACGGTCTGCACCTCGGCGCGTACGACAAAACCGGCGGCAGCTACAGGGTGTTGATCGGTCAGAGCTATCGCGCCGAGCCCAATCCGTTTGTCCCGCCGGGCAGCGGGATGGACCAGCGTTTGTCGGATATCGTTGGACGAGTGGTGCTGGCGCCGAACTCGTACCTCGACATGATCTACCGCTTCCGTCTCGACAAGGAGTCGCTCGCCGACCGCGGTCAGGAGCTCTCCCTAGGCGTGGGTCCGGCTAACCTCAAGCTCGGTGCTAGCTACCTATTGATCCCGGCGGAGCAGCCCAGTCAGCTGATCACCGTGCCTGGCAGCGGCGCCACGATTCTATACGGCAAGCGCGAGCAGCTTAACCTGAGCCTGGCCGCGAAGGTCACGCGATATTGGTCGCTGGCGGCCTCCGAGACGGTCAACCTCACCAACGCGACCAACATCGTCAACGGTGTTGCGACCCCCCAGGCGAACAACGCCAACCTGCAAACATCGGTGTCGGCGATCTACCAGGACGAGTGCATGGCGTTTATCGCCACCGCGAGTCAGTCGGCCATTCGCAACGGCGACGTAACGCCGGGCTACCAGGTTATGTTCAGCGTGGTCTTTAAGAACATCGGCCAGTTCGGCGGCAATGTCTTGTCGGTGAGCCCAGGTCAATAAGGCTAGGGCAGATCGCCGCCGCGACAGTGCATGCCGCGGGGTATAAACTCGTACCCGCCATAGGGATCAAGGTTAGTTGGTTATGCGGTTATCGCGTCGAATTTGTGCCTTGCTCATCGCCGTTACAGGAATTTTGGCGATCGACCCGGCGCTAGAAGCGGCGACACACCAACCAGCCGTCCACCATGCTCCCGCTGCGCCGCCGTCCATGGCGCCGGTGGTCCCAGACATGCGGATTGCTGCGGTCGTCAACGACGACGTCATTTCGGTCTTCGATCTCGTATCGCGAATGAAGATGGTCGAGCTCTCCTCGAACCTGGCCGACACGCCGGAAACGCGGCAGCGCATCGGCGGGCAGGTGCTGCGCGCCCTTGTCGATGAAAAACTTCAGCTGCAGGAGGCGAAGCGGCAGAACGTCGCGGCCACCGACGACGAGCTCAATACGGCGCTAGCGCAAATCGAGAAGCAGAACGGCATGCAGCCCGGCCAGCTGAATCTGTTCTTGAAATCTCGCGGCATCGATCGCGGCTCGTTAGTCAACCAGCTCACCGCCTCGATCGTGTGGGCCAAGCTCGTGCGGCGGTTGGCGGCGCAGAACACCGAGATCACCGACGAAGAAGTCGACGACGCGATGAAGCGGCTCAAGGAACATGCCAACGACCCGCAGAGCCGCATCGCCGAGATCTTCCTGCCCGTCGACAACCCGGCGCAGGACCAAGAAGTTCGCAATCTCGCGGAAAAGCTGATCGACCAGATGAAGCATGGCGCGCGGTTCTCGGCGGTCGCCCAGCAATTCTCGCAATCGGCGACCGCGGCGGTCGGTGGCGACATGGGCTGGCTGCGGACGGACCAGCTGCCGCCCGAATTGGCGGGCGCCGTGGGACCGCTGAAGGCGGGCGAATTGTCCGCGCCGATACGCACCAACAGCGGCTACTACGTGATGCTGGTCATCGAACGACGCAACGGCAATACCGGCAGCGGACCACCGGAAACAATGTACGACGTCGTCCAGGTGGTGTTTCCGCTGCCCGCCCAAACAAACGACGCGGCGAAGCGCGCGGCAGTTGCCGAAGCGCAAGGCTTGCGTAGCGCCAAGAGCTGCCCCGACCTACTCAAGCTCGGCCAGGAAAAGGCGCCCAAGACCTCGAACGAAGGCAAGGTTAGCTCCGCCAGCCTTGCCCCCCAACTGCGCGACCTCATCACGAAACTGGCGCCAAACCAGGTCTCCGAGCCCATCCTTCAGCGCGGCGGCGTCGGCGTGATCATGATTTGCTCGAAGGAAACCGCGACCGCCAAGAGCGGCGACCCGACACGCGAAGAGGTCTTCGAATCATTGCTGCGACAGAAGCTCGACACCGTCTCGCGTCGCTACCTGCGCGATCTGCGCCGCTCCGCCTATGTCGATGTGAGGGTCTAGCCGAATGACACTCCCGCTCGCCGTGACGATGGGCGAGCCGGCCGGGATCGGCGGCGAGATCGCCCTGGCGGCATGGTTGCGCCGCGGCGAAGGAATGCCGCCGTTCTACCTGATCGACGACCCGGCCCGACTCGACACGCTGGCGCGGCGGCTCGGCTGGCCGGTCGCGGTCGAGACGATCGCAGCGCCCGAGCGCACCGCGGCGGCATTTGCCAACGCGCTGCCGGTGATGCCGATCGGCGGGAGCCCGCGCGGCGCGCCGGGAAAGCCCGACGCGGCCGATGCGAAGCTGGTGCTGCGGGCGATCGAGATCGCAGTCGCCGAGGTGCAAAGCGGCCGCGCCGCCGCGCTGGTCACCAACCCGATCAACAAGGACGCGCTATATCGCGCCGGGTTCCATCATCCCGGCCACACCGAATATCTGGCCGAGCTGGCTGGATCGAAGACCCCCGCGGTCATGATGCTGGCCGGCGCAGATTTGCGGGTCGTGCCGGTAACGATCCACCTGGCCTTGCGCGAGGCCATCGCAGCGTTGACCAAGGAGACGATCGTCCATGCCGGCAAGGTCGCCGACGCCGCGCTGCGGCGGGATTTCGGCATCGCAGCGCCGGTGCTCGCGGTCGCCGGGCTCAACCCGCATGCGGGCGAGAATGGCGGGCTTGGGCGCGAGGATCTCGACATCGTCGCGCCGGCCGTCGCCCAGCTACGCTCCGCCGGCATCGACGCCAGGGGCCCCCTGGCCGCCGACACGATGTTCCACACCGCGGCGCGCAAGACCTATGACGCCGCGCTGTGCATGTATCACGACCAGGCGCTGATCCCGATCAAGACCATCGATTTCGACGGCGCGGTGAATGTGACGCTGGGACTGCCGTTCATCCGCACCTCGCCCGACCACGGCACCGCGTTCGACATCGCGGGCAAGGGCGTCGCGCGACCGGATAGCCTCATCGCCGCGCTCCGGCTCGCAGCGGCGATGGCGGCGCGACGCGGCCAAACCTGACCAACCCGCCATCTACGGCACTGCCCCCGCTGCGGGAGGTCATCGCCCGCCACGACATCGGCGCGCGCAAAAGCCTCGGCCAGAACTTCATCCTCGACCTCAATTTGACCCGGCGCATCGCCCGCGCCGCAGCGCCGCTCGCAACCGGCACGACGATAGAGATCGGTCCGGGCCCTGGCGGGCTGACGCGAGCGCTGCTGGACGAAGGCGCGGCACGGGTGGTCGCGATCGAGCGCGATCCCCGATGCCTGGCGGCGCTCGCCGAACTGGCGGTGCACTACCCGGGACGGCTCGAACTCGTCGAGGGCGACGCGCTGGCGCTCGACCCGGTCGCGTTGACCGCCGCGCCGCGGCGGATCGCCGCCAATCTGCCTTACAACATCGCCACAGCGCTGCTGCTCAGATGGCTTGACCGGATCGGCGAGTACGAGAGCCTGACCCTGATGTTCCAGCGCGAGGTCGCCGAGCGCCTGGTCGCGGCGCCGCGGACCCCGGGCTACGGCCGGCTGTCGGTGCTGGTGCAGTGGCTGTGCGAGGCGCGGATCCTGTTCGACATCCCGGCGCGCGCCTTCACCCCGCCGCCCAAAGTGGTTTCGAGCGTCGTGCGTCTGGTTCCTCGGCCGGCGCCGCTGGCGCCAGCGAGCAAACCGGTGCTGGAACAGGTGACCGCCGCCGCCTTCGGCCAACGGCGAAAAATGTTGCGATCGAGCCTCAAATCGCTCGGCATGCCAGTGGAGCCCCTGCTCGCGACCGCCGGCGTGGCCGGCACCGCGCGCGCCGAGGAACTTTCGGTTGAGCAGTTCTGCGCGCTGGCGCGGGCTATTGAAAAATCCGCACGCTCCGCCGGTACGTCTGACCGCTGATCTCGATTGAAATCACGTAAGCGCCCGCAGTGGCGATCGGGATGCGCTCAATCGGCATCATCATGACGTGGGCCTGGCCGGCCGCTTTGCTGAACTCGGGAATCTCGAAAGCATGCAGTTCCTTGCCGAGCGGGTCGATGATCCGCACCGTCGGCCTTAGCACCCCGTCGCCATCCTTCAGCACGACGACGAAGGTGAGGTTCAGCGCCACGGGAAGCTTCGCCGCCGAGTCGAGACGCACCTCCCTGGTTGGGAAGTAGCCGGCGAGATCGAGCTTGCCATCGGGGGTCTGGCGCACCCCGTCACAGACGAGGAAATCGATGTTCGCGTCGGTGGGGAGTGCCATCGGCTAACGCTCCATCAACCGCAGACGCACGACGAAATCGGCGGCGCCGATCCGGCCTTCGGCGCTCGGCTTCCAACCATGATCGCCGCCCTCATGCTCGGCGCAGCCCGAACGGGATAAGCGGATTGACTTACCGCAGACGGCTCGGAAGGATCGCCCAATGAAGAGGAAAATCATAACGCTCGCGGGCTCGCCTGGATCTGGGAAATCATCGACCGCCAAGGCCCTCGCCGCCGCACTTGGATTTCGGCATTTTTCCTCCGGCGACCTGTTCCGACAATTGGCCGTCGAGCGCGGACAATCGATCGAAGCGATGAATATATCCGCCGAGATGCAGCGGGATATCGACCTGAAAGTCGATGAGTTGTTGCAGAAGATGTATCAGGCAGATGACCCGCTCGTCATCGATTCTCGCATGGCGTGGCATTGGATGCCGGATTCGTTCAAGGTGTTTCTCATACTCGATCCGGCAACAGCCGCCGAACGCATCTTCGCGCATCTGCAAGGCGCGGGACGGGTCAGCGAGGATGCGGCCTCGGTCAAGGAAGTACGCAAGAGCATCGACCGACGCTTCACCAGCGAGAAGAAGCGGTACGCGGCGCTCTACAG
>DASYXG010000140.1:0-9815 GCA_035935235.1 Allostellaceae bacterium
CCCGACGGCTGCTCCTCAAACCGCGGCGAGTTGTAGCGCGGCGCCGAGCCGTAACCCCGACCCCCGCCGCCGCCAAAATCACCGCCTCCCCCGCCGCCAAACTCACCCTCGTCAAAATCACGCCGCCGACCGCGGTCGCGATGCCCTCTCCCGTTTTCCACGACTAGAATTCCCAATCCCAGGCCCGGGGCAAATCCACCCCGCAACCCCATAATGCAGATTTTTCCACCGCTCGTCACCGTGAATGGAGTAACCCAAGTGTAACCGTCGCTCCGGTTGGGCTGCAGTCTTGTCGGGAGCGGCGGGACATGGAAGGCTGCGGCGGGGTTTTGCGGAGGAACGCATGATCGAACAGACCCGCGACATCGCCACCAAAGATGGCGAGATGGAGACGTTTATCGTCCATCCCGAGCGCGGCGGCCCGCATCCCTTGGTGATGCTGATGATGGACGCGCCCGGCGTCCGCGAGGAGTTGCGGATGATGGCGCGGCGCCTGGCGACGATCGGCTATTACGTGCTGCTGCCCAACCTCTATTACCGCGCCGGGCGCGACACGATCTACGGGCCGGATGTGCTAGTGAAGGGCTCGGCCGAGCAGGCGCGAATGCGCGCGGTGCGCACCAAGATGACGATACCGCCGGTGATGGACGATGTCGCCACGATACTCGAATTCGCGGCCGGACAAAGCGCGGCGAAGAGCGCCCCGGCCGGGATCCACGGCTATTGCATGAGTGGGCCCTATGCGCTCGCCGCCGCGGCGCGCTATCCCGACAAGATCGCCGCCGCCGCATCGTTCTACGGCACCTGGCTGGTCAACGACGCCGAGGAGAGCCCGCATCTCAACCTCGCCAAGATCAAGGGCGAAGTGCACATCGCCTGTGCCGAGCACGACGAGCTGGCGCCGCTGCCGATGGTCGCGGAGCTGAAGACCCTGTTCCAGCGCGCCGGGACGGCGGGCGAGATCGAGATGTATATGGGCGTCCATCACGGCTTCGCGTTCCCCGAGCGCTGGTGCTACGACGTGCCCGCCGCCGAGCGGCACTGGGAGCGGCTGATCGCGCTCTACCGCAAGAAGTTGGGGTGAGCGCCTAGCGCGACGGGTAGTGCGTCGTCAGCTTCTGCCCTGCCATCTCGACCGGGTTGGCGTCGATCAGCACAAACGCGAAGACCGCCGGCTCGCTGCCCCGATTGACCCAGGCGTGCATCGTCCCGCGCTGAACGCAGATATCGCCTGGCTTCATGTGGACGGTCTTGCCGTCGTCCAATTCGAGGTCGCACTCGCCGGAGAGCAAGATGGCGTAGTCGCAGGTCTCGGTGCGGTGCATAAAGCCGGGCGAGCCGGGCGCGAACGAAGTGACTCGGATCACGCTGCCCTGTCCGGTGCCGACATAGTTGTAGCGCTTGACGAAGCCGGCGCGCTGCGCGTTGCCAGCGGCACCCTCGGAGTTGTCGATGGGCATGCTGTCGGTCGACCACACCTCAACCCGCGAGATACCCGGCCGGGTCGGGCTCTCCATCGCATTTAAGGTCTCGTCGGTGGCGACGACGGCGCGGCCCTTGGGGTCATGTCCGGTGACGATCCGGCGTACCTGCATTTCCTTCCTCCCCGTTCGATATGCGGCGAAGCCTCATTCACCGCCCGGTCGTAGCGGTCTGGTTGAAGAGGATTTTGCGCTCCTCATCGGTCGGCGGCGCCGAGCGACGCCATTCTTTGCCGAGATCGACGCCGCGCTTGACCGCGGGCCGATCGCGAATGGCGGCGCGCCAGCGCGCGACATTGGGGAATTCCTCGATTGCCTGGCCGAGCGGTTTGGCGATCAGCACCCAAGGCCACGAGATGATGTCGGCGATCGAATAATCGCCGAGGATGAAGTCGCGCCCCTCCAGCCGGCGGTCGAGCACACCGAGGCAGCGGTTGTACTCGTTGGCGTACCGGGAGTGCGAATAGGGGTGCTCGCCCTGAGCATAGTTGACGAAATGGCTGAGCTGCCCGGCCATCGGCCCGAGATTGCCGACCTGCCAGAACAGCCACTCCATCATTTCCTTGCGGCCGCGCCGGTCGGTGGGCGCGAAGCGGCCGGCCTTCTCGGCGAGGTGCAGCAGGATCGCGCCGGACTCGAAGACCGACATCGGCCCGCCCGGCTCGTCATGATCGACGATCGCCGGCATGCGGTTGTTGGGGCTGATCGCCAGAAACTCGGGCCGGAACTGGTCGCCCTTGCCGATATTGACCGGGATCGTGCGGTATTCGAGACCGCACTCCTCGAGCATGATCGACACCTTCCACCCGTTCGGCGTCGGCCAGTAATAGAAGTCGATCATTGCGGTTACCGATAGGCGGTGAAAACGATGGCTTGGATTTGCCCGTCGACCGGCCCCGCACCAAAGCGCGCGGCGATGGCGGCGGCCGCGGCATCGGTCGTTTCGGCAAGTCGGTTGGGGTCGCGCGCCTCGATCTCGCCGCGCAGCGGCGTGCCCTGGCAGAAGCCGATCGCCGGTTCGCGGGGAGACGCGGCGCGGCTGCGCCTAGTCACGGTTTCCGGCGTGACGCGGCCAAAGCCGGCGGCATGCAGATCGCGCTCGATCGCCGCGATGGCGTGATAGCCGTGCGGCGTGCGCGCGAGAAAGAGCGGCGGATCGGCGGGAAACAGTTCCGCCACCGCCTTGGTGACGACATCGGCGAAGTCGTTGTCTTCGATGCGGTCCCAGACGCTGAACAGAAACCGCCCGCCGGGTTTCAGAACCCGTCGCGCCTCGCGGTATGCGCCGACCTTGTCGGGGAAGAACATTACGCCGAATTGGCAAATCACCGCGTCAAACGACACATCGGGAAACGGCAGCTCCTGGGCATTGGCCTGACGCCAGGCAACGCGCTCGACGCCGGGCTGGGAAGCGGCGTAATCGAGCATGGGCTGGTTGAGATCGGTGGAGATGATTTCGGTGCTGGCCGGCAACGCGCGCGCCATTGCGCGGGTGACGATGCCGGTTCCAGCAGCAGTTTCGAGCATCCGCGCCGGGGCCAGGGCGGCAACGCGAGTCGCAAGATCGGCAGCAAAGGGTTCGAAGATCAGGGGGCCGAGGTAGCGGTCGTAGAGAGCGGGGATCGAGCCCGCGAAGTTCCGGTCGGCGTCGCTCACCGGATGATGCCGTCTGCCTTGAGCCCGGCGATCTCGGCGGGTGTGTAACCGGCCTCGGCGAGGACCTCGTCGGTGTGTTCCCCCAAGGCCGGGGCACCGCGGCGGATCGCGGCGGGAGTCTTCTCGAAGCGCGCGGCGTTGCGCATCTGGCGCAGCCGGCCGGCGTGGGGGTGGTTGGTCTCGACAATCATGCCCAACGCCTCGACCTGCGGCGCGCGGATCAGCTGGTTGCGGGTGAGGACGGGCGCGCAAGGCACACCGGCCTTGGTCAGCCGGTCGAGCCAGTGCTCGGACGTGCCGCCGTTGAGCGCGTCCTGGGTCAGCGCGAGCCGCGCCTCGACATTGCGCTGGCGCAACGCCGGGGTCTTGAAGCGCTCGTCCTCAAGCCATTCGGGGTGGCCGAGCACCTCGGTCAGCGACACCCATTGCGCGTTGGTCTGTACCGCCACGGTGATCCAACCATCGCTGGTCTGGTAGACGAGATCGGTGGCGCTGGCCTTTTCCTGGGTTGCCGGTTCGTCGCCAACAAAGGTTTGGTCGCCCATGTCGGAAGGCCACAGAAACGCCACCACCGCCTCGAGCATCGACAGGCGGACATGCTGGCCCTTGCCGGTGCGTTCGCGCGCCAGGAGCGCCGCGGTAATCGCCTGCGACGCGGTGATCGCGGTCAACTTGTCGGGAAGGATCGTGCGCAGCATGCGCGGCCGGACATCGTCGGCCCCGGCCTGGATCGTCGCCAGGCTGGAATAGGCCTGGATCACCGGGTCGTAAGCGGGCTTCTGGCCATACGGGCCAACCTCGCCAAAGCCGCTGATCGAGACGTAAACGATGTTCGGCGCGACGGCGCGCACCGCAGCTTCGTCGAGACCGAGCCGCTCGACCACGCCAGGCCGGAAATTCTGTACAAAGACGTCGGCGCGCTCGCACAGCTTCAAACAGGCGCGTCGGCCGGCGGCCGCCTTGAGGTCGAGCGCGATCGAGCGCTTGTTGCGGTTGTTGTTGAGGAACGAGGTCGAGAAGCCGTTGCGGCGCTGCGCCGACGAGCGGGTGGCGTCGCCGCCCTCCAGGGGTTCGACCTTGATCACGTCGGCACCCTGGTCGCCGAGGATCATCGTCGCCAGCGGCCCGGCGACATTCTGGGTCAAATCGACGATGCGGTAGCCGTCAAGCGGGCCGGGCACGGCGGCGGCCTATTCGGCGGCGGCGCGCTCGACCGCGGCCGGCTCGAAGAAGCGCCGGCCGGCGGTACGCTGGTTCTCGTAGATCGAGCCCTGGTTCAGCGCCGGCGGCAGCGGCAGGCGCACCGGCACCGGCGCAAGGCGCGGCTCCAGGGTCGGCTCGCCCGCGAGGAGCAGCTCGTCAAACTTCTCGATGCCGTCCTTGAAGCCGAGCAGCGGCCAGGCATCGGCGGCGCGGTACTGATACAAAAGAAACCGCCGCTCGCGGCCCGAGAGATTGGTCGCCGAGCCGTGGACCAGCCGAACATGGTGGATGGTGATGGTCCCGGCCTTGCCGAGACACGGCACCGCCCGGGAAAAATCGATCTCACCCGCGTTCGGATCGATCGCGCCGCAAAAGCGCCCCTCGGCGTCGTGGTGGTCGAGGATCGGGCCGTGATGGCTGCCCGGGATCATCAGTATCGGCCCATTCTCGGGAGTGAAGTCGTCGAGCATGATGCCGACCGCGGCGAGGTCGTCATTGGTGTGCGGGTAAAAGGCCCAATCCTGGTGCCATTCGATCGGGCTGCCATAACCGGCCGATTTCATGTTGAGCTTGCCGGTGTCGAAGCGGACGGTGCCCCACAATTCCTCGAGGATCGCGATCACCGCCGGGTTCCGGCTGGCGCGGCGGTACGCCTCGTGATGGGCATGCGGCGTCTTGATCCGCCGCACGCGCGGATCGTTGGCGGCATGCGTGTCCTCGAGGTCGTAGATCTCGTCGTTGGCCGCGACCTTGGTCGACTTGACGACGAACTCGTCGGTGACCGCGCGCAACTCGGCAATGTCGGCCTGAGAGAAGACGTCGGGGATGACGACAAATCCGTCATTGCGGTAGGCGGCCAGTTGGCGTTCGGTCAGCATCGTCACGATCCCTTTCGTCGCGTTCTATTTGAGCCCGGCGCGGCGGGCGAGCACGGCATGGACGGCGCCGACATCCTCTTCGCCGTAGCCTTGCGCCTCGGCCTCGTCGTAGAGCGGCGCCGCGGCGGCCAGCATCGGCGTCGAGACGCCGAGCGAGCGGGCAAACTCGGCGATGATGCCGCTATCCTTTTGCAGCACATGCATGGTCGCGGTCGGCGGGGTGTAGACCCCCTTGGCCATCATCGGCCCGCGCAGTTCGAAGATGCGCGAGGTGCCGGCGCCGCTGCCGATCACCTCGAGGATACGCTGCGGGTCGAGCCCGGCCTTGGCGCCGAGCACGATCGCCTCGGCGGCGGCGACGTTGTGCACCGCGACCAGCAAGTTGGCGACGAACTTCATCCGGCTGCCATTGCCGAAGGCGCCAAGATAGTGGGTGACCCGGGCAAACCCGGCAAAGATCTCGCTGCAGCGCCTGAAAGCCGTCTCGTCGCCACTGGCGTAGACCGCGAGATCGCGGGTTATCGCCTGGGCGCCGGTGCCCGACAGCGGGCAGTCGAGCAGCGTTATGCCGGCGGAAGCGAGGCGGTCGCGCGCCGCCTCCTTGGCGTCGAGCGGGAAGGTGCTGACCTCAAGGACGATAAGACCAGGTTGCGGTTCGGCAACAAGGCTCCTGACCGTGCTTTCCAGCGCGGCGACATTCGGGAGCGAGATCAGCGCGATCGCCGCGACGCGCACTGCCTCCGCGGCTGAGCCGGCTGGATGACCGCCATCGCGCGAGAGCAGCGCCATTCGTTTCCCGTCGACATCAAAACCCCGGACCGAAAATCCCGCAGCGACGAGGTTGCGAGCGATCGCCGAGCCCATGATGCCGAGCCCGATCACGGCGACGCTGGTGGGGTCGGCCATCGCCACCTAGCTCTGCAGGATGGGCTCGCCACGCATGTATTTGCCGCGGCAGAACATCAGGGTTGGGCGGTCGGTATAGGCGAACCGCTCGACATGGCCGATGAAGATGATGTGGTCGCCGCCGTAGTGGCGGAACTCGTTGCGGCAGTCGAAATGCGCCGCCGCGCCGATGATCACCGGGGCGCCGCTCTCGGCGATGACGTGCTCGGTGCCGATGAACTTGTCGTCGCTCTGCTTGGCGAACTTGTTCGACAGCTCGATCTGGTCGTAGGCGAGGATGTTGACGACGAAATGGCTGCCCTCCTGGAAGGCGGGCAGGCTTTGGGCATAGAGCGAGCTGCTCCACAGCACCAAAGGCGGACTGAGCGAGACCGAGGTGAACGAGTTCGCGGTCATCCCGTGCAACTTGCCGCTGCGGTCGCGCGTGGTGATGATGGTGACGCCGGTGGCAAAGGAGCCGAGGGCATTGCGCAGCTCGCGCGTATTAAAGCCCTCGGCCGAAGTGCTATGCACCGTCGCGCTGTGGCTGCCAGGTAGATCGTTCGGCACGCTGACTTCCTCGACTCTTGTCTTGGGCTTAGAGCGTCGCATCTGGCGGCAGGCCGAGCGCGACGCGACCGTACATGGCGCCGTTGATATCCCAATTTAGAACGTAGTGCGCGTTCGCGGCGTGAGCGTCGCGGAACGCGCGCTGCAGGGGGTTACGTGCATATATCGCGCCGCCGCCGGTCGTGGTGAACAGGATATCGACCGCCTTGGTGCAGAGCGAGGCGGCGAAGGCGCCATCGCGGCGATAGCGGGCGCGGTGCTCAAGGTCGGGAGTCTTGCCCGCGGCGACGCTCGCGGTCGCCTCGTCGCAATCGCCGAGCATGATCGCGCGCGCCGCGTCGGCCAAGGCCGCCGCCTCGGCGACATGGACCTGAACCGAGTTGAAATCGGCGACGCTGCGGCCCGAATAGCTCGAGCGGCGGGTGCGCGTCGTCTCGGTGAAATACTCGATCGCCCCTTGGGCGATGCCGAGCGAGACGCCAGCGATGCAAAAGGCGAAGAGGCTGATCGCGGGAAGCTGGTACAGCACCGAGGGATTGACCGCGCTGCCCGGATTGGGACCGCCTGCGATCTGGTCGACCGCGAGCGTGCGGTATTCGGGGACGAAGACATCCTCGACCGCGACATCCTTGCTGCCGGTGCCGGCGAGGCCGATCACCTGCCAGGTATCGATGATCGTGTAATCGCTGGCCGGCAGCAGGAAGATGCGCGGCACAGTCGCGTCGCTTTCCTCGTCCTGGAAGATGCCGCCGATCAGGTTCCAGGCCGACGGGTCGACGCCGCTCGAAAACGGCCAGCGGCCGGAAAGCCGGTAGCCGCCCTCGACCTTGTGTGCCCGACCGCGCGGGAAGATCAGCGCCGAACCGATCAGATTGTCGGGGGACGCGCCCCAAACCTCGTCCTGCGCCTGTTTCGGCCACATGCCAAGCAGCCAGTGGTGCGCCGCAAGATTGGCCAGCACCCAGCCCGTGGAAGCGTCGCCGCGGGAGATGATCGAGACCAACTCGACGATTGAGCGGAACGGCAGCTCGCTGCCGCCGACCCGTTTCGGCTGGAGGATGCGGAAAAGGCCGGTGCGATGCAGATCGGCGATGGTCTCGTCGGGCAGGCGGCGCAATTCCTCGGCGCGCGCGGCGCGCTCGCGCAAGGCTGGGATCAGGGCCTCGGCGCGCGACTTCAGGTCGGCGAAATCCGGCGCCGCGCCGCTGCGTCCGCTCTTTGCCTCGGGCATCGCGCTTCCTTTGCCAGCCGTTCCTCCCGGTCGCGCCACTCTACTCGCTGCACCGGCAATGGCAAAACGGGGTCATTGCAACGCTCGTCATTGCGAGGAGCGGAGCGACGAAGCAATCTCCATACGCGGAAGTCACGAGCGGCGGGAAAATTGCTCCCCTCGCGGGTCGGGCCCGCGGGTCGCAATGACGGTCACGGAGAAACGATGATCTACATGGTAGAGATGGATATGAAGCTCGGCGACCGCGAGGCCGAATGGCACGCCTGGTATCTCGCCCATATCCGCGTGCTGCTGAGTGTGCGCGGCTTCCGCGCCTCGCAGCGCTTCCAATCGCTATTGCCCTGCCCGGCGCCGTATTTGGCGCTGCACCAAGTCGACTCCGGCGCGATTTTCGACAGCCCCCAATACCGCTCGCGCGGAGGCCCGGGCTCGACCGGCGAGTGGCGCGCGCTGCACCTCAACTGGCGGCGCAACCTTTTGGAAGGGCTCGCCGAGACCCCTGACGTGCCGCAAAGCTCGACCCTGCTGCGGCTCGAAAACGCCCGTGATGTGACATTGCCCGCCGAGATTTCCGTTTCCTGGACCAAAGTCGCCGGGCTGGACGCCGACGCCGCCGAATTCGGCCTTGCGGTCATCGGCGACCCTACGCCGCTGACGGCGCTCGCCGAGCGCGATCCACGCGTGCGGCTCTACCGGCCGATCAGCGAAAAGATTTGGGAGGAGCCCGGCAAATGATCATCGATACCCATGCCCATGTCGTGCCGGCGACGATGCTCGACGCGATGCGCGGCCAGCCAAAGCTATTTCGGTCGGTGAAGCTGCACGATGCGGCCTCGCCGCGCATGGAATTCGGCGCGGGCGGACCGGGTCGGCCAATCCAGCCGCGGCTGCACGATCTGGCCCAGCGCAAGGAGTGGCTGCAGAAGGCGCGGGTCGATCACCAGCTCGTCGGCGGCTGGACCGATGTCTACGGCTATGACCTGCCGCCCGAGGAGGGCGCCGACTGGGCCCGCTTCTACAATGAGCATATCGCCCGCGACGCGGCGGCGCTGGGCATGCTCGCGCCGCTCGCCACGGTGCCGCTGCAGCACGGCGCGCTCGCCGCCCGAATCCTCGAAGAGGCGCTCGACAACGGCTTTCACGGCGCCATGATCGCGACCCAGCCGAAGGGCATCGGCGGCAATCTCGACGACCCCTCGCTCGACCCGTTCTGGGAAGTCGCCTCGGCGCGCGGCGCGGCGATCTTTCTGCATCCGCATTACGTCTGCGGCGACGAGCGGCTGGCCGGCTACGACCTCATCAACGCGGTCGGGCGCCTGACGGATTCGACGATCGCGGTGGCCCGGCTGCTCTATTCCGGCCATCTGACCCGCTTCGCCGGCGTCAACCTCGTCCTGTCGCATGGCGGCGGCGCGCTGCCCTACGCGCTCGGGCGATTGAAGCGCAACTGCGCGATCCACCCGGGCGAATTCGCCGACGCCGAAGCAGGCTTCCGGCGGCTGTATTTTGACACGGTGGTGTTCGAGCCGGCCGCGCTGCGCTTTCTGTGCGAGGTGGCGGGCGCCGACAAAATCGTGCTCGGCTCCGATTTCCCGTTCGCGATCGGCGATCCCGATCCCCGCCGCATTCTCGATGAGACTCGGCTTTCCGGGGCCGAGCGCCGCGCCATCCTTGGCGACACCGCGGCCCGGATCTTTCATGTCGAGTGCGGCTGCGGCGCGGCCTGATCGCGGCGGCGGCATTGAAAGGGATTTTGCGCCGACGCAGAATCCTGTATGGCTGAGGCGACGCGGGGCCGTGCGGCAGAGTCGCACGGAGAAGGCGATGTTCCCCTGCAACGTGGAGCGGTTTTGTCAGCCGCGTGTTCACCCCCCGGACATCGAAACCTTTGGGAGACCGATAAGATGCTCA
>DASYXG010000141.1:0-7074 GCA_035935235.1 Allostellaceae bacterium
CCGCGAGCTCGAGCGCGACGATGCCGGGCACTGGAAAATCGCCGGGAACGGCAACCCCTGGATGCTTTGTTCGGAATCGATGCGCGGTGGTAAAGGTTAGTCGGTGCCGGCCGATCTTGACGGCGAGCTCGCCGCCGCCCCGGTTCACCTGTTCGCGGCCGGCGAGGCGGACATAGGCGGACTCCAGCGCCGCGGGCTCGGCGACCAGCAAGGAAACGCTCTTGATCCCCGACGTACCGTTGGAGTGCGAAACCCAACTCGGCCGCCGCACCAACTCAGGGGTCAAATGGCCGCAGACAAAGCAATCGAGCGCCGGCGTCTCCTCGGGCAGCAGCGTCAGCAATGAAAAGCGCGGCACCACCGCGCCTTCCGGCAATTCAAGCGCACGCCCCAGCGCGCGCGGCTCGCCCGGATGCAGCCCGAGCCCCAAGAGGGTCTCGCGGGTCGCGCCGGCATTGCGGACGGGGGCGAATGCAACCGACATCGGTCCCTCGCGCTGGGCAAGGAACGCTTCGAGCCGGTGGCCGTACTCGTCGCGTTCGACAAACCCCAGCAGCTCGATGTAGTCGCGCCGGAACATGATGCAGTAATTGGCGGTGCCCTGGCCGATATGACGGCCGCGCGGGGTCAGGGTGAAGCCAAGCCGCATCCAGCCGAGCCGGGCGCGCTCGAGGTTCCGAACGCCGACGACGACGTGGTCGAGCCCCGCGATGCCGTTATCCATCGCCGTACCTCCCCGTTTTGCTTCAGCTTAGGGAACACAGCGCTCATCCGCTACGCTGCAATGCCACCGGCGATTGCATCGCGGCGTCGGCGATGACATGAAGTGAGTGGGGCTGGCCGGTGGGGCGGACAAGATGCGAGGGCTGTTGGGGATCGCGGTGTTGCTGCTGATCGCCTGGGCGATCAGCGAGGACCGGTTTCGCGTGCCCATTCGCGTCGTCGTCGCCGGCGTGCTGTTGCAGGCCGCCGTCGCGGTGCTGTTACTCAAATTTCCGCCAGCCTCCAGGGCTTTTCTCTTGCTCAATGACGGCGTCCAGGCGCTGCAGAACGCGACTGACGCCGGCACCGGGTTTGTCTTCGGTTATCTCGGCGGGGGCGCCTTGCCCTTCGCCGAGACCCATCCCGGCGCTAGCTTCATCTTCGCCTTTCGCGCGCTGCCGCTTGTGCTCATCATCAGCGCGCTGGCGACGGTGCTGTTCTATTGGGGCGTATTGCAGCGCATCGTCCGGGGCTTCGCCTGGGTGTTGCGCCGCTCGGTCGGGATCGGCGGCCCGCTCGGCCTCGGCGCGGCGGTGCACATCTTTGTCGGCCATATCGAGGCCCCGCTATTGATCCGGCCGTACCTCTTGAGCCTCGAACGCGGCGAATTGTTCGCGCTGATGAGCTGCGGCATGGCCGGGATCGCCGGCACGGTGATGGTGCTCTACGCCGCGATCTTGGGGCCGGTGATCCCCGACGCGCTCGGTCACATCCTGGTCGCCGCGGTGATCAGCACCCCGGCCGCGTTGGCCCTGGCCGCGCTGATGGTTCCGTTCCACCCCGATCCGTCGCCGACCGCCGAGCTGACCCTCGCCGACCCGCCGGTCAGCACGATGGACGCGGTCGCCAAGGGCACAAGCGACGGCATCGTCTTCCTCGCCAACATCATCGCCATGCTGGTGGTGTTGGTCGCGCTGGTCAGCCTCGTAAACGCCGCGCTTGGCCTGCTGCCAAATCTGGGCGGCGAGCCGATCACCTTGCAGCATCTCGTCGCTTACGCGTTTCGGCCGGTGATGTGGCTGATCGGCATCCCCTCAGGGGAAATCGCTACTGCCGCGCAGCTGATGGGTACCAAGATCGTGCTCAACGAATTCATCGCCTATGTCGACCTCGCCAAGGCGCCGGCCGGCGATCTCAGCGACCACTCGCGTCTGGTGATGATGTACGCGCTGTGCGGCTTCGCCAATTTTGGCAGCCTCGGCATTCTCATCGGCGGCATGGGTGCGATGGTGCCCGAGCGTCGCACCGAGATCGTTGCGCTGGGTCTGCGCTCGATCCTCTCCGGCACGATGGCCGGCTGCATGTCCGGCGCGGTGGTCGGAATGCTTGTTTAAATTTCGGAAATCCGATTGTTCGGATCGCGAGACCGCTGTTAGCATCGTTTTCTGAAAGTGCCCAGGGCGGCATCCGCCGCCTCAGAGAGCACGACACAGGGAGGAGAGCACATGGCCGCAGCCGGAATCCGCGCGCAATCCCTTTCCGACGCCGAACACAGCGCGCAATTGCGCAAAGCTGTCGTCGCCTCAACCGTAGGCACAGTGATTGAAGCCTACGACTTCCTGCTTTACGTGCTGGTCGCGCCGCTGGTTTTCGCCAAGCTCTATTTCCCGGGCTCCGATCCTCTGGTCGGCACGCTGCAGGCCTTCGGCATCTACGCCGTCGGGTTTATCTCCCGGCCGGTTGGGGCCGCGCTCTTCGGCCATTACGGCGACCGCATCGGCCGCAAGGTGACGCTGATCTCGACTTTGCTGCTGACCGGGCTCTCGACCTTCGCCGTCGGCTTCGTCCCCGGCTATGACACGATCGGTATTTGGGGTGCGATCATCCTCACCGTCGTGCGCTTTATTCAGGGCATGGGCATCGGCGGCGAGTGGAGCGGCGCCACCCTGATCGCGATGGAGTGGGCGAAGACCAACAAACATCGCGGCTTTATCACCTCCTGGCCGCAATGGGGTGGCCCGGCCGGGCTGTTCCTCGCCAACATCCTCGTGCTGATCTTCAGCGCGATTTCCGGCGACCAGTTCCTCGCCTGGGGATGGCGCGTGCCGTTCTGGCTCAGCATCATCATGGTCGGGATCGGATTGTGGATCCGGCTCGGTATTCTCGAGACCCCAGTCTTCCAGCAGATACTCGACAAGCAGGATGTAGCGCGCGCGCCGGTTCTCGAGGTGCTTCGCAGGCACCCCAAGGAGATCATCCTCACCGCGCTGTGCCGCAACGCCGAGCAGGGGCCGTTCTACATCTACGCGGCCTTTATCTTCACCTACGGCGCGACCGTACTGCACAGCTCGCGCAACTTCCTGCTGACCGCGCTGATGATCGCCACCGGCCTGTCGGTGATCACCATCCCCTTGGCCGGCCACATTTCCGACCGGATCGGCCGCAAGCGGATGTACCTGATCGGCGCGGTGACGATGGGCCTGTTCGGCTTTGCCTATTTCGGCTTGCTGAACACGATGATCCCGGCGGTGATCTTCTTCGCGATCGTCATCTCGTTCATCCCGCACGACATGATGTACGGGCCGCAGGCGGCGTTGATCGCCGAATGCTTCAGCCCACGGCTGCGCTACAGCGGCTCGGCGCTCGGCTTTCATCTGTCGTCGGTGATCGCCGGCGGCCCCGCGCCGATCATCGCCACCGCGCTGTTCGCCGCGACGGGAACGGGCTACTCGGTGGCGATTTATATTCTGATGTGTGCGGTCGTTAGCGTCGTTTCGACGGCGTTCCTGCCGGATTACACCAATCGCGATATTTCCGAGGAAGATGTCTACACCGCCCCACAGCGGCCGGTGCCGGTCGTGGCGTCCAGCGATTAGCGCCTAGCCGGTCGGCAGCACCAGGCGCTCGGCCCGCTCGCGCAGTTCTGGCGCGAGCGGCGCCGGCCGTCGCGCGTCGAGATCGAGCGTTACGCCGAACTGGCCCAGCCGCGCGACCTCGCGGCCCTCGCCATCGCTCATCACATGCAAAAAACGTAGCGACGAGTTGCCGAGATGGGCGATGCCGGTGCGTGTCTGATAGCGGTCGCCGAGGCCGAGCGTGCCGCCGATCCGCAGACGAAACTCGAAGGTCGAAAACCCGCGCCGTCCGGTCTTGATGTAGTCCGCGGTAAGCCCGATTGCAGCGCCGATCTGCACCGATGAGTCGGTGAATTTATGGATGAGACCGCAAATCCCCATGCGGCCGAATTCGTCGAGGTCGCTCGGCTGCACCCGGCCGGCGGAGGTCGGGATCAGCTTGCTGAGGTCCTTCGGGTCGGCGCGGACCTCGAATTCCGGTCCGTCCCAGGCCGCGATGCGCTCGGCCGGCAGTGTCGCCGTGACCCCGTCCCAATGCACATCGAACCAGGTGATCGCCTCGCCCGTCACCGAGTCGACGAACCGGTGGCCGAGCCGCACGTCGCCTTCACCGCCGATCGCCGCGCTCTCGACATGAAAGGCGGCGCCGGCGCGCAATTCACGGGCATAGCGTATGTCATAACGCCGGTCAAAACCGCCCGTACGCAGTCTCTCCAAAAGCCCGAGCTCCCCCGCGAGCGAAGCCTCGGCCATGGCGATACGGTCGAAATAGAACGCGACCGTGAAATGCTCGGTGACGTCGGTTTCCCACGGCGATACCGCGCCGCGATAGGTCTCGATCCAAGGTTCCATGAATGTCCTATTTGAGTTGGTCGGCGATCTTATCGATGCCCGCCTGGACGCAGGGCTCGTCGACCCCCGGCGTGCCGGAAAGCCCGGCGCCCCCAATCACCTCATCGCCAACCTTGATCGGCAACCCGCCGGGAATAGCGATGACGTTGGGCAGCGTCACCTGCTGGTGTACGACGGGGTTGTTGTCGGCATAGCGCTTGGCGTAGTCGCTGGTCGAGACGCGGAACGTCATCGCCGTGTAAGCCTTGCGCCGCGCGTTTTCCATCGCGTGCGGACCGGCCTTGTCGCCCTTCAGCGCCACGATCGTTTGACCAGCCCGGTCGACCACCACCACCGAGACGCCGTAACCCTCGGCGGTGCATTTATCCATCGCGGTCTGGGCGATCGTCACCGCCATCGCCAGCGACAAATCCTTGTGCGTTAGTAGCTGCGCTTGGGCTGGAACCGTGGCGAGCGCGATGAGACCCAGCCCCCATTGGACGGGACGCATCACTCGTTCTCCGGCCGAACGTAGCGGTCGATCGTGCGGTACTTGAAGAACCAACTGCCGCCAATCTTGACCATGTCGTCGTCATAGGCGCCGCCCGAGCCGATCTTCGGTCCATCCGGCGAATTCTGCACCGTCGTCCAGTTCGATCGCACCTTCGCCGTGTCGCCATTGAGCGCGATCACGACGTTGGTGACATGGTGGATCGCCCGCGGGGTCGGCCCGGGGCGGTGCGCGCGTAGCCCGGCGGCGAACTCGGCGATTGCCTTGCGGCCGGTTGCCTTGCCGAAAAACGTGTGCCAGGTCCCGTCCTCGGTGAAGCAGGCCGCCATCTCGTCGAACTTGCCGCCATCGAGCGCGAAGCAGTACTGCGCCAGCACCTCGCGGATCGCGTCTTTGTCCTCAAGCGCGCTCGCCATGGTTTCCCTCCACAATCGCCCGACCGCGAGTGTAGCATGCGGGCAACGTCCGTTCCCTCCGACACGAGGATGTTACCCATGCAGATCGAGGCCGCGATCTTCCGCAAACCGCACGAGCCGCTGACCATCGAGAAGATCGACCTCGATGAACCGCGCGACCGCGAGGTGCTGGTGCGCACCGTCGCCACCGGCGTCTGCCACAGCGACCTGCACGTCGTCGACGGGGTCGGCCGCTGGCCGCTCGACCGGCCGATTGTGTTGGGTCACGAAGGGGCGGGGGTCGTCGAAGCCGTCGGCAAGGACGTGACGACCGTGCGCGTCGGCGACCATGTCGTCGCCTGCCTCTCCGGATTCTGCGGCACCTGCCCGCAATGCCTCTCAGGCCACCCGAATGTCTGCAGCAACAGCATCGTCGCCCGCAAGGACAGCGAAACCCCGCGCCTGTCGCTCGCCGGCCAGCCGGTGCGCCAGTTCATCAACATCTCGTCCTACGCCGAGAAAATGCTGCTGCACGAAAACTCGATCGTCCGTATCGACCCCGACATCCCGCTCGACAAGGCGGCGCTGGTCGGCTGCGGCGTCCTCACCGGGGTCGGCGCGGCGCTGCGCAGCGCCGGGCTCGAGGCCGGGCAGACCGTCGCGGTCTATGGCTGCGGCGGGGTCGGGTTGTCGATCGTCCAGGGCGCGCGGATCGGCGGCGCGCGGCAGATCATCGCCATCGACCAGTTTGGCCAGAAGCGCCAGATGGCGATGCGCGTCGGCGCCACGCACTTCATCAATTCGAGCGATACCGACCCGGTGAAGGCGGTCAGGGAGCTGACCGGTGGCGCCGGGGTCGATCATGCTTTCGAGGCGGTCGGCAACGCCAAGCTCTGCCGCCAGGCGATCGAGAGCTTGGCGATCCGCGGCACCGCGACAATCGTCGGCGTGCTGCCGCCGGACGCGACGATCGAGTTCCCGTGGATGGCGATCCGCCCGGAGTGCAAGGTGCAAACCTCGCGCATGGGCTCGAACCGCTTCCGCATCGACATCCCGCACTATCTCGACTTCTACAAGCAGGGAAGGCTCGATCTCGACGCGATGGTGACCAAGACGGGCCGCCTCTCCGACATCAACGAAGCCTTCCGCGCGATGAAAGCCGGCGAGGTCGCCCGCACGGTGCTAACCTTCGACTGACAGATCCCGCCTGCGGGGTCGGCCGCAATGCGCGCTCCTCGGTGCGCGACCCACTCCGCCTAAAGGAAATGGCAAGCCGGCCTTAAGGCAAAATCAGGCCCCCGATAAAGTCTTTCCGGGCGCCGGGGTGTAAGTCGGTCCTCGGTTGGTTGCACCGACCAATCGGAGACTGCGCCCCGCAGCCTCGCCTTCAAAAGGAGAGCACCATGGCCGACGAAAAAAGGCGCGTCATCGCGTTTGATACGGTCGATCTCGACGACGGCGATTGGGATGGCCCGCATCCCATGGGCGAGTTCCTGACCTACACCTCCAAACACGCCGCCTGCTCGATCAGGGTGACCAGGGGCGGCAAGGTGGTGGTCGACGGGGACTACGGCGCCCGCAAGACGGTGCTGATCGACGACGACGTGATCCACCTCCCCGAGGGAATGGGGGCGGAGATCTAGCCATCTGACGCACGACCTCACGACATCGGCCGCAGAGCCGGTGGCCGTTGAGGACAATTGGAGGCCGCCGGGCGCGCCCCGGCGGCCTTCTCTCTTTGCGGAATAAGGCGCTGCTTCTAATCGTCCGCGGCGACGTT
>DASYXG010000142.1:0-5206 GCA_035935235.1 Allostellaceae bacterium
GTTTAAGCCTGGCGCCATGGGCATGAACCGCCGCGCGCTCCTGGCGAGCGGCGCGGCCGCTCTGCTTCCCGAGAGCCTGCCTTGGTATGCGGTAGCCGCCAGCGCCTGGGGTATCCCGTGGACGCGGGTGCCGGGTGTCGCCGTGCTATCGGCGCCGGCGGATGCACGCCTTGCGCTCGTCAACGATGCCGTCGCCTACTGGAACCGGGCCTTTGCCGAGCTCGGATCTGCCTTCCGCCTTGGCTCGGTCATTATGGCTGTCGGGACGATTTCGGGAGCTGATCTCAAGACGCTGAGCAACGCGGTATTGGGTCAGGGCGCGACGCCGATGCCGCCGTTATTGCAGAACCTGTCGGGCCAGATTGTCGTCGCGCTATCGGATGGCGAGTTCATTTCGTTTGCGGCGCGTTGGCCAGAGCAATCGATAGCCCTTGTCGCGATCAAGTCCGACCGCGCGCCGCCGCTGACCCTTCCCAATGTCGCGCGCAACGTGATCGCGCATGAGATGGGCCACACGATCGGGCTCGGTCACAGCAGCGACCCGGCGATGCTGATGTGCGGCCGCCCCGCGTCATGCCGGCCCGATGCCTTCGCCTCACCCACCCCGCACTACTTTCCTCTGACCGCCGACGAAAAGGTCGCGCTGTTGCGGATGTACCCAGCCAGCTGGGGGCCGCAATAAAGCCTAGACTCGCGCCGGATCGCGCGGATCGAACCGGGTGAGCATTGCGTCGCCGAGCAAGTTGCACGCGATCACCGTGAGAAAGATCATCGCGCCGGGATAAATCGCCAGCATCGGTGAAGAGGTGATCAGCTCCTGGGCGTTCGACAACATGCTGCCCCAGCTGGCGAGCGGCGGCTGCACTCCGAGCCCCAAGAAGCTCAGCACCGATTCCAGCAGGATGATGTCGCCGACCGACAGGGTGGTCGCCACCACCAGCGGCCCCATCACGTTGGGCAGGATATGACGCCAGAGGATATGCGGCGTGCCAGCGCCGAGGCTCTGCGCGGCACGGACGAAATCGCGCTGCCGGGTGACGAGGGTCGCACCGCGCACCAGTCGCGCCGCGGTAGTCCAGCCGATCAGCACGGCGAGCGCGATGATCCGCAGGAGACTGATCGCCGGGGATTCGGCGAGCCATTGCGACACCCCGAGCTTGTTCAGGTCGAGCGCGGCAAGGACGATCAGCAGCGGCAGGAGGGGCAGCGCGATAACGCCGTCGGCGAGGCGCATCAATACGTGATCGGTCAAGCCGCCGACATAGCCGGCGGCAAGGCCGATCGCGGTGCCGACCGCGGCCGCTGTAAGCGCCGCGGCAATACCGATCGCCAGCGATACCCGGCCACCCTCCAGCAAGCGCAGCAGCATGTCGCGGCCTAACTCGTCGGTGCCGAGGGGATGCGCCAGCGATGGACCCGCGTACCGGGAAAGCAAATCAACCGAGCTAGGATCGGACTGCAACGCGGCCGCGACCAGCGGCATCGCCAGCGCCGCGGCGGCGATCACTCCGAGGATGACGAGCGGCACTCTCATCGCAGGGTCACCCGCGGGTCGAGCCACGCGTAGGCGAGATCGGCGGCGAGATTGGCGGCCATGGTCACCGCCGTCGCCAACAACAGCGCAGCGAGGGCGAGGTTGTAGTCGTTGCCCATGACCGCGTCGAAGATCAGCTTGCCCATGCCGGGATAGGCGAACATTTCCTCGGTCACCAGCGCACCCGACACCAACGAGCCAAAAGACAGTGCGAGGATCGTCGCGATCGGCACCAAGGCGCCGCGCAGCGCGTGGTGCAAAACCACCCGCGCCTCGCTCGCTCCTTTGGCGCGGGCGGTGCGGATATGATCCTCGCCCAGCGCATCGCGCATCGCGGCGCGAACGTACCGGGTATAGCCGCCGATACTGGCGATGGTCAGGGTCACGACCGGCAGCATGAGATGGCGCAGCCAATCGGCGACGCCGCCATTGCCGCCGCCGCTCATGCCGCTCGCGGGCAACCAGTTCAATCCTTCGGCAAAGACCAGGATAAGGATCAGCGCCAGCCAAAAGGTTGGCAAGGAAACGCTGGCGAAAGCCCCGAAATTGACCGTGGCGTCAAACCGGCTGCGCGGCCGCCGTGCTGCGGCGATGCCAAGCCCCAGCGACAGAATAGAGGCGAGGACAAAGCTCGAGCCCATCAGCACCAGCGAATTTGCCAAGCGCGGCAACAGGGTTGCCGTTACCGGAGCCGCGAATAGCCGCGAATAACCGAGATTGCCGTGGAGAGCCGTCAAGGCCCAGGCCCAGTAGCGCGTGAGCAGCGGTTGATCGACCCCGTAGAGCGCTTTCAGTCGCGCCAGATCCGCCGATGTCAAATGCGGGTCGGCGGCCATCATCAGATCGATCGGGTCGCCCGGCATCAGGCCAATCAGGCCGTAGATCACAAATGACATCAGCGCCAGCATCCCCGCGATCTCGATGAGGCGGATGGCGGTGAAGCGGATCATGCGGTTAAGGCTTCACGCCCCAATCGGTGACCCACAGGCTCGACGGATATTGGTTGCCGGTGGGCTTGAGCCCGGTCAGCCATTTCGGCAGCACGAACGCGTCCGAGCGAAAGTAGAGCGGCAGCGAGGGCAGGTCGGTTGCGTATAGCAGCTGCGCCTCGGCCCACAACGCTTTGCGCTTGGCCGGATCGAGCTCGGTTTCGAGGGTGTCGATAATGCGGTCCATTTCAGGATTGTTGTAGCCGACCGCGTTTTGGCCCGAATAGCCGTTGTCTGCGCTCGGGATCTCCTTCGAATGGAAGATCGAGCGCGGCTCGTTTTCCGGAGCGCTCGACCACGCATACATCGCCAGCTCGAAGTGACGGTGGGGCACGGTTTCGCCAAACAGCACCCGCGCGGGCTCGTTGTGGATGCGGATGGCGACGCCGATCTTCTTCCACTGGCTCTGCAGCACCTGTTCGACGAGCTCGCGCGAGCGGTTGCCGGCTGTCGTCGTCAGCTCGAGAGACAAGACCTTGCCGTCGGCATTCTTGCGGGTGCCGTCGGGCTGCAGGTGCCAGCCCGCGTCCTCCAAAAGCTGCTGAGCTTTGGCCGGATCATAGGCGTAGCGCGGCACATCGTCGGTAAAGCCCTTGTCGAGCGGATTGACAAAGCTGTTGGCGACCTCCTGACGTCCGGCAAAGAGCGAATTGACGATCGCGGCGCGGTCTGGTCCGAGGAGCAGCGCCTCGCGCACCCGCCGATCGGCAAGCGCCGGGGCGTCAAGGTTGCAATCGACATGCTCAAAGGTGAGACCGGGTTTGTAGACGATGGCGAAATCGGCGCCATGGCGCTTGTCGAAGGCGAGCGCCTCGTCGAGCGGCAGGCCCATTTCGCCCGCCACCATGTCGATCGTGCCGGAGAGCAAATTGGCTTCCATCGCGGCGCTGTTCTCGATCGCGCGGATGGTAATGCGGTGGAACGGCGGCTTGGGTCCGGTCCAATGCGGGTTCGGCTCAAGCACGATATGTGAGCCCTGCACCAGCTCACTAACGCGGTAGGGGCCATTGTAGAGACCCGGATTGGTCGGGTCGGTGCCATAAAGGGTTCGCAACCGGTATTGCGCCGGGTCGGCGAAAGCGTCGCGTTCCAAATGCGCCGGCAATAGAACGAAATCGTCGATCGCCGCGTATTCGTAGGTCAGCCGGTCGAAATGCAGGGTAAACGTCTTGTCGTCCTTGGCATCGACCGAAAGGATGCGGCGATAGAGTTCGGCGTTGCTGATCGCGCTGTCCTTATTGCGCCCGACTTCATAGGTGAACTTGACGTCATCGGTCGTCACCGGGACGCCGTCACCCCAGGTGGCGTCGGCGCGAATCGTATAAGTGAGGTCGACGCCAGTCTTGCCGTCCGGTAGCTGCGTCTTGACCGCGCGGCCGTTTTCGAAGCTCGGCAATTCGGTGCACAGCAGGCAGACGAGCTTCCAATCGGCGTCGAAAACGGTAAAGGGCCGTGTGGTGAAACCCAGCACATAGCTCTTGGCTGCGACCGCTTCGATGTTGGGATTGAGCATCACGGGAAATTGGACGACGCCGATGGTCAGTTCATCATGGTCGGCCGCCCCGGCAGGAAGGGAGCCGGCGACAATGAGCATGAACGCAAGCAGAAGCCCCGTGCGGCACGCACCCGCCGCGGCCCGCCAACGCTCGCGCAAAACGCGGGTTAGGTGCATTCGCCAACGCCTCAACAGCTTGAAACTTGAATTTCCCGGAGCATATTATCGGGCACCGGCAGGGTCGGATGCGCGGCGCGACTGTCTCGTGTTCGTCGGAACGAAACAACAGATTCGTTGTTTCTCACCGGAGGCTCATTAGGGCCGCCCTCAGGTTGAGCACGGTGTTGCCGCGTAATGATAAATCCGGAACTGCCACAGAGGACAACAATCATGAAACAGCTCTTGAATGGCGTCGCGATCGCAGCCGTGTTCGCGCTTGCCACGCCGGTTTTCGCACAAAATGCGCCGATGACCCCGGCGAACCCGCCGAAACCCGCCCCGGCGGCGCCAGCGGCCGCTCCAAAGGCCCCGGCCCCGGCGCCTGCACCCAAGACCACGGCGACCAAGCCGATGATGCATCATGTGGCTCACCATATGATGAGCAAGGATGACCAAATGACCGAGCAGCTCAACCAGCAAGAGCTGGCTCGCATCACGGGTG
Source organism: Allostellaceae bacterium (assembly GCA_035935235.1). Lineage (GTDB taxonomy): Bacteria > Pseudomonadota > Alphaproteobacteria > ATCC43930 > CGMCC-115725 > DATARH01. The sequence continues at coordinate 4,680 of DASYXG010000142.1, forward strand.
GCGCGCCGCCTGCGGCCGCTCCGGGCCCGGCGAGCGCGGCTCCGCCGCCGCCGGCAAAATAACCCTACCGTTATAGTCTTGATGCAAGGGGGCTTCGGCCCCCTTGCTGATTCTTGGCGCATGGCCTAAGCAGTGAGTCAGCGCCATGCGTCTCAGTTCTTAAAAAAGGTATAAAGAGTCTTAGCTATTGGTTAAAGACATCGATCAAATACGCTCGGTTTTAATATTTTATCAAACATCATTTTGCGGACTTTGGTGGCTAATCAGGTGCCGTACTCTGCCGCTGTTCAGGAACCTTTAATTCGCTGGCAATAGCCTTCGAGTCGTCGTGCAACACTCTCGATGGCCATGGTGACGAAAACCAGCCCCGAACCGGAGATGCCTGTGCCGGAATGGATGGCCCGCTTTGTGGCCGACATTCCGTCCGCCGTCGCGGTCTTCGACCGCGATCTCCGCTATGTCGTGGCGAATAATCGTTGGCTCAACGCGTTCGGCATCGTCGCCGACAGGCTGATCGGCCAAAGCCA
>DASYXG010000143.1:0-2512 GCA_035935235.1 Allostellaceae bacterium
CGAAACCTATCTCGAAAACCCGGAGCTGCAGAAAGACTGGCGTGTCGCGCCGATCCTCGCCGACCTCAAGGGATTGCCGCCGGCGCATCTGATCGTCGGCAGCCTCGACCCGCTTCAGGACGACAGCAACAGGCTCGCGGCCAAGCTGAAGGAAGCCGGGGTGCCGCACGACCTGACGGTCTATCAGGGCATCAATCACGGCTTCATCCGCTATGGCCGCTTGATCCGCACCGCACGCATCGCGGTCAGCGACTGCGCGGCGGCGCTGCGAACGGCGCTGAACTAGGCTCAGCGGACTGCCATTGCCGCGGGCTTCTTCGCGCTCGCCGGAGCACATATAGTCGCGCCACAAGCCGGGATACCGGCGCCTGCCGCGCCAACGCGCGGCCCAGGAGGGAGGCAGGAATGGCCGATGCGAACGCGCTCAGCGCTTCGGCCAGGCTGAGTCGCGTCGGGCTTGGTTTTGTTGCCGCGTGCCTCGGGACCTTGGTGTTTCACCAAGGCGGCGTCGAACTCTGCCATCTAGCTGGGCTGACCGGCAGCACCCCCTACAACTTTCGTCCGGTTCCGCCCTTTGGCGTTCCGGCGGTAGCTTCCCTCACTTTCTGGGGTGGTGTGTGGGGCATCGTCTTCGTGGTTGCCGAGAGAGCAATCACACGCGGCCCGGGCGGGTACTGGGTCGCCGCGGCCCTGTTTGGCGCGATCGTACCGACACTGGTCTTCTGGTTTGTCGTCGTCCCGCTAAAGGGTCAGCCGCTTGGCTATGGGTTCCAGGTCCCCCGCGTCTTTGTCGCGCTTATCGTCGACGGGTTGTGGGGCCTCGGAACCGCGGTCTTTCTGACGATGCTCGCCGGCCGCCGGCAAACCGAGAACGCCGCATCATTCGGCCGCGACAGTGCCCCGGTGGCGCGTCAGCCAGGCGTCTAGGCTCCAAGCTCTAGCGCCGAAGGCGGCGACGTAAAGGAAGCCGCCGGTCATCGCCATGTTCTTGAAGAACTGAATTTCCTGTGCGCGGTCGGCGAGGTTGGTATGGGCAATCAGGGCAGTCGCGACGCACCAGCCCGCCAAAACCAACCCGACCGGCCGGGTGAATAGGCCGAGCAGGATCGCCAGCCCGCCACCGAGCTCGACAACGACCGCCAGAACCCAAGCCGCCTGGACCATCGGCAGATTGTGGCTGGCCAACATCGCCTGCGTCGCGCCTGGGCCGAGCAACTTGCCCCAGCCACCCAGGATGAACAACAGACTCAACAGGACGCGGCCAATCAAGGTCGCGGCGTTTTCGCCTCCCTGCATAACTCGCTCCCCAACGTTGCATACAGCTATCGCCGGGGAGGCGCGTTTGGTTTCATAACATCGGCGTGAGTTCTTAGCGGATCGCGACAGCGACCGCAGCGCCGAGGTCCTTGGTGCCGGCATTGCCGCCGAGATCGGGAGTCCGCGTGCCGCCATCGGCGAGCACCTCGGCGATCGCGCGCTCGACCGCCTGCGCCGCTGCATGCTCGCCGAAATGGTCGAGCATCATCGCCCCCGACCAGATCTGGCCGACCGGGTTGGCAACGCCGCGCCCGGCGATATCGGGGGCAGACCCGTGCACCGGCTCGAACATCGACGGGAATTCGCGCTCCGGGTTGATATTGGCCGAGGGCGCGATGCCGATCGAGCCAACGCAGGCCGGGCCGAGATCGGAGAGGATGTCGCCGAACAAATTTGAGCCAACAACAACATCAAACCAATCCGGATGACGCACGAAATGCGCTGTTAAGATATCGATATGATACTGATCGGTTGTGAAGCCGGGATACTCCTTGGCCATCGCGGCGAAGCGTTCATCCCAATAGGGCATGGTGTGAATGATGCCATTCGACTTGGTCGCCGAGGTGACATGCTTCTTGCGGCCCTTCGCCAGTTCGAAAGCGTAGCGCATGACCCGATCGCAGCCGCGGCGAGTGAATACCGCCTGCTGCATCGCCATCTCGTACGGGGTGCCCTCGTAGAGCCGACCGCCGACCGACGAATACTCACCCTCGTTGTTCTCGCGCACGACGTAAAAATCGATGTCGCCGGGATTGCGGTTCTTCAGCGGCGTATCGACCCCGGCGAGGAGCCGCACCGGGCGCAGATTGATGTATTGCTGAAATTCGCGCCGCAGCGGGATCAGCAGGCCCCAGAGCGAGATGTGATCCGGCACTCCGGGGTAGCCGACCGCGCCGAGGAACACGGCGTCGAACGGCGTCAGCTGGGCGATGCCGTCCTCGGGCATCATCCGCCCGGTCTTGGCGTATGTCTCGCAGCTCCAATCGAATTCCTTCCATTCGAAGCCAAAGCCGTAGCGCCGCGCCGCCGCTTCCATCGCGGCGACACCTTCCGGGACAACTTCCTTGCCGATGCCGTCGCCGGCAATAACGGCAACTCTGTGCATTTTGGCCATACGCTCCTCGCTACGACCCGGAAATCCGGGCAACTACTTGTCGAAGTTGAAAATATCCGCGGCCAGCTTCCACGTTGTCCC
>DASYXG010000144.1:0-1897 GCA_035935235.1 Allostellaceae bacterium
CGCAGCACCTCGAACGGTGTTCCGCGCCGGTTCTCGGCCTCGGTTGCTTCTGCGGCTGCGGTCATCGCTTCCCTCTGTCCGGCGCGATTGCCCGCTCGACCCGCGGCCGAACCTCCTTGGCGAACAGCTCGAGCGTCCTGACGACGTGCTCCTCCGCGAGATTGCCGAGAAAACCGGTCACCAGCTGAAAGCTGCCAAAACCGAACTCCTCGTGCAGCGCGATGACCCGCTGAGCCACCGTTTCCGGTCCGCCGACAATCGCCACCTCGCGCAGCCAACGCTCGGTTTCGAGTTCGTCCTCGGTCGAGATGCGTCGCTTTACCTGTTCGCCGCCGCGCCGATAGCCCGCCGTCAGCCTCTCGGCTGCGGGCCAAGCCGCCTGCCAGGCGGCTTCGTCGGTTTCGCCGACGACGATAAAGCGTCCGATTGGCACGTCGGCGACATCGCCGCCGGCATCCCGATACGCCGCGATGCAGCGCCGGATGCTCGGCACCGACTGCTGGCTGCCCTGGAACAACCTAAGCCCGCGTTCGCCGACCCAGGCGGCGGCCTCCTCGCGGTAGGTGGCCACGTACACGGGCGGATGGGGCCGCTGGATACATTTCGGTTCGATCGACTCGACGCGCGAGCCGACTTCTACCTTCGGTTCCGTCCAATAGCGGACCAGCGTCGCGAAAGCGGCGTCGAAGGCCGACGAGCGCTCCTCATAATCGAGCCCCCAGGCCTCGAAATACCGGCTCGTATTGCCGCGCGACACCCCGAGATCGACACGGCCGGCCGAGAGCACGTCGAGGGTGGCGATCTCCTCCGCCAGCCGGATCGGTTCGAACAGCGGCAGCACCAGGACCGAAAACCCGATGCGAATCGTGCGAGTGCGCATCGCCAGCGCCGTCGCCAACAGGATCGGCGACAGGCAGACCCGGCTGCCCTGACCGAAATGCTCCTCGTTGATCCACAGTCCGTAGTAGCCGAGCGACTCCGCCAGCGGCCCGAGTTCCAATAGACGTGTCGCCGACTCGTCCAAGCCAGCGCCGCATCCCGACAGATCGAACCGCATTGCGAGCCCCCAGCGTCGCTACGTCAAATCGTCCTCGAACAGCTCGCCGAAGAGCTCGCGGACCTTGTGCTTGGCCGACGCGAGCGCCGCCTCGCCGGCCGGCGTCGCCCGATAGATGCGTCGCGCGACGCTGCCGGAGCGCTCTTCGGTCGATACGAGGTATCCGCGTTCCTCCAGCCCGTGCAGGATCGGATAGAGCGTACCGGCGCTGAGCTTGTAGCCGTGCCGCGCCAATTCCTCGATCATCGCCAACCCGTAGACCGGCTCGCGCGCCGCATGGTGCAAAACGTGCAGACGAACGAGTCCGGCGTAAAGAAATCGGTCATCCATTCAGGTAACAAGATCGGATTTCGATATTGAATGACGATAGCGACTCGCGCAACGATGAATCGAATGCTCCGGCTAGGCGGATTGAGGCAGCGCTTGGCCATCCATGTCGTCATGGTCCATGCGCATATGGCGCAGCACGGTCGGCGCGATATCGGTGAGGCAGGTCGGCCGGGTCTCGATTCGCGGCGCGAACCCGCCGCCTTCGGCGATGAGGAACGGGCTCTGCTCGTTGGCGCCGAGCCCGCCATGCTGGCCGAAGCCGATCTTGCTTTCGCTGTCCTCGGGGTTGAAGACGATGGCGCCGTAGCCGCCGACCCCGTGCGGGTTGACCCGGTTGTCGGTCGCCATCGCCACCGCGACCTGCAGCGCCCCGTCGCTTGGCAGCCCAATTTCGCCGAGCGCCAGCCCGGCCACGACCCGCCCGGCCCAGTTCTCGCGGGCGAGAAAATCGGCGATGGCGGCGACCCGGCTGCGTGCCGCCTCGCTGAAGAAGATCGTCGCCGAAATGCC
>DASYXG010000145.1:0-4212 GCA_035935235.1 Allostellaceae bacterium
TCAGTGCACCGACCGATGCCCCGTTTCTGCCGACGAACCTGGTCATGCGCATGGCGGACCAGCGCGCGGCGGAAGGCGCCGATCTTGCCTGCGCCGCGTCGGGCGGACAGGCGCATCCGGTGATCGGTCTATGGCCGTTGCGGCTGCGCGACGATTTGCGCCGGGCCCTCGTCGATGAGGGCATTCGCAAGGTCGACGCGTGGACCGCTCGCTATCACCTCGCCATTGTCTCGTTTCCCGACCAGCCGATCGATCCGTTCTTCAACGCCAACCGGCCGGAAGACCTCGACGCCGCCGCGGCGCTGCTCGCCAGTGGCGCACCGAACTAGAACCAACTAATAACGGGGCATCTTTAATCGCCGGTTTGGGGAGGGCGGCGATGCGGTTTGGACTGTGGTTAGGGGTTTTTGCCACTCTCGGCTCGGCGGTATCACCTGCCAGCGCGCAGATGTCGCAAAATTGGCAGTGGTGCGTAAACAAGGACGATCGGTTTTCGGTCGATCTCGCGATTAGCGGCTGTGCCGCGGTGATCCAATCCGGCCGCGAGACCCAGAAAAACCTCGCCATTGCCTTTTACGATCGCGGCAACGCCTATGAGGACAAGCGCGATTACGCGCATGCGGTCGCCGATTTCACCCAGGCGATACAGCTCAATCCGCGCTATGCCGATGCCTATAACAATCGCGGCAACGCCAACCGGCACCTGAAGAACTACGACAGCGCGCTCGCCGACTTCAACGAGGCGATCCGCCTCAATCAGCGTGATCCGGTGCCGTTTAACAATCGCGGTCTCGTCTATGCGGACCTCCACGACTATGACCGCGCCATCGGCGACTACAACGAGGCGATCCGGCTGAACCCGCGTTACGTCCTCGCGCTGAATAACCGCGGCAATGCCTACGTCGCTAAGAAGGGATACGATCTCGGCATCGCCGATTTCACCGAGGCCATTCGGCTCAATCCGAACTACGCGGCCGCTTACAACGACCGCGGCATCGCCTATGACGACAAGGAGGACTACGACCGCGCGGTCGCCGACTACAACGAGGCGATCCGGCTCGATCCCAAGGATCCGTTTCCCTACAACAATCGGGGCAATGTCTTTGAGGCAAGGCAGGATTACGACCGCGCCATCGCCGATTACAGCGAGGCGATCCGGATCGATCCGCGCTACACCGTGGCGCTCGTCAATCGCGGCGCGGCCTATAAGGCCAAGAGCGATTACGACCGCGCGATCGCCGATTACGACGAGGCGATCCGCATCGACCCGACCTATGTCCGGGCGTTCAACAATCGCGGTCTCGCCTATCGGGCAAAGAAGGATGATGACCGCGCCATCGCCAATTACGATGAGGCGATCCGCCTCGATCCGACCTACTCCCCTGCTTACAGCAACCGCGGTTACGCCTACGAGGACAAGAAAGATTACGATCGCGCCATCGCCGATTTCACCAAGCTCCTAGAGCTCAAGCCGGACGATCCCGCGGCGTATAACAGCCGCTGCTGGGCGCGCGCGCTCGCCGGCCAACTCGGCGCGGCGCTGACCGATTGCGACGAATCGCTTCGGCTGCGACCCGATGACGCCAATACCCTCGATAGCCGGGGCCTTGCCTATTTGAAGCTCGGCCGCTTCGACGAGGCGATCGCCGATTACGACGCGGCATTGCAGCTGACGCCGGGACTGGCGAGCTCGCTCTTCGGGCGCGGCGTCGCAAAGATGAGAAAGGGCGATGTCGACGGCGGCAACGCCGACATCGCGGCGGCGAAGGCGATTCAGGCCGACATCGTCGACGATTTCGCGGGTTACGGGGTGACGGTGGCCGGCGAGTCGGCCCCCGGCGCGCCGCAACCGCCTGCGCCCGGCGTGAGCACCGGTTCGCCGCAGCCACCTGCGCCCGGTTCGACTAGTGGAAAGCCTTGATCGCGTTGATCAGGGTCTGGACCACGCCCCAGGCTAGGGGGATGCCGACAAAGGTCCAGGCCAGGAACAGCTTAAGTCCGTTGCTGCTTCCGCTCATCAATTGCCTCCCACCGCGGCGGCAGCCCGGCCGGCCGGCTCATCCTTCATATAATGTCGCTCATTGACCGCGGTGACGCAGGCGTTGCAGATGAAGCCTACGACCAGGAGCGCCGCCATCAAGTACATCGTCGTGTTATAGGCCTGCGCTGCGGGAACCCCGTGGTCGACATTGTACTGGCGAATATAGTTTACCAGCACCGGCCCAAAGACACCGGCCGCCGACCACGCGGTTAGCAGCAACCCGTGGATCGCGCCGACATAGCGGGTGCCGAACATGTCCCGCAGATACGCTGGCACGGTCGCGAACCCCCCGCCATACATGCTGAAGATCACGGCGTAGCAGACGACAAAAAGCGCTACGCTATCGATCGCGCCGCTTGTCGGCACCAGTGCGTAGAGCAATGTGCCGAGAGCAAAGAACACAAAATAAGTGTTCTTGCGGCCAATATAATCGGAGGTCGATGACCAGAGGAAGCGGCCTCCCATGTTGAACAGGCTGAAGAGCCCGACAAACCCCGAAGCAGCGACCGCGGTCACCTGGCCCTTGAACATCTCCTGGCTCATCGCCGAGGCTTGCCCGAGCACCCCGATGCCGGCCGTCACGTTGAGGCACAGCACCCACCAGATCAGCCAGAATTGCGGCGTCTTCAGAGCCTCATAAACAAAGACATTCTGGGTCGTGATCATCCGCGACGATTCCGCGGGTGCAACGTAGCCTTCCGGCGCCCAGCCATCGGCCGGCACTCGCACGATCGCCGCGCCGACCATCATAAAAGCCAGGTAAATGAGGCCCATGCAGATCCACGCTTCGGCGACGCCAACGTGACTCGGCGTGTTGAATTGCGCCATCAGCCAAACCGAAAGGGGCGATGCGATGAACGCGCCGCCACCAAACCCCATGATCGCCATGCCCGTCGCCATGCCAGGGCGATCGGGGAACCATTTGATCAGGGTCGAGACAGGCGAGATGTAACCGATGCCGAGGCCAATACCGCCAAGCACCCCATAGCCGATATAGATCAGCCATAAGGTGTGCATGTAGACGCCGATAGACGAGATAAAGAAGCCACCCGACCAGCACAGCGCCGCGGCGAACATCGCGCGGCGCGGCCCGCCCTCCTCGACCCAACGGCCGAAAACGGCGGCGGAAAGGCCCAGAAAAACGATCGCAATGCTGAAGATCCAACCAAGATCGGTCAGCTTCCAATCGTCGGGAGTCGACTGGGTGATCCCAAGGAGTTTTGTCATCGGCAGGTTGAATACGCTGAACGCATAGGCCTGGCCGATGCACAGATGGACGCAGAGCGCCGCCGGCGGAATCAGCCAGCGGCTATAGCCGGACGCGGCGATGGTGCGCTCGCGCGCAAGGAATGATGTGGCTGGCACGTTGCCTCCCGTTGAACTCGATTCTTCCCAGCCACACGCTGCTTTTACAGTTACGCTGGCGGCCTTGCCCACTTCCTGGTGCAAGAGACGCGATCATTATTTCGGCTGCATTTGCAGTGTCAACTCGCTCGAATGCGTTTTATTTTTGGCTGATAATCCGGCACGGTTGGGTTGGGTCGTCGTTATTCCGTTATCTGATTAATCAAGGCGCGCCACGGCCGCTCAGGTTGTCGCGTTCTCGCTCTCGTGCCACGATGACCGCAAATGCCAACGATGATCGACATGCGGGTCTGCGAATTGCTGGCCGCGCGCCTGTGTCATGATATGGCCGGCCCGGTCGCAGCCATCGCCAACGGCGCCGAATTGCTGGGCGACGACGATCCCGATTTCGCCCGCGAGGCGGCCACGCTGATCGGTGACAGTGCGCGTACCGCGGCGAAGCGACTGCAGCTCTTCCGTTATGTCTTTGGGTTCAGTCGCGGGTCGCATGCGGGCCCGCCGCCGTATGCTTTGGCCGGCGAATATTTCGACGGGTCGGCGATCGAGTGCGAATACCCCGATGCGGTGCGCGAGCTCGAACCCGAGTGGCAGCGATTGGCCTGCAACCTGCTGTTTGTCGGCATGGACGGGTTGCCGCGCGGCGGCCGGTTGGCCTTGGAGAGGAGCGCCGCTGGGCTGATCTTGACAGCGGTCGGAGCGGGCGACGGGCTTCCAGCCGAGAGCCGCGACGCGCTGACCCAGATTATTCCAGTCGCCGACCTGACATCGCGCAGCGTCTGTGCCTATTTCGCCGGATTGTTGGCGGA
>DASYXG010000146.1:0-15647 GCA_035935235.1 Allostellaceae bacterium
CGCACCTGCACCAGCACTCGGGCGCCCTCGGTGAGATCGACCTCGGCCGCGTCGCGTCGCCGCAGTAGCGCTGGCCGTTCGTCGCCGATATCGACCAATGCCGCATCGAGGCCAGTTACCACCCGCACCACCCGGCCTAGATGGATGCTGCCCGGCGGCTTGGTGTCTCCGCGCTCGACATAAAGCTCGACCGCCTCGCCGTCCACGACCCAGGCGGTGCGCCACTCGCCGGGACCCGCCGCGACCCACAATTCGCTCATGGCAGACGGTAGCCGAGGCCGTTGAGCAGCTGCGCAGTCTCATAGAGCGGCAGACCGACCACGTTTGAATACGATCCTGACATCCACGACACGAATTCCGCCGCGCGGCCCTGGATCGCGTACCCACCGGCCTTGCCGCGCCACTCGCCGGTCGCGAGATAGCCGGTGATCTCGGCCTCGGTCAGTCGCTTGAACCCTACATGGCTGACCACCAGTCGCGTCGCCAACCGCCCATCCGGCCCGATCGCCGCGACCCCGCCGTAAACCCGGTGCCGCCGGCCCGACAGCAAGGCGAGAAAACGGCGCGCCGTCGCCTCGTCCGCGGGCTGGCCGAGAATGCGGCGCCCGCAGGCCACCACCGTATCGGCGCCGAGGATAAGAGCGTCCGGGCGCCGCGCCCGCACCACCTCGGCCTTGGCCCGTGCGAGGCGCGCCACATGCCGCGCCGGCAACTCGTCCTTGAGCGGTGTCTCGTCCAACTCCGCCGGGTCAATTACGTCAGGAACAATGTTGATCTGGCGCAACAATTCGAGCCGTCGCGGTGAGGCGGAGGCGAGGACCAGGATCGGCATTGCGAAGCGCCTTAGGCGCGCAAATGCAGCACGCAGATCAGCGTGAACAGGCGCCGTCCGGTGTCGTGATCGATCACGGCCTTACCTGAGAGCTGTTCCATCAATAGGGCCGAGCCCTCGTTATGCAGCGCCCGGCGGCCGGCGTCGATCGCTTCGACCTGGCTCAGATTGTGCCGGCGAACCGAATCGTAATAGCTCTCGCAGATCACGAAATAATCTTTGACGATGCGACGGAACGGGCCGAGCCCGACCTGGATCGTCTCGCTCGCGCCATCCGCGCCGCTGACGTCGATCAGCAGCCGGTTCTCCTCGACCGCGAGGTGCAGGTCGAACGGTCCCGCCTGCCCCGAGGCTGGTGCGAAGCTGTTGGCGTGGAGGAGATCGGCGATCGCCGCGGCGCGCTCCTGCTCAATCTCCGGGCTGCGGCGCAAGACGCTCTTTTCGTCGAGGGTGATCGTGACAATGCGCTGGTCGCTCATCGCCTTGTCACCGATTGAGACGGATCGACAGCGACAGCGCGTGCGCATCGAGCCCTTCCGCCTCGGCGAGACGGATCGCCGCCGGCGCCAGCGCCGCCAGTCCATCGGCGTCGCAACCGACAAGTGTCGTGCGCTTCAAGAAATCGAATACGCTGAGCCCCGAGGCGAACCGGGCGCTGCGCGCGGTCGGGAGCACATGGTTCGGCCCGGCTATGTAATCGCCGATCGCCTCCGGCGCGTATCGCCCGAGAAAGATCGCGCCCGCATGATTGACCCGTTGTGCCAGCTCCTCGGCGCCGTCAACGGCCAGTTCGAGATGCTCCGGCGCGATACGGTCAATCAATGCCACCGCCTCGCCCCAATCGCCGACAACAATGATCGCGCCATGCGCCTCCCAGCTGCCACGTGCGATCGCCGCGCGGGGCAGGGTGGCGAGGTGCCCCTCGACCGCCCGCGCCACCAACGCGGCGAACTCCGCGTCGTCGGTGACGAGGATTGCCTGCGCGGCGAGGTCGTGCTCGGCCTGCGACAACAGATCGGCGGCAATCCACGCCGGGTCGTTGTGGTTGTCGGCTACCACCAAGATCTCCGACGGCCCGGCGATCATGTCGATGCCGACGCGCCCGAACACCCGGCGCTTTGCCGCCGCGACATAGGCGTTGCCCGGCCCGACGATCTTGTCGACCGGCGCGATCGTCGCGGTGCCGTAGGCCAGCGCCGCCACCGCTTGCGCCCCGCCGACCTGGTAGATTTCGTCGATTCCGCAAAGCTGCGCTGCCGCCATCACCAGCGGGTTCAGCACGCCGTCCGGCGCCGGCACCACCATCACCAGGCGTCCGACCCCCGCGACCCGTGCCGGGATAGCGTTCATCAGCACCGAGGAGGGGTAGGCCGCCGTTCCGCCCGGCACATAAAGCCCGGCGCTCGCCAGCGCTCGCCAGCGCATTCCGAGCCGAACCCCGCTGGCGTCGGCATAATCGATGCCTTTTGGCAATTGCTTGCGGTGAAAGCTCTCGATCCGTTCCGCCGCGAGGCGCAGCGCCGCGACCGTCTCTGCCGGCGCTTTGGCCGCGGTGCTCGCGATCTCGTCCGGCGACAGGCGCAGCTGCGTCGCGCTGAGGTTCACTCGGTCGAAGCGCGTGGTGTACTCGATCAGCGCCGCGTCGCCGCGCTTGCGAACATCCTCGATGATCGCTGCAACCGCGTCGTCGACATCGGAATCGGTTTCGCGCTTGGCGTCGAGCAGCGCGGCGAACCTCGCCTCGAACCCTTTGTCGCGCGTCGTGAGGGTGATCGCCACGGCGCTACTTGGCCGCCGCCTGCTTGGCGGAGGCGGTGGCGTCGCGCAGCGCGTCGATCCAGTAGCCAACCTCCTCCGGCCGCGTCTTCAGTGCCGGTCGGTTGACGATGAGCCGCGAGCTGATGTCGGTGATATGCTCGATCTCGACCAGGCCGTTCGCCTTTAGCGTGCTGCCGGTCTGCACCAGGTCGACGATGTGCCGGCACAGGCCCAGGGCCGGCGCCAGCTCGACGGCGCCGTTGAGTTTGATGCATTCGGCTTGGACCCCGCGTGCGGCAAAATGCCGGCGGGTCACTTCTGGGTACTTGGTGGCGACGCGGATATGGCTCCACGTGCGCGGGTCCTCGTCTTCGACGTGGTCGGCGGGGGCCGCGACCATCATCCGGCAAAGCCCGATATCGAGGTCGAGCGGCGCGTAGATTTCCGAGTAGTCGAATTCCATCAACACGTCGTTGCCGGCAACCCCGAGCTGCGCTGCGCCAAAGGCGACAAAGGTGGCGGCATCGAAGCTGCGTACCCGGATAAGGTCGAGCCTCGGCTCGGACGTCGTAAAGCGAAGTTTCCGCGTCTTCGGGTCGTCGAACTCCGCCTCGGGTTCGATGCCGATGCTCCGCAACAGCGGCATCACCTCACTGAGGATGCGGCCATTGGGCAGCGCCATTATCAGCTTCTCGGCGTTGTCGTCGGGCGTCGGGAGGGATCTCATGACGCCTCGCCCGCTTCATGGTCGGGCTGCCAAGCGGTCGGCCACGGCTCGCCGATGTCGGCAACCCGCACGCGGATCGCGCCGACATTCAGCCGCGCCGCCGGGCCGCCGGCAAATTCGAGCTCGATGGTTCCCGGCTTATCGCCAGCGCGGATCGCGAGCAGCGACAGGATGCGATCCCCCTCGCTGCGGCGAAACCCCCGATAGGAAATGCCCGCCACGTCGTCAAAGACGATGGCGGCGTGGGTGCGCTCATAGGCCGCCCCGCCCCCCGCGCCATCGGGTTTCCCTTCCCAGCGGAAGCGATTGACGACAAGCGTGAAGCGCTGCTCGGCCCGTTCGTAGGTCAGATCCTTGACCGAGATCAGCGCGTCCTGCACGCAGGCCGAAATCACCGCCAGATCATCAGGATCCTCGGCGCGTAGCTTTAGCGATGCGTCAGGGGCCACCGCGCAGCCTTTCGATGCGGGCGCCACAGGCGGCGAGCTTTTCTTCGAGCCGCTCATAGCCGCGGTCGAGGTGGTGGACGCCGTTGATCATCGTGTCGCCCTCGGCGACCAGGCCGGCGATGACCAACGAGACCGAAGCGCGCAAATCGGTTGCCATGACCTCGGCGCCGGCCAGCCGCTTCACCCCGCGCACCAAGGCGGACGGCCCCTGGATGTGGATATTGGCGCCGAGGCGCATCAGTTCGGGCACGTGCATGAAGCGGTTCTCGAAAATCGTCTCTGTAATCATTGCCGCGCCGTCGGCGATCGTCATCAGCGCCATCACTTGCGCCTGCAAATCGGTCGGGAAGCCCGGATAAGGCTCGGTCATCACATCGACCCCGTCGATCCGCCCGGTGCTGCGCCGCACCAGCAGGCCGCCCTGGGCTTCACGGATGCGGATATCGGCGTTTTCCAAGAGCCGCACTACGGCCTCGATATGATCGATCCGCGCGCCACCCAGCAGCACTTCGCCACCCGCCGCCGCCACCGCCATCAGGTAGGTGCCGGTCTCGATGCGGTCGGGAATGACGGTGTGGCGCGCGCCGTGCAGCTTGGTGACGCCGTGTACGGTCAGCCGGTCGCTGCCGATTCCCTCGATCCGCGCCCCCATAGCGTTGAGGCACGTCGCCAAGTCGACGATCTCAGGCTCGCGCGCCGCATTGATCAGCACGCTCTCGCCCTCGGCCAGCGCAGCCGCCATCAGAAGATGCTCGGTGGCGCCCACCGAGACGCTGGGAAAGACGATCTCGGCGCCCCTGAGCCCGTTGGCCGCGCGCGCCTCGATATAGCCGCCTGACAGTTCGACCTCGGCGCCGAGCCGCTGCAAGCCCTTGATGTGCAGATCGACCGGCCGCACCCCGATCTCGTCACCGCCGGGCAGTGACACTCGCGCCTCACCACAGCGAGCGACCAGCGGCCCCAGCACAAGAAATGAGGCGCGCATCTTGCGCACCAAATCATAGGGCGCGGTGGTCGAGGTGATCTCTCGGGCCGACAATTCGAGCACGCCGGGCGGCATCTCCGCCCCAGCTGCTTGCGTCACCGCGACCCCATGCTGCGCCAAGAGCTCCGCCATCGTCCGGATATCGGCGAGCTCAGGCAAATTTCCCAACACCAGCGTCTCGTTGGTCAACAGGCACGCGGCCATCAACGGCAACGCAGCGTTCTTCGCCCCGGCGATCGGAATCGTGCCGGCCAGCGGCAAACCTCCGCGGATCAGGATTTTGTCCATGCCCCTACGGCTCCATACGCCCCATTCGTAAGGGATTTGAATCCCCTTCGTAAACGAACGCGACGCGCAATCGATCGGCCGTTTCTCCCCGCAAGCTTTTACTGGAGCGAACGTTTTCGCTCAACCCCGCGGCTTTCACTCTGACGTCCTACGCTCAATTCGCCTTCGCCAAGAGACGGCCGCGTGAGCCTGACATACCACAGCCGACATCGCCCAGCATCAGGCTGTGCCCCAAAATTCATCAGAGTCAGCAAGAGATTGCTAAAAGCCTCCAACAAAACACGGGAAAAGCTCGATTCCTAATCAGTCACAAGTTTCATTGAATGCAATTTTTTCAATGAAATAATGTCTTTAATCACGCGAGTGTTTTGATATAATAAGCGAAGAGTTTGGGGATATCGGGATTCAGGTCATAATTGTACCGAGAATCCCTCCAATTCACTGCTGTGTTGTATAGATCATGAGGTCTTCTATTGGCCTATTGCTCGATTGCTGCGATCTTGGGTGGAGGTGCAATCAGTGAGTAGGCTTGGCCTTTGCAGATCTGAACCTTCGCAACCACCTCTCATCGAAACAAACAGCACACTTGAACTGCCGGAATATATCGAAGTCTTGGCGACGCATCGCTCCAGCCGATGGGCGTGGGGCCATTATAAGGACGTTCTGGCTGATTTGCTCCGCATTCGGGAGGCCAGACGCGTCATGGAGATTGGCGCGGGACGCTTTCCGCTATTCGATCGCGACGAGATTGCGCGCTTCGATGTCGAGTATATCGCCAACGACGTCGACCCTGCTGAATTGGCGCGAGCACCGGATGAAGTGGGGAAGGCATGCTTTGATATCTCGACTACGAATTCTGACGAAGTCGCTCGATTGAGTAACACGATCGACCTGACATTCTCGAAAATGGTATTCGAACATCTATCAGATTCGAAGCAAGCATATCGAAACATATATGAAATTCTTTCACCAAATGGAATCTGTATGAATTTCCATCCGGTATTATTTTCGCCACCGTTTGTGATCAATTACCTGACACCAACGGTTCCTTCAGAAAAAATCTTGAAAAAATTGTCACCGAAGCGAAATCATGAGGAGCATCCAAAATTTCCAGCAAAATATGATTGCTGCTGGGTCAGTGAATCCTTGAGAGATACTTTGAGATCGATCGGTTATCGTAGGGTATGGCAGTTACCGTTTTGGTTTCATGAATATTTTGTCAAATTCCCTGGCATCCAACAATGCGATTGGGCCCTAAACAAAATAGCGGAGCGGGCCAATTGGACGTCTCTTGCAAGTTATTGCTACACCATTGTCGTGAAATGATCGCTTGCCAGAGCCGCCACGGCTCGCGGGCATAGCTGTCGGAGATTTCGCCAAAGTTGCGGGGCTACCGGACCGGGGCGGAAATCGCCGCTTCCCAACTTTCCGTTGCCCGAGACGATCCGACAGATCATCTTACACGAGGCTTTCAAATGCCGCCGAATTCGGCTCGGGGCGGCGCGAACCCGATGGTATTGCTGCTGAGATGGTTTAGGGCGAGGGCCGCCTCATGAAACTTAGGGCCAAGATCAATCTGACCTTGTGCGGAGCGTTCGTCATCGGCTTAGTCATCGCTGCGGGCGGTTCATACAAGGTCCTCAGCGACGACGCGATCGCCGACAGCGTGCGCGATGCGCGCATCATGATCGAAAGCGCGTCGGCGATCCGGTCCTATACCGCGGAGTCGGTCAGCCCGTTGCTGCAGCCCTTGATGAAAGTGCAGTTTCTGCCGCACTCGATTCCATCCTTCGCCGCGCAGACGAATTTCAAGATCGTTCAGGCGAAACTGCCCGAATACACTTACCGCGAACCGACGCTCAATCCGACCAATGTCAACGACCGCGCGCTCGGCTGGGAAGCCGACATCATCAACGCTTTTAAGAGCGATCCAACATCGACCGAGTCGATCTCTATCCGCGACACGCCGCTCGGCAAGTTTCTCACCTTGGCGCGCCCGATGAAGGTCGGCTCGCAGGCGTGCATGACCTGTCACGACACTGCCGAGAAGGCGCCGGCCACCATGGTCGCGCTTTACGGCAATCAGAACGGATTCGGCTGGAAGGTCGGCGATATCGTCGCCGCCCAGGTCGTTTCGATCCCGCTATCGGTGCCGATGGAGCGCGCCTACAAGACGCTGCTGCTGGTTACGGCGGCCCTGGCGGGAACCTTCGTCGTGATCCTGGTGCTCGTTGATTTTCTGCTGCGCAAGCTCGTGGTCAGGCCGGTGGTTGCGATCTCGGATATGGCGAGCGCGGTCAGCATGGGCGATCTCGACGCGCCCGAATACACCCGCGACACCAAGGACGAGATCGGTTCGCTTGCGGCCTCGTTCAACCGCATGCGGCGCAGCCTGCAAAACGCGATGAAGATGCTTGACGAGCAGAACTGATTGAGGTCGTCCTGCGGCCCGGCTGACGATGAGCGATACCCCCACCACGATTGGCCGCTACCAGGTCAAGCGCTGGCTCGCCTCGGGTGCGATGGGCGAGGTGTACGAGGCGTACGACCCGATCATCGACCGCCCGGTCGCGATCAAGATGCTCCGGCGCGAACTCGTCGAGCGCGGCGATTCCGTCGGCTGGCTCGAGCGATTTCGCCATGAGGCGCGCGCCGCAGGGCGGCGGATGCACCCCAACATCGTCACCGTTCTCGACTTCGGCGACCAGGAGGGTACGCCCTTTTTGGCGATGGAGTACGTCGCCGGAGAGAACGTCGACACCGCGCTGAAGCGGTCCGGCCCGTTTGACGAGGCGCGCGCCGTCTCCATCATTACCCAGGTGCTGAGCGCCCTCGAATTCGCCCATGCCGAGGGCGTCATCCATCGCGATATCAAGCCGTCGAATATCCTGCTGCCGGCCAAGGGGCCGATAAAAGTCGCCGATTTCGGCATCGCCCACCTCGAACAATCCGATCTGACGATCGACGGTGACGTCTTGGGAACGCCTTCCTACATGGCGCCCGAGCAATTACTCGGCGGACAAGTCGGCCATCGCGCCGACCTCTACGCCGCCGGGCTGCTGCTGTTCGAGATGTTGACCGGTGAAAAGGCGTTCCAGAACCGCCAGGTTTTCGATCTGGTGCGCACCATGCGGGACCGCGAGCCGGAGGATATTTGGGCGAAGCATCCCGAAATCTCGCCGACGCTCACCGCAGTCATCAATCGCGCGCTCGCCTTCAATCCCGACGAGCGTTACGCGACCGCCGCGGAGTTCGCGGCGGCCCTTGAAGCGCGAGGCCTTTCCGGCGCCGCGCCCAGCGAGCGTCAGACCGATGCCACGGTGGTTGTCCCGCCGGCGATGCGGCCGCCGGCGCCGCCAACCACGCCGCCGGCGTCGCCAACTGCGCCACCGACGCCGACCTCGCCGCCGACGGGTACCCAAACCGTGCCGCCGCAGACCGCCTCGTTCGGTGCCGAAACGCTTGCAGCGGTCGAGCATGATCTATCGATGTTTATCGGTCCCTTGGCACGGATCGCGGTCCGCCGCGCCGCGGCGAATTGTTCAGACATGGGGGTTCTCTATCGCGAGCTGGCGAAGCTCATCAACAATGAGACCGACCGTGCGTCCTTTATCGCCAAGTCGCGCGAACGCGCCCGCGCCATGCCGGGCGCGACGCCAACCAATCGTCCGGCGCAAGGCCCCGCTCCATCTTTCCAGCGCGACGCGCCGTCGGCCACCTTTCCGCCCGACGTCTTGAGCCGGATCGAGGCCGGCCTCGCCGAGCATATCGGGCCGATCGCACGCGTCCTCGTCAGGCAGCACATGTCGCGGTCGAGTTCGGTGATCGATCTGTGCCGCGAACTCGCGCTCTTCATCCCGGATGAGCAGGCGCGGGCGAATTTTCTGCGCTCGCAGCGCGCCGGCTGAGCGCGAATCCCAGCCACGATTGGAGAAAGCCGATGAAGAATAGTGCGTTCACCGGCTTGGCTGTCGCGGTGGCCCTTCTTTTCGGCGTGCCGACCGGGAGCCCGTTGGGCTTTGCTGCGGTTCCCCAAGAAGCCGCGCAAGGCGGAGTGATTCCGGCGACGCCGGAGTTGATCCGGCAGATCCAGTTCATGCTGCAAACCGTCGGTATCGACCCGGGGCCGATCGACGGCAACGCGCAGGCCATGACCAATCGCGCGGCGCACCAGTTCCAATTTCAGCACGCGCTGCCGATCACCGACATCACCAATGGCGGGCCAATTGCCACCGCCTTTCTTGACCTGCTGCGCAAAGAGGCCGGCGCCAGGCTCGGGGTCGTACCCGGCCCGCCCGGGCCAAACCCGCCCGAGCAAGCCGCCGTCACTCCGCCGCCGACGCCGCCTCCCGCACCGGCGGTGCCGGCTCCCCCGCCGCCGCCCGACCGTTTCGCCAGCTGTCAGTTCGATCCGCAGGACTTTGCCGTCGGCGGCAAGCAATACACGCCGCAATCCTTCCTCGACGAGGGGTTCGGTGGCTCGACCGATCGGGCTGTGAGCAATCTGACGCAGCGCCTCAAGGAAGCGCGCGACATCGCCGAAAAGATCGGTGGTTCGGCGCTGCTCGAAGTGCAGCGGCAGGCGCGCGTGCTCGCCTACTTCCAGTGCCGGCAGCAGATCGAGCAGGCGGCGAAGTAGCCCCTCGCGCCGGGTGGGTCACATGGCAACGCGGTAGGTACGAACCTCGCGCGAGATGTTCTTCAGCTCATTGGTCTTGACGTACTCGAATTTGAACCCCTCATGACCTTGGAGCTGGTCGTGTACGACGCCGGTGACCAGGATGCCGCCGGGTACCGCGAGAGCCTGGACGCGGGCGGCGATGTTTATCGCGTCGCCATGCATGCCCGCCGGGGTAATCAATATGTCGCCCGAATTGATGCCGATGCGAAATTCCATGCGCCGCGCCGGCTCGAGCCTCAGGTTCAGCTGAGCGAACGTTCCCTGGCAGACGATGGCGCAGCTTAGGGCGGCCTCGGCGCTGGGAAACAGCAGCAAGATGCCGTCGCCCGCGATATTGACGATCCGCCCGTTGCGTCGCTGGGTCTCGTCACGAAAGACGCCGAGGCATGTTTCGATTTGACGTGCGGTGGCGATATCGTTGTCCTCGATCAGGCGCGAGTAGCCCGCAACATCGGCATAGAGGACGGCGTACATGCGGCGATCGTCGCGGCTGATCGCCAGCGTATCCTCCTCTCCGCTGGTGTAGACCTCCAGGCGCAGCAGAATTCCGTCGGCTAGCTCGATAAGGTCCCCGGTGCGCAGAGCGACCTGCTCCCGGACGGGGATGCCATTGACCAGCGTTAAGTTCACCGAGCTCAAATGGGTGAGCATCAGGTGCCCACCCGCCCAGCTCAATTCGGCGTGGGTGCGCGAAACGGTCGGATGATTGATCTGCACGTCACAATGCGGTGCGCGGCCGATCGTGGTCTTGCCGGCGCCCAGGGGATATTGCGGCTCGCTCGGCCAGGGCTTGGTTCCAGCAGGGGTCAGCACGCCGACTGGGGGGAAACCTTTCGTATCGTCCGCCAATGGCCTGGCCTTCGGAACGGGTGAAAAGCAGCCGCTCGATTCCTAGCGAGCGTTGATTCTAGTTTGCCCCATGCCGAACCGCAAAGACCCATTGCGCCGAATTCGTGCGTCCTGCCGGTCGGCAAGCGCTTTGGCGCCGAGCTACCGAATACCCTAGGAGCCTGTCCGAGTAATTCGCTGGACGGCGGATCAAAGGCTTGATTCGATGGTCGGATGGCAAAGACCTTCCGACCGTGGAACGTGGATCAGGCTTGGCTGTTACCGGCCTCAGTAGATGACTTTGTGCCCCCGGAGCATCCCGCCCACCTTGTGCGAGAGATTGTGCGCGGTGAACTGGATCTGACACCGATCCTGTCACGCTACGATGAGGAGCGTGGGCAACCGCCGTATCACCCGACGATGATGGTGGCGCTGCTACTATACGCCTACAGCCGCGGCCTATACTCCTCGCGGCAGATTGCTCGCGGCTGTGAGGAGCGGCTCGACTTCCAAGCGGTGACGGCCTTGAACCGACCGGACTTCCGCACGATCAGCGATTTCCGCCAGCGGCATCTGGAAGCGCTGGCGGGGTTATTCCGGCAGGTGCTCATGCTATGTCGCCAGGCGGGGCTGGTTGGCTTCGGCCATGTCGCCCTTGACGGCACCAAGATCAAGGCCAATGCCTCTAAGAATAAAGCGATGAGTTATGCCCGGATGGGTAAAGCTGAGGCCGCGCTCGCGGCCGAGATCGACACTTGGCTGGAACACGCCGCAGCGGCCGATTCCTCCGAGGATGCCGCCTACGGCAGCGAACGGCGTGGCGATGAGTCGCCGGATTGGATGCGCGACAAACAAAAGCGGCTGGCGCGGATCCGCACCGCCAAGGCCGAACTCGAAGCCGAGGCCAAGGCTGCGGCCGACGCGAAGGCTGCCGCTCCCCAGCGATACCACGGCGGCCGCAAGCCGAAGCATCCGCCAGGCAGCCCCAAGCCTGCGGCACAGCGCAACTTCACCGACCCCGACAGCCACGTCATGATCGGCCGCGACGGCTTTATCCAGGCCTATAACGCGCAGGCCGCTGTCGATGGTAATCGCCAGATCATCCTGGCCCATCGCCTGAGCAACAATCCTGACGACCATGCCGCGCTCGTCCCGCTAATCGAGGCGGTCAAAGCCAACACCGGCCGCAAGCCGGTGGAAGTCTCCGGCGACGCTGGCTTTTGCTCGCACGACAATCTCGCAGCCCTGCAGGCGCGCAAGATCCGCCCCTATCTCGCCACCGGCCGGGCCGGCCATCCTACCGGCAACGCAAGCAACCCGCGTGGTGGACCGCTGGTGCAGGCTATGCGCGCCAAACTAAAGCGCGCCGGGAGACGCAGCCGATATCGGCTACGAAAGCAGATCGTCGAACCGGTCTTCGGCCAAATCAAACAGGCAAGAGGCTTTCGCCAGTTCCTACTGCGCGGCATCGACAAAGTGACCGCCGAATGGGCGTTAATCTGCACCGCTCACAATCTCAACAAGCTCGCCACCACATAGCGAACTCGACATCCGGCAGCGCCCATTTACCCAGCACGAAACCTCGCCGTCAGACCATTACTCGGACAGGCTCCTAGGGCAGCGCCACCGCGTAGCGCCGACCGGCGGGTCAGAACTGCCATCTCATCCTCCTGTTCAAACAACGGTCCGTTTCCCGGACTCGTTTGTTCATTTGCGCTACCGCGGCGTCCCCACCGGGGACGGCCGCGGTAGCGCGCAATTAAGCCTGCTGGATCGGGAACTGGGCGAAGACCTCCTCCATCCGCTTGTAGGCTTTTTCCATGGCGTCCTTGGGCGTCATCCCATTCTTCATCACATCGAACCAGGCCAGCTGGATGACGTGCTCGCTGTTAATCTGCGCCATCGCCGGGTTGTACGATTCGAACAGCGGGAAGGTCGGGCTGAACATCGTCTCTTTGACGTATGTCGAGCGATGCGGGTCGGCCGGATCGAGCCAGAACGGATCCTCCTTGGCCATCGCCGGCATCGGGATCGACCAACGCCCCAGCCCGCCCTTGAGGTAGTCATTCAGCACCTTGGGCTGGATCGCATACTTGAGGAAATCCTTGGCGACATCGACGTTCTTTGCTCCCTTTGGAATCACCGCGCCGAAGATCGGCATCGGGCTTGCCAATGGCTTCCCGTCATTGCCGAGCGGCATTCCGAGCGTGAGGATGTCGTCGTACTGCGCCTTGTCTTTGTAGAGCGCGACCTCGGTTGACAGCGAGCCGTCGTAATCCATGACGATCAGCTTCGAGTGAAACGCGTTGTTGTCGTCGGCGTCGTTCCACCCCGTGACCCCCGACGGCACATAGCCCTTCCCATAGGGCGCCGTCAGTTTTTCCACCGCCTTGATCGCCGCTTCCTTGATCTTCGGATCGTCGACGTGGAGTTTGCCATCCGGGGTGACCATGCCGCCGCCGCCATAGGCGTTGAGGAACGCCTGGAATGTGATGCAGGGGTCGACCCCCGTGGCGGTGAGCTGGTAGCCATAGGCATAAATGCTGCGATTTCCTGCGGCGCGCAGCTTGTCCTGCACCGGCATGAAGAAATCGAGGAAGGCGTCCCAGGTTTTCGGAATATCCGAGGTCTTGAAACCGGCCTTCTCGATCAACGAAATCCAGGCGTGGAACGGAATTCCCGCCGCCTTCATCGGAACGGCGTAGAACGCCCGCCTCTTGGTAGCCTTATTGTAGCAATTGCTCGCTACCAGCGCGGTATCGATGAATTGCGCCTTTTGCGTCTCGACGATGTCGCTGACATCGACCAACTGGTCTTGCCACGCGGTGCTCGGGACGAACTGAAAATCGGCGAACTCCATGACGTCGGGCACGTCGCCGCTGGTGATCGCCGAGATTTCCTTCTGCCGCAGCGGTGCAAACGGAATGATACTGGAATCGATCGTATTGCCGCTCGCCTTCTGATAATCCGCGACCAGCTTATTGAAGGCGGCGTCCTCGTCGGCGACAAAGCCTTGCGTCCACCAGACAGTCGCGGTCTTGGCGGCGGCGTTGGCGACATAGGGGCATCCGATTGCGCTTATACCTGCCAGGGCTGCGCTACTGCGAAGCACCGACCGCCGAGTAAGCCGCATGACGAGTCTCCTTCCCTGTTCAACCTCGTTTTGACGAGGCAGCCCGCCTCTTTTGTCGGGCTAGGCGCGAAGGAAAGACCTGTTCCAGAGGGCGAGTCAATCCCTCCTGTTCCGCCATTTGTAGCGGCGGCGCCGGCCGCGCTCAGCTGTTGACGCTGGCTATTGTGAGGCTCGCCGCGACGTAGCGGCGCAGAGCGAACAACAGCGCGACCGGCGGCAGCACATAGATGATGCCGGCGGCCATCATCGCGTTCCACGGCGCATCGGTGTCCTCGAACAACTGGCCCTGGGTCACCGAAACGGTCATGTGCCGCACCGAGAGCAGCACCGCTTGGTAGAGATAGTCGTTCCAGGCGAGCAGCAGCGCGTAGATTGCCACGACCGCCAGCGCCGGAGCCATCAGGGGCAGATAGACCCGCAGATAGACCTGCAGCGCGGACGCGCCATCGACGCGCGCCGCGTCGTCGAGCTCGAACGGTATCAGGTTCGAGTAGAGCTGTAGGATGATGATGGCGAACGGCGTGGCGAAGGTCACCTGGGCCGCGATTACCGCCCACAAATTATCGGCAAGGCCGTAGGCATGCATGATCCCGTAATACGGGACGATCAGCAACGACGCGGGGATCGCATAGCTGAGCAGTGCGGTGTTGGTGAGTAGCGCCGCCCGGCTCAAACGCATGCGGCTCACCGCGAAGCTCGCCAGCGATCCGACCAAGAGGGTCAGGACCATAGTGAACAGGCCGATGTATATGCTGTTGCCGAACTGCTGCCAGAAATTCTCGAGGTATCGCGCCTCTTGCGTCACGACCGCGCGAAATCCCTCGAGCGAGGGTTCCGGAGGCCAAAGATTGCCGTCGAACTCGATCTCGCCCTCGTCCGGATCGAGCGCGACGAGGAACATGGTGTAGACCGGAAGCAGCGACCAGATCAGCAGCGCGACGCCGAGGATGATGGAGCCTGCTTCGGCGATCGCCCGGCGCAGCCGATAGCGCCGGCGCGGCGGCCTGGTGAGCAACGCGGCCGCGCTCACAGCTGCACCTCGCTCGATCGCAAGCGGCGCATCAACACGATCGCTATCGGGATCAACACCGGGAGCGCCGACATCACCGCGGCGACGCCGAGCCCCGGCTTGGCAAGATCGAAGGCGTAGCGATAGCCGAGCGTCGCCAGCACTTCGGTGGATAGCGCCGGCGCCCCCCCAGAGACAAGGTAGACGGTGGTGAAATCGCCGAGCATCCACAACGTCGAGACCAGCGTGCAGATGAGGTAGAAATTCGCCAGCAGCGGAAAGGTGACATGCGCGAAGCGGCGCACTCCAGTCGCCCCATCGACCTCCGCCGCGTCATAGATGTCGCGCGGAATCGTCATCCGGGCGGCGATGAAGATCACCGTCCAGAACGGCAGCCATTTCCAGATATAGGCGGCGATATTCGACCCCAACGCGAGCGCGCGGTCGTTGAACCACAGCGGGCCGTCGAGCCCGAAGAACGCGGATAACAGGCCGTCCAGCAGGCCGCGCTGGTCGATCAGCATCCAATGGAACGAGACGCAGGCCTGCGCCGTCGCGACCAGCCAGGGCAGAATAAAGGGAACCAACAAGGCCCTGATCCACCATCGGCGCTGCAAAAAGAAGCCCGACAGCAGCAAGGCCAGGAACATTTTCACGTTGACGCCGAGGCCAACGAAGATCGCCGTGTTGACCAGCGTGGTGAAATACAGCGGGTCCGAAAACAGCTCGGCGTAGAGCCCGGGCTTCGCGCCTAGCCATAGCGCATACCCGAAAGGATAGACGATAAAGGCAAGGAACACCGCCGCGTAGGGCGCGATAAACGCGATCGCCCAGCGCAGATCCGCGCCGCGCAATCGGCGGCGCCCGAGCGATTGCCCCGGCTTTCTGGCGCTTATGCGGTCCGACGCGGCGAGCGCCGGCTGCGTGCTGCTCATCGCGCCGGATCATCGCGGCTTC
>DASYXG010000147.1:0-16719 GCA_035935235.1 Allostellaceae bacterium
GGGCTGATCCTCAGCCATTCGCACCGCGACCATTACGGCGGCATGGTCGGCTTTGTCGAGCGCTACCGGCCAGGGATGCGCGACGACATCAAGCTCTACACCGGCGCCGGCAACCTGACCTTTCGCGAGAAATGGACCGGCGCGCGCGGCGGCGATCCGATCTCGATGGGTGCGCTCGACGGTGAGGCGCTGGCCACGGAGCATGTCGAGACCGTGTGCTGCGACCACGCGCACGCACTCGCCGGGCCGTTCACCAGCGGCCCGATCGCTTGGCAATCGTTCGAGAAGGTCACGCCGACGACGCTGATCGAACCGACCCCGCTCGACCACTTTACCGAGGCCGAGCGGCGCGGCCGCCTGGTCCTCGACAAGCACCCGGACGAGCACGCGACCTGCTATGTCGTGCAGGGGCGAGGGCTGGTGGTGATCTCGTCCTGTGGCCATTGCGGCATCGTCAACACGGTCAAGGCGGCGCAGGCGGTGTCCGGTGTCGAGAAGCTGCACGCGGTAATTGGCGGGTTTCATCTTGGCGCGGCGCCGGGGGACTACATCGAGCATACCGTGGCCGAGCTGAAGGCAATGGCGCCCGACGTCGTCGTGCCAATGCATTGCACCGGGCGTCCCTTCATCGACGCCGCGGTGCGCGCGATGCCCGATCAGGTGGTGCAATCGAGTACCGGCAGCCGATTTACTTTCGGGGTGTGAGGGCCGCGTCACTGGATCGTGCTGCGCCGGCCTACTGAATCACGCGACCAAGCCAAGCCCCGAAACGACCAAAAGTGCGTTCACGGAATGGGCGAACTGTCTCTCGGTTAGGCGGCGGTACACGGCGATCCCGCACCAGGTACCGATCAGCGCTGCTGGCACGTAAGCGATCGCCTGCGGATCGAAACCGTGCGTCGGCGATTGGACCGCTCGCACGACATAGAGCAACGCCAACGCAAGAACTTGCATGATCAGGATGAACGGCTGATAGACACCACGCTGCTGGTCCTTGTTCCAGCCTTTGACCGCGCACCAAATGGTGACGAAGGCACCCGGAAAAGCGGCGAATCCTCCGGTGACGCCACCGAAAAATCCGGCGAGATAGTCGCCGATTGCCGAATAGCGGCCGATCACGATCGGACGTCGGAGCAGCATATAGCTGCCGTAGAAAATCAAAAACAACCCCATGATTTTCAAATATAAAAACGACGTGATGTAGATCAACAAATAAATGCCAATCGGCAATCCAAAGCTTCCGCCGAGTAAGAACCGGCCTAAGTGTTCCATCTTAATCGAACTCTTTAAGGTGATAACGCTTAACAGCTGTATCGAGATGCTACAGGTCATCATGATCTCGACGGCGTCTACCGGCTTGGTCAGCAGGTGAAACAATATTGCGCCGCAGATCGCCGAAAATGCGAACCCTGCGACGCTCGACGCCACGGCCGCCGCGAAGATTGCCGCCATGACCAAGAGCGAAATCCGCCCCGTACTTAGATCGCCGAATTCGAATTCAAACGCGAGCGCGCTGAAATTCAACAAGAGCAGTGATATGAGAACCTGCTGCTTCCTGGCGATATCCAAAAATCTGGGAATGAACTCGGATCGATTGCTACTCACCCCTACCGGCGGCTCACCGATAGACGAGGCCAGGGTCGCGCCGTCATTGCCATAATTTTCCGCCATTCAGCCCTCCTGTTCGCGCGCATTGCCACGTCTTCAGGAGGTCGCTTCGTCCCTGGCGGGTTTTCTGGGCGCGCCGGACTAACTATCTCGGCGGTTCGCCCGGCTGGCAGCATGTACCGGGTCATCGTGACAAAATGGCGGCGTGTCCGCCGACCCGCTTTCGGAGAGCAAAAACCGGGCCGCCGTCGGAAGACGCCATCGCCGCGGCGGGTTGCGCGATTGACACCCTGGCACGGCAACCGCTACCAACGCCGCAACGAGAAAAATCTTGTCAGCCTTGCGTAAGGTTTTAGGGAGAGAATCGCCGTTGCCGCCGCTTTTGGAAGTCCGCAACCTGCGCACCGAGTTTCGCACCGGCGCCGGTATCGTGCGCGCGGTCGACGGCATCTCGTACAGCGTCGATCCCGGCGAGACGGTCGCGGTCGTCGGTGAAAGCGGCTCGGGCAAATCGGTGGGCGCGCTATCGATCCTGCGCCTGATCCCGAGCCCGCCGGGACGCATCGTCTCCGGCGAAGTGATATTCAACGGCCGCGACCTGATGCAGCTGTCCGACGACGACATGCGCGAGGTGCGGGGCGGCGAGATCGGCATGGTGTTTCAGGAGCCGATGACCTCACTCAACCCGGTGCTGTCGATCGGCCGGCAGATCACCGAGATGCTCGAACAACATCGCGGCACCGACCGCGCCGCCGCCGAAAAGCGCGCGGTCGAGCTGATGGGCCTTGTCGGCATCGGCGACGCGCATCGGCGGCTCAAGCAGTATCCGCACCAGCTCTCGGGCGGGATGCGCCAGCGGGTGATGATCGCGATCGCGCTGGCCTGCGAGCCGAAGCTGATCATCGCCGACGAACCGACCACCGCGCTCGACGTGACGATCCAGGCGCAAATCCTCGAATTGATGCAGAGCCTTACGCGCCGCCTCGGCGTCGCGCTGATCGTCATCACCCATAATCTCGGGATCGTCGCGCGCTACGCGCACCGGGTGAACGTGATGTATGCCGGACGCATCGTCGAAAGCGGCAGCGCCGCGTCGATCTATCACACGCCGCATCATCCCTACACCATGGCGCTGCTGAAATCGGTGCCGCGGCTCGACCGGCCGCGCCAGGCACGGCTCGATCCCATCGAGGGCTCGCCGCCCGATCTCACCCGGCTCGGCGCGGGTTGCTCGTTCCGGCCGCGCTGCCGCTTCGCGGTTGAGCGCTGCGCGATCGAGGCGCCGCCGCTCGAACCGGTGGGCGACAACGGCCAGCTCGCCGCCTGCTTCCGCAGCGGCGAGGTGTCGCTCGAAGCGGAACCGGAGGCGGTGGCATGACCGCGGTGGAGAGCGCGGAGCGGCCGCTGCTCGAGGTACGCGGCCTCAAGATGCACTTCCCGATCACCGAAGGAATCATCGCCACCCGCAAGATCGGCGAGGTCAAGGCGGTCGACGGGGTGAACCTGACGATCCGCCGCGGCGAGACACTCGGCCTGGTCGGGGAGAGCGGCTGTGGCAAAACAACGATGGGCCGCTGCATCTTGCGCCTCGAAAAACCGACCGAGGGCGCGATCCTCTATGACGGGGTCGATATCGCCGGCCTCGACCGCCGCTCGCTGGTCGGGTTGCGGCGGCGCATCCAGGTCATCTTCCAAGACCCTTACAGCTCGCTGAACCCGCGTCAGAAGGTCGGCTCGATCCTCAGCGAGCCGATGCGGGTGCACGGCATCGAGCCGGACGCGAAACGCCGCGACGCGCGAGTCCGCGAGCTGTTGTCGACCTGCGGGCTCAACCCCAATTTCGCCGACCGCTATCCGCACGAGATGTCGGGCGGCCAGCGCCAGCGCGTCGGCATCGCTCGGGCCCTCGCGGTCGACCCGGAGTTTATCGTCTGCGACGAGGCAGTATCGGCGCTCGACGTGTCGATCCAGGCGCAGATCATCAACCTGCTCGAGGATTTGCGCGAAAAGTTCAACCTCACCTACCTTTTCATCGCTCACGACCTCAGCGTAGTGCGGCATCTGTGCCAGCGCGTCGCGGTAATGTATCTCGGGCACGTCGTCGAGCTCGCCGAGTGCGACGAGGTCTTCGACAACCCACTCCACCCCTATACCAAGGCGCTATTGGCGGCGGTGCCGGTGCCCGACCCGATGGTCGAGGCCGACCGCACCTTCCAGCCGCTGTCGGGCGAGGTGCCGAGCCCGATCAACCCACCCGCAGGCTGCGTGTTTCACCCACGCTGCCCGATCGCGGTCGAGACATGCCATCAAGTCATCCCCGAGTTGCGGGAGTTGCGGCCGGGACACTGGGTCGCGTGCGACCAGGTTTCTTAAAAATCGTCAGCCGACGAAGTGTTGGTAGGGAAGGAACAGTGATGAAGACGCAGCGAGTTCTTATGGCAGCCGGTCTCGGCCTGGCTCTCGCCGCCCCGGTGCTGCCGGCTGCGGCCGACGACACCCCAAAGCGCGGCGGCATCCTCACCTACATGATCCCGGCCGATGCGCCGCCAAGTTTCGACGGCCACCGCGAGGAGACCTATGCGACGATCCATTCGGTCTCGCCGTTCTACAGCGTGCTGATCCGGATCAACCCGGAGAACCCGTCCTCGACCACCGATTTCGTCTGCGATCTTTGCACCGAAATCCCAAAGCCGACCGATGACGGCAAGACCTATACGTTCAAGATACTCACTGGGGTCAAGTTCCAGGATGGCAACCCGCTGACCGCCCGGGACGTGGCCGCGAGCTGGAATGAGATCACCTTCCCGCCCGAGGGCGTGCTGAGCGCGCGCGGCAGCAACTACCGCGACCTCATCGAGAAAATCGAGGCTACCGACGACACAACCGTCGTTTTTCACCTGAAATTCGCAACCGGCGCCTTTCTCCCGGCTCTCGCCGACCCCTTCGCCTACGTCTACGAAAAGAAAATCCTCGACGACCCAAGCAAGGGGCCGCACTGGTACGAAAAGAACGTGATGGGGTCCGGCCCCTTTAATTTTGTCAACTACGAAGCTGGTCAGTCGATCAAGGGCGAACGTAACCCGAATTACTATCACAAGGGACTGCCATACTTGGATGGCTTCGTCGGTATCTATGCGCCAAAGGAAGCGACCCGCGTCGCCGCGATCCGTTCCGATCAGGCGGCGATCGAGTTCCGCGGCCTGCCGCCTTCCGCCGCTGACGAACTGAGGCAAGCGCTGGGCGACCAAATCACGGTTCAGGAGGGCGACTGGAACTGCGGCAGCGACATATTCTTCAACGAGAAGAAAAAGCCGTTCGACGATCCTCGCGTCCGCCGCGCGCTGAGCCTGGCGCTTGATCGTTGGGGCACGGCTCCGGCCCTGGCCAAGATCGCCATCGTCAAGACAGTCGGCGGCATCGTCTTCCCGGGCTCGCCGCTCGCCGCGAACAAGGATGAATTGTCATCGATGGCCGGGTTCTGGCCGGACATCGAGAAGTCACGGGCCGAGGCCAAGCGGCTCCTGCACGAAGCCGGCGCCGACAATCTCAGCTTCGAGCTGCTTAACCGAGACGTCGATCAGCCTTACAAATTTATCGGCATCTGGCTGGTCGATCAGTGGTCGAAGATCGGCGTCAAGGTGACCCAGAAAGTGGTGCCGACGGGGCCCTGGTTTGCGGCGATGCGCTCTGGCGACTTCGCCGTCGTGCACTATCCGATCTGCCACAGCGTGGTGAACCCGCTGCTCGACGTTCAGCCCTTCCTGCCGGGCAGCGCCGAGAACATGGGCAGCGTTCCGGATGAACAGGAGACCGCTCTCTACGACAAGCTCCTGCACGAAACCGACCCGGAAAAGCAGCACACCGAGATGGTCGCGTTCGAAAAGTACGTCATGGATACCCAGGCGCACGCGACGCAGCTCATCTGGTGGAACCGGATCATGCCCTACCGGTCCTACGTCAAAGGCTGGAAGATCAGCCCCAGCCACTACATCAACGTGGATTTGGCGACGATCTGGCTCGACAAGTAAACGCAGCCAGCCCAGCAAAAACGGACGGGGGAGGAAGATGGGTTTGAGGCTACGGCGAGCGGCGGCCCTTGCCGCCGCGCTCTTCCTGGTGTCGGTACTGCCCGCCGCCGCAGACGAGGCGCCGAAGCGGGGCGGCACTCTCACCTATCTGATACCGGCCGACGCGCCGCCGAGCTTCGACGGTCACAAGGAGAGCACCTTCGCCACCGTGCACGCCTTCGCGCCGTTCTACAGCCTGCTCGTGCGCATCAACCCGGACAATTCGACCTCGACCACCGACATCGTTTGCGATCTTTGCACCGAGATGCCGAAGCCGGCTGACGACGGCAAGACCTGGACCTTCAAAATCCGCCAGGGCGTCAAATGGCATGACGGCTCGATCCTAACCGCCGATGACGTCGCCGCGACCTTCAACGAGCTTATTTTCCCGCCGCCGGGTGTGCTGAGCGCCCGCGTCAGCAACTTCATGATGGTCGACAAGGTCGAGGCAACCGATCCGCAAACCGTCGTCTTCCACCTCAAATTCGCCACCGAGGCGTTTCTGCCGGCGATCGCCAGCCCGTTCAACTGGGTCTACCAGAAGGCGATCCTCGATAAGGACCCGCATTGGTACGAGAAGAACGTGATGGGGACTGGCCCCTTCAAGTTCGTCGCCTACGAGACCGGCCAATCGGTTAAGGGTGCGCGCAATCCCGACTATTACGACCCCAAGCTGCCCTACCTCGACGGCTTTGTCGCGATTTACGCCGACAAACAGGCGACCCGGGTCGACGCGATCCGCAGCGACCGCGCCGGGATCGAATTCCGTGGCATGCCGCCCTCCTCGCGCGACGAGCTTGTCGCCGCGCTCGGCGACAAGCTCGCAGTGCAGGAAGGCGACTGGGATGTCGGCAGCGCAATCACGGTGAACCACGAGAAGAAGCCATTCGATGACGTGCGCGTCCGGCGCGCGCTGACCTTGGCGATCGACCGCTGGGGCGGCGCGCCACCGCTATCGAAGGTCGCGATCGTGCAGACGGTTGGCGGCATCGTCTTTCCCGGCTCGCCACTCGCCGCCACCAAGGACGAGCTGCAGCAGATCGCCGGCTACTGGCCCGATATCGAGAAATCGCGCGCCGAAGCGAAGCGGCTGCTCAAGGAAGCGGGAGCGGAGGGACTGTCCTTCGAGCTGCTCAACCGCAATGTCGACCAGCCCTATAAATACGTCGCCACCTGGCTGATCGATCAGTGGAACAAGATCGGTCTCCACGTCACCCAAAGGGTCGTCCCGACCGGCCCGTGGTTTGAGGCGATGCGCAAGGGCGATTTCGACGTCGTCGTCGAGGCGCCTGGCTACGGCATCGTCAACCCAGTGATGGATATCCAGAAATTCCTGCCCTCCGCGGTCGACGCCGAGAACTACGCCCGCTACGACGACAAGCACGCGGTCGAGCTCTACGACGCAATGCTGCACGAGACCGACCAGTCGAAACAGCGCGCGGCGATGCGGGCGTTCGAGACCTACATGCTCGACACCCAGGCGCATGCGATGTTTGGGCTGTGGTGGCACCGCATCGTGCCCTACCGCTCCTACGTCAAGGGGTTCAAGATCGCACCGACGCACTTCATCAATCAGGACCTGGCGCGGATCTGGCTCGACCAGTAGCGGACGGGCAGACGAAGGGAGGAGAACATGCGAGGGGAATTACCGGGAGTGGCGGCGCTCGCCGCCGGGCTTATGCTCCTCGCCACCCCGGCGACATTTGCCGACGGCACGCCCAAGCGCGGCGGCACCCTCACCTATCTGATCCCGGCGGACGCGCCGCCGAGCTTCGATGGCCATCGCGAAGCGACCTACGCGACGATCCATGCGATGGCGCCATTCTATAGCGTGCTGATCCGCATCAACCCGGAGAACCCGTCCTCGACGACCGATTTCGTCTGCGATCTGTGCACCGAATTGCCGGCGCCGACCGACGACGGCAAGACCTACACATTCAAGATTCTCAGCGGAGTCAAATTCACCGATGGCACGCCGCTCACCGCGGCCGATGTCGCGGCGAGCTGGCAGGAGATCGTCAGCCCGCCCGCGGGCAAGACCAGCGCCCGGCAAGCCTTTTACCAGATGGTCGACAAGATCGAGGCGCCCGACCCCTCGACAGTGGTCTTCCACCTCAAATTCGCGACGACGACGTTCCTGCCGGCGCTCGCCGACCCGTTCGCTTTTATCTACGAGAAGGCGATCCTCGAAAAGGACCCGCACTGGTACGAGAAGAACGTGATGGGCTCCGGCCCGTTCAAGTTCGTCAGCTATGAGGCGGGGCAATCGATCAAGGGCGAGCGCAACCCCGACTACTATCGCAAGGGCTTGCCCTATCTCGACGGCTTCGTCGGGATCTACGCGCCGAAACTGGCGACGCGGATCGACGCGATCCGCTCAGACCAGGCGGCCATGGAGTTCCGCAGCGAGCCGCCGTCGGCGCGCGACCAGCTGATCAAGGAATTGGGCGAGCAGATCACCGTGCAGGAGAGCGACTGGAACTGCGGCAACCTGGTCACTTACAACCACAAGAAAAAGCCGTTCGACGACGTCCGGGTGCGCCGCGCCCTGTCGCTGGCGATCGATCAGTGGAAGGGTGGTCCGGCGCTGTCGAAAATCGCGATCGTGCACACCGTCGGCGGCATCGTCTTCCCCGGCTCGCCGCTCGCCGCGACCAAGGATGAGCTGCAACAACTCGCCGGGTTCTGGCCTGACATTGAGAAGTCACGCGCCGAGGCCAAACGGCTATTGCATGAGGCCGGCGCGGACAATTTGACCTTCGAACTGCTCAACCGCGACGTCGACCAGCCGTTCAAATACATCGGCACGTTCGTCGTCGACGAGTGGAGCAAGATTGGCGTCCACGTGACGCAAAAGGTCGTACCGACGGGACCGTGGTTCGAGAACATGCGCAATGGCACCTTCGACGTGACGATGGAGGCGAATTGCCAGAGCGTCGTCAACCCGGTGCTCGACGTCAGCAAGTACCTGCCACACACCGTGTTCACCGAGAATTACGGCGGCTATGACGACCAGGCGGAAATCGACCTTTACCAAAAGATGCTGCACGAGCCCGACCCGGCGAAGCAGCGGGTGTTGATGCGCGATTTCGAGAAATACGTAATCGACACTCAGGCACACGAATTGCCGCTGACCTTCTGGTATCGGATTGTTCCGTACCGCTCTTATGTGAAAGGGTGGAAGATCAGCCCAAGCCACTTCCTCAACCAGGATTTGGCGACAATCTGGCTCGACAAATAGACCGGCGGAAATAGCAAGCAAGCGCAGCGAACGGGGAGCAAGGAAATGCGAAGGACATTGTGGTGGCGCGCCGTTTGCGCCGCAGGGCTGGCGTTGACGATCGCGCTGCCGGCCTTGGCCGAGGATACGCCCAAGCGGGGCGGGACGCTCGTCTACATGATCCCAGCCGACGCGCCGCCCAGCTTCGACGCGCAGCGCGAGGAAACCTACGCGACGATCCACGCCGCGGCCCCATTCTATTCGACGCTGATCCGCGCCAACCCGATGGACCCGAGCTCGCCGGATATGGTGTGCGACCTTTGCACCGAGATGCCGACGCCGACCGACAACGGCAAGACGTGGACCTTCAAGATCCGCACCGGGGTCAAGTTCCATGACGGCACCCCCCTAACCTCGGCCGATATTCTGGCCTCATGGAACAAGATCATCTTCCCGCCCGAGGGGGTCGTCAGCCCGCGCCAGAGCAATTTCGTGATGGTCGACAAGATCGAGGCTCCCGACCCGCAGACGATCGTCTTCCGCCTCAAATACGCTACCGATGCATTTATCCCGGCGCTGGCCGACCCGTATGCCTGGATCTACAGCAAGGCGAAGCTCGACCAGGACATCCATTGGTACGAAAAGAACATCATGGGTTCCGGCCCCTTCAAGTTCGTCAATTACGAGACGGGCCAGTCGATCGAGGGGGTACGCAACCCGGACTACTATCATGCCGGCCTGCCCTATCTCGACGGCATCAAGGGCGTCTTCGCCGATAAGCAGGTGACGCGCGTCGAGGCGATCCGCAGCGATCAGGCGGCGATCGAGTTTCGCGGTTTTCCACCAACGGTGCGCGATGAGCTGAAGCAGGCGCTCGGCGACCAGCTCGCGGTGCAGACCAGCGACTGGAACTGCGGCGGGCTCATCACCCCGAATCATAAGAAAAAGCCGTTCGACGATGTGCGCGTACGTCGCGCGCTGACCCTGGCGATCGACCGCTGGGGCAGCGCCGCCGATCTTTCCAAGATCGCGATCGTCCACACGGTCGGCGGGCTCACCTTTCCGGGTTCGCCGTTGGCGCCGAGCAAAGATGAGCTGCAGCAGATCGCCGGCTATTGGCCCGATATCGAGAAATCGCGGGCCGAGGCACGGCGCCTGCTAAAGGAGGCGGGCCAGGAAAATCTGACTTTCACGCTGCTCAACCGGTCGACCGATCAGCCCTACAAATATTACGGAATCTGGGTGGTCGATCAGTGGGCGAAGATCGGGGTTCACGTCACCCAAAAAGTGCTGCCCACCGGCCCATGGTTCGCGGCAATGCGTGCCGAGGATTTCGACGTAACTGTCGAAGGCAATTGCCAGAACGTGGTCAACCCGCTCGCCGATGTCGGCAAGTACTTGCCGCACACGATCTCCGCGGGGAACTACGGCAATTTCGAGGACGAGCACGAAGTCGACCTGTACAATCAGATGTTGCGCGAACTCGACAAGGCCAAGCAGAAGGCACTCCTGCTCGAGTTCAACAAATACGTGCTCGACGAGCAGGCGCACGGCATCTTCCTGCTGTGGTGGCAACGGATCGTGCCGTACCGCGCCTACGTCAAGGGCTGGAAGATCGGCCCCAGCCATTACGTCAACCAGGATCTGGCGACGATCTGGCTCGACAAATAGCGCGGTCGTAGCGGTGGACCGCGCATCGGGAGGCGGCAATGCACCTTGTCATGCGACTGGCAATCGCCGGAGCGGCGCTCGTTCTCGGCGCCGGATTGGGACAAGCCGATACGCCGAAACACGGCGGCACACTCACCTACATGATCCCATCGGACGCGCCGCCGAGCCTCGACGGCCACCGCGAGACGACCTATGCGACGATCCACACCGCTGCGCCCTTTTACAGCGTGTTGATACGGATCAACCCCGAGAACCCATCATCGACGACAGATTTCGTCTGCGACCTATGCACCGCGATGCCGCAGCCGACCGATGACGGCAAGACCTACACCTTCAAAATTCTCAGCGGCGTCAAGTTTCACGACGGCTCGCCGCTCACCGCCTACGATGTCGCCAAGAGCTGGCAGGAGATCATGTTTCCCGACGAGGGCCTTTTGAGCCCGCGCCAGGCCAACTTCATGATGGTCGACAAGGTCGAGGCCACGGATGCGACGACCGTGGTTTTCCACCTCAAATACGCAACGACAGCGTTCCTGCCGGCGCTCGCCGACCCCTTTGCCTGGATCTACGAGAAAGCGATCCTCGACAAGGACCCCCATTGGTACGAGAAGAACATCATGGGGTCCGGCCCGTTCAAGTTTGCCGGCTACGAAATCGGTCAATCGATCAAGGGCGTCCGCAACCCGGACTATTACCATGCGGGACTGCCTTATCTCGACGGCTTCATCGGCATCTTCGCGGCGAAGCAGGCGACCCGGATCGACGCGCTGCGCGCCGACCGGGCCGCGATCGAATTCCGCGGCTTCCCGCCCTCGGCGCGCGACGAATTGGTCGGAGCGCTCGGCGACAAGATCGCGGTGCAAGAGAGCGATTGGAACTGCGGCAGCGTTGTCACCATCAACGAGAAGGTGAAGCCGTTCGATGACGTGCGGGTCCGGCGCGCGCTAACCTTGGCGATCGATCGCTGGGGCAGCGCGCCGGCATTGTCGAAGATCGCCGACGTCAAGACCGTCGGCAGCATCGTTTTCCCCGGATCGCCGCTCGCGCCCAACAAGGACGAGCTGACGAGCATCGCCGGGTTCGGGGCCGACATCGAGAAGTCGCGCGCCGAGGCCAAGCGACTGCTCAAGGAGGCGGGTCAAGAAAACCTGACCTTCGAGCTGCTCAACCGGGCGGTCGACCAACCCTATAAGTTCGTCGGCATTTGGGCGGTCGACGATTGGAGCAAGATCGGGGTCAAGGCGACCCAGAAAGTGCTGCCGACCGGCCCCTGGTTCGAGGCCGAACGCAGCGGCAATTTCGCCGTCGATCTGCAGGCCAATTGCCACAGCGTCGTCAACCCGCTGATCGATGTGCAGCCATATCTGCCGACCTCGGTCAGCGAGCAGAATTACGGCAATTATGAAGATCCTGAAGAGATGGACCTCTACAACAAGGCTCTGCACGAAATCGATCCTGCCAAGCAGCATGCGGCGATGTTTCAATTCACCAAGCATGTGATGGATACGCAGGCTCACAAGGTTATGATGGCGTGGTGGTATCGGATCGTGCCATACCGCTCTTATTTAAAAGGCTGGAAGATCAGCCCTAGCCATTACATCAATCAGGACTTGGCGACGATCTGGCTCGACCAGTAGAACGGCCGGTCGAGAGGGAGAGCGAACGAAGGCGATGCACCGTTACATTGTCAGCCGGCTGTTGTTGGTGATCCCGACGCTCTTGGGAGCGGCGGCGCTGGTGTTCATTTTGATGCGGCTGATCCCCGGCGATATCTGCCTCGTGCGGCTCGGTTCGGGCGGGACCACCTTTTCGACCCAGGCGCTCGCCGCCTGCCACGCCGAAATCGGCATCGACAAACCCTGGCTGCTGCAGTTCTGGAATTTCCTCTGGGGCTTGGCGCGCGGCGATTTCGGCATTTCGATGTGGTCGGGAAAGCCGGTGATCCAGGAGATCGCCACGCGCTTCCCGATCTCGCTCGAAGTCGCGGTGATGGCGACCTTGATCGCGATTTCGATCGCCATTCCGCTCGGCACGATCTCGGCCTTGAAGCAGAACAGCTGGATCGATCTCGCCGTCCGCACTTTCTCGATCGCGGGGATCGCGACACCCGCCTTTTGGCTCGGCATCATCTCGATCCTGTTGGTGCTGGATGTGAGCCAGGCGATCACCGGACATCCGTGGATGCCGTCGATCGATTACGTGCCGATCTGGAAGGACCCGGTCCGTAACTTGTCGATTGTGATGCTGCCGGCGATCACCGTCGGCTACCGCTATGCGGCGGTGTCAATGCGGATGACCCGCTCGGCGATGCTGGAGGTGCTGCGCGAAGATTATATCCGCACCGCGCGCGCGAAGGGGTTGCTCGAAAAGATCGTCATCAACCGGCATGCCCTCAAGAACGCGCTGTTGCCTGTTGTGACCGTGATCGGCATCGAGTTCGCCTTTCTCATCGGCGGCCTCGTGGTGACCGAGCAGGTGTTCAATCTGAACGGCATCGGCCGGTTGATGGTGCAGGCGGTGCAGAACCAGGACTACACGCTGACCCAGGCGTTGGTCATGCTGACCGTGACCCTCGCCGTGCTGAGCAATCTCGTCGTCGATCTTTTCTACGCGTGGCTCGACCCGCGCATTCGCTTGAGATAGGGCTGCTACGATGACCGACATCGCCCCGACCCCGACCGGCGCCGCCGTCTTCGCCGACGACGGCTATGTCGCACCGCGCGGGATCTGGAGCGCCGTCAAACGCTTCTTTGTCCGCCAACCGGTCGGCATGATCGGCATCGTCCTGGTCGCGATCTTCGGGATCGCCGGGATCACCGCCGACTGGATCGCCCCGTACAACCCGACCTCCAACGATTTCGCCGCGATGACCGAGGCGCCGAGCTGGGCGCATTGGCTTGGCACCGACCAGCTCGGTCGCGACATCCTCTCGCGCATCCTGTTCGGCGCGCGCACCGCCTTTATCGTCGGCATGACCTCGGCCGTCGTCGGCGGGTTCAGCGGTCTCGTTCTAGGCGTCGGCAGCGCCTATTTCGGCGGGCGCGTCGATCTCCTGCTACAGCGCATCCTCGATATCGTCATGTCGTTCCCGCTGATCATCATGGCGCTGGCGGTGGTGTCGATCTTCGGCACCGGGGTGCAGAACGTTATCATCGCCATCACCATCCCGCTGATCCCGCGCTGCGCTCGGGTGGTGCGGTCGAGCGCGCTGGCGATCCGCGAGGTACCCTATGTCGACGCCGCGCGCGCGCTTGGCTACAGCCACTCGCGGATCATCCTCAACCATATGGTGCCGAACGTGGTGGCGCCGTTCCTCATCATGCTGACCTCGTTCGTCGGCCAGGCGATCCTCGCCGAGGCGTCGCTGTCCTATCTCGGGCTCGGAGTGCAGGAGCCGGTCGCGGCCTGGGGCCTGATGCTGCAGGGCGGCGCCGAGGAATACGCCTCGACCGCGCCGTGGATCGCGATCTTCCCGGGCCTGGCGATCATGCTGACCGTCTTCGGCATCAATCTGTTCGGTGACGCGCTGCGCGACGAGCTCGACCCGAAGATGCGCGAGCGGTAGGCCCTCCTTACGCGTACGCCGCAAACAGCTCCTCGACCGCCTTGAACTGATTGCCCGAGGCCGAAGACGGGACGATGACCGGCGTGGTTACCCCGGCCTCGTGCCAGGCATCAATCCCGTCGCGCACCTGCGTGGCCGAGCCAAACAAGGTCGCATCGCCAAGCCATGTGTCGCTCATCAGCGAGGGAATGTCGGCCTGGCGGCCCTCGGCGACCGCGGCCTCGATCGCGGTCATCTCGGCGACGTAGCCAGCTTCCTTCCAGTAATTGCGATAGTTTGGCAGCATCGTGTAGCGGGTCAGGGTGCGCCGGTTGACCGCCTTCGCGGCCTCGACATCGTCGGCAATGCAGGTCGGGATCATGTTGGCGACGAGGAAATCGGGGTCGGCGCGCTTCGCCGCCGGCAACACCGACAGCGAGTCCCGCATGTGCGAGCGGCTGGCATTGGCGAAGATCAGCCCTTCGGCGATCTCGCCGGCGAGCGCGACCATGCGCTTCCTGAGC
This sequence comes from Allostellaceae bacterium, assembly GCA_035935235.1. Classification (GTDB taxonomy): domain Bacteria; phylum Pseudomonadota; class Alphaproteobacteria; order ATCC43930; family CGMCC-115725; genus DATARH01. The sequence continues at coordinate 14,635 of DASYXG010000147.1, forward strand.
GCGGCGAGGATGATCGGCGGCACCGGCCCGATACCCTCGAACGAATGCATTTTCTCGACAAAGGCGCGGATATCGCCGAGTGGCTTGCCGGGGGTCACCCCCATGCGGATATGGCTCGGGCCGTGCGCCACACCGATGCCAAAGGCAAACCGCCCACCAGACACCTCATGGATATACGCCGTGGCCTGAGCGAAATCCTCGGTGACCCGACCGTAGATCGGCGCGATCGCGGTGGCGAAGCGGATGCTCGTCGTCGCCATCGCCAGCGCCACGCACTGCGCCATGTTGCTGAAGATGCTCGGCACATAGATGCCGGCGAAACCGCGCCGCTCGATCTCGCGCGCCAGCTCCAGGGTGGCAAGGCGTCGGCCCGGCACGGCGACGAGCGAGAGGGCGGGAAGCGTCATGCCGCCGCCTGCGGGCCAATCGCCGGGCGCAGCTGCACCGAATTGGGGCCGTAGCGGTCGCGGAAGGGCTCGGTATCGATCTCTTCGAGTTCGATCTCGCCGGCCAGCACCTTCTGCTTCCACGCGTCCTGCTCGGCGATGTTGGCGTGGAACTCGGGCATCACCTCGCGGGCAAAGAGGTCGAGGCTTTCGCAGATGTGCTCGTGCGTGTTCTTACCAGCCTGATTGAGCAGGATGACCTGGTCGATGTGCGAGGTCTCAAAGCGGCGCAACTTGCGCCGGATTGTCTCGGGCGAGCCGATCAGACCGCCGCGCAGCGCGCGGTCCAGCGCTTCGGGATATTCGCGCTTCCACTTCTCGTACTCGTCCCAGAGGTTGACCGTGCCGGGCGCCGGCCGCTCGCGGGTCGCGCTCTGGCCGTAGAAGCGCAGCGCAAACTGAAAGAACGGGATGCCGTCGGCGCGGCGGCGCGCCTCCTCGTCGGTCTCGGCGCACATGAAGTAGCTGGTCAGCGCGATGTTCGGGTTGACCTGGTAATCGGCCAGCTTGGCCTGGCGCTTCACGAACGCGTTGTAATAGGCGTGCACCCAGGCGTGGGCCGCGTCTGCCGAAAGGAACTGAAACGCGAGCGCACCGAGGCCGCGCCGCCCAGCCATTTCGATCGTCTCCAGCGCCGAACAGGCGACCCATATCGGCGGGTGCGGCTTCTGGGTGGGCTTCGGCAGCACATTGCGCAGTGGCATGTCGAAGAAGCGGCCATGGTGCTCGCAGCCGCCATCCTTGAACATCGGGATGATCGCGCGGATCGCCTCTTCCCATTTGGCGCGCTTCTCGCCGTAGTCGACGCCAAACGGCTCCAGCTCGGTCGAGCTGGCGCTCTCGCCAGTGCCAAATTCGACCCGGCCACGGCTGACCAGATCGAGCGCCCCGATGCGCTCGGCGCAGCGCGCCGGGTGCGTGGTCGTCAGCTGCATGATGCCGTGGGCGAGGCGGATATTCTTGGTGCGCTGTGAGGCAGCGGCGAGGAATACCTCCGGCGCCGGCGAGTGCGAATACTCCTCGAGGAAGTGGTGCTCAACCTCCCAGGCGAAGTCGTAGCCAAGCCGATCGGCGAGTTCGACCTGGTCGAGCGCGTTCTGATAGAGGGTCAATTCGCCATCGGCGACCCACGGCCGCGGCATCTGCAGCTCGTAGAAAATCCCGAACTTCATGTCCTGCACACTCCTTGCATCGCCACGATCATGCCGGGAGGCGTTACACTCCACAAGCTTGCCAGGGGTATTCCAGAGCATGGCCGAACTGCGGGCCGGCGAGACTGAGAGGACGGACGCCGAAGAAATCGGCGCGGCGGCGCATTGGCAGCAAACTCTGTGGGCGATGGTCGCCATCCAGTTCGTGATGACGATGGCCTTCTCGATGCTGACGCCGATCATGCCGCTTTTCCTGCCCGAGCTCGGGGTCAAGACCGAAGCGGGCATCGACATCTGGGCCGGCATCCTCAGCGGCATCACCTCGTTCATCGCCGCCTTCGCCTCGCCGCTGTGGGGGCGGGTCGCCGACACGCATGGCCGCAAATTGATGCTGATCCGCTCCAGCCTTGCGGTCGGGTTCTTCGCCGCGTTGATGGGGCTGTCGGCGAATGTCTGGCAGTTCTTTGGCGCGCGGGCGCTGATGGGTG